>CABZXV010000001.1 GCA_902529785.1 uncultured Pelagibacteraceae bacterium
AATAATTAAAAGTATTTACAAAAAAAATAGCTAAGTGTTTCTTGGTGGAGGATAGCGGGATCGAACCGCTGACCTCCTGAATGCAAATCAGGCGCTCTCCCAGCTGAGCTAATCCCCCAGAAAAATGGTGGGCCGAGAAAGACTCGAACTTTCGACCCCACCCTTATCAAGGGTGTGCTCTAACCAACTGAGCTACCGGCCCCTTTCTGCAAAGGAGAAACACAATTTTAAAAAGAGAAATGAGGACGGTCAACATTAGCCTGTTATATTATTTAGATTAAGAAATAATCCTTAATCATCCTTAGAAAGGAGGTAATCCAGCCGCAGGTTCCCCTACGGCTACCTTGTTACGACTTCACCCCAGTCGCTGACTATACCGTAGTCAAGGGTTTTAAACCTTGCCTTAAGGTAGAACCAACTCCCATGGTGTGACGGGCGGTGTGTACAAGACCCGGGAACGTATTCACCGCGGCGCGCTGATCCGCGATTACTAGTAATTCCAGCTTCATGTACTCGAGTTGCAGAGTACAATCCGAACTGAGGCATCTTTTTAGGATTTGCTTGATGTCGCCATCTTGCTTCCTATTGTAAATGCCATTGTAGCACGTGTGTAGCCCAACACGTAAGGGCCATGAGGACTTGACGTCATCCCCACCTTCCTCCAGCTTATCACTGGCAGTTCTTTCAGAGTGCCCAACTTAATGATGGCAACTAAAAGTGAGGGTTGCGCTCGTTGCGGGACTTAACCCAACATCTCACGACACGAGCTGACGACAGCCATGCAGCACCTGTGTTTCGTCCGGCCGAACCGAAAACTCTAATCTCTTAGAGTCGCGACGAACATGTCAAGTGTTGGTAAGGTTCTGCGCGTATCTTCGAATTAAACCACATGCTCCACTACTTGTGCGGGTCCCCGTCAATTCATTTGAGTTTTAACCTTGCGGTCGTACTCCCCAGGCGGTGTGTTTAATGCTTTCGCTGCGACACTGAAAATAAATTTCCAACGTCTAACACACATCGTTTACGGCATGGACTACGAGGGTATCTAATCCTCTTCGCTACCCATGCTTTCGTTCCTCAGCGTCAGTAATGATCCAGAAAGCTGCCTTCGCAATTGGTATTCTTTCTAATATCTACGAATTTCACCTCTACACTAGAAATTCTGCTTTCCTCTATCATACTCTAGCTAAAAAGTTTTGATGGCAGTTCCAGAGTTAAGCTCTGGGATTTCACCACCAACTTTTTTAACCACCTACGAACTCTTTAAGCCCAGTAATTCCGAACTACGCTAGGTCCCTTCGTATTACCGCGGCTGCTGGCACGAAGTTAGCCGGACCTTCTTATTCGGGTACAGTCATTTTCTTCCCCGACGAAAGAGCTTTACAACCCAAGGGCCTTCTTCACTCACGCGGCATCGCTGCATCAGAGTTTCCTCCATTGTGCAATATTCCCTACTGCTGCCTCCCGTAGGAGTTTGGGCCGTGTCTCAGTCCCAATGTGGCTGATCATCCTCTCAGATCAGCTATAGATCAAAGTCTTGGTAGGCCATTACCCCACCAACAAACTAATCAAGTGCAGGCTCATCCTTCGGCGCATAAAGCTTTCTCCGTAAAGACTTATGAGGTATTAGCACAAGTTTCCTCGTGTTATTCCTCACCAAAGGGAAGATACCTACATGTTACTCACCCGTCTGCCACTAAGTATTGCTACTTCGTTCGACTTGCATGTATAAGGCGTGCCGCCAGCGTACGTTCTGAGCCATGATCAAACTCTCAAGTTTAAAAACGGCGCACACTAGCTTCTATACAAATACTAAGAATAATATTTGTATAATTTTGAAGTGTGTACGACAAATTTTGGTAACCTTAACCGTCCACACTTCTCTTCTTAAAATCTTAACAATTTAAATAGCTAATTGAGCTTTTAAGCCCAATAAATAACATGTTTTATATGTTGAGTGTGACGCTTATATTGGAAATAATTTATAAATCAAGTTTTTAGATAAACAAAAAATGTGTTAAAAAGTCATATAAATCAACATTTTTACTCTATCGTTAAACTGTGATACCAAAATTTAAAAAAAAAATAAAATCACTTTCGCATTTTATATGGTTAATTTTATTAATTATTATTACAAGTTTTGTGACTTATTTTTATGAGACTAACAAAGTTTCACAATACAAAAATTTAAAAAAAACCCTTAATAATATTTACTTAAAAAAAACATTTGCAAAAATAACATCTCAACTAGAGCATAGATATTCAGAATTTCAATATGAAGTAAAAGAGGGTGATAATTATGAAAATATAATTAATAGCTTAGCAATATCGAAAAAAGAAAAAAAAATATTTCTTCAAACAGTCAAAAAAAATAAAAATATAAAAATACTAAGACCAAATCAAAAAATCTATTTTAAAATTGATAAGAAAGATTACCCAAGGATTGAGGAATTTAGAATTGAGATTAATAAAAAAAAAGAAAGTATATATTTGAGAGACTTTGAAAAAAATAATTTTAATTCACAAACTGTAGAAAAAAATCTTACAAAAGCAATAGTTTATAAAGAGAGTATAATAAAAAATAGCTTATATAAAACAGCGTTAAGCTTAAAGGTAAAACCAAATATTATAATTGAATTTGCTAGACTGTATGGTTTTCAAGTAGATTTTCAAAGAGATATTTGGAAAAATGATAGTTTTCAAATTATTTATGAAGAATTTTCAAATGAAGATGGAAAAATTGTTGAGACTGGAAATATAATTTTTGCAAATCTTAATTTACGAAACAAAGATCTTAAACTCTACAGGCATCAATATGAAGAAAATAAAATTGATTACTTTGATGAAAACGGAAGAAGTATGAGAAAAACTTTAATGAAGACTCCAATAAATGGAGCAAGATTATCATCTTCATTTGGTAAAAGGAAACACCCTATTTTAGGTTTTACAAAAATGCATACGGGAACTGATTTTGCTGCTCCAACTGGAACTCCCATCCTTGCATCAGGAGATGGACTAGTAGTACGAGCTCAATGGTGTGGTGGTGGAGGAAATTGTGTAAAAATAAAACATAACAGAGTTTATCAAACTGTTTATGCTCACATGTCAAAGTTTGGAAGAGGTATAAAGAAAGGTGCACGAGTAAAACAAGGTCAGATAATTGGATATGTGGGATCAACTGGCTTGTCCACTGGTCCTCATCTACATTATGAAGTTATTGAAAATGGCAAAAAAATAAACTCTCAAAAACTAAAGCTTCCATCTGGAAAAATATTAAAAGGTGATAAAAGAAAAAAATTTGAGGTAAATAAAATCAAAATTGATGTTTTAAAATCAGAATTAATTTCAAGTATGTAATTAATTAGATGAAGTATCTTCAACTTCTTTTGTATCAGTTTCGACTGTTACTTGATTAATACTAGTCTCCGTAAGATCTCCAGCATTGTTTTTTGAAATTTCTTGGGACATAAGAATTCTTGAAAAGTGATCAGAGTGCTGTAAATAATTTTCTGACAAAATTTTGTCTCCATTTGATAGAGCCTCTCTGGCAAGGTCATTATATTTCTCAACAAGCTTTGCTGCGTTTTGGTTATTTTTACCAGGGTGTCTTCTTTTAAATGAGGATCCATTGTTAAAGTCACCATTAGCTTTATGTCCATTTCCGTTTCTTCTAAAACCTCTATCGTTATTTGATTTAAATCGTCCTCGTCTGTTATTTTTGTAATTATTCATTTTTATAATCTAGTGCTTACAACGCATCTATCTTTCCCGGATAAATCTTTTGATAGTTTATTAATATAGAAACCATTTTTTTTTAATATTTGTATAGATTTATCTTTTTGCTTGTGACCAATCTCCAATATCAACTTTCCGTTTATTTTTAACAATTTTTTACTTTTAACAATTACTTTTTCTATATTTCTAAATCCATCTGAACCTCCTGACAATGCTAGTTTAGGTTCATGGAATTTTATATCATCATCTAATCTGTTTAAATCAATACTATTTATGTATGGAGGATTAGATATAATTAAATCATAGTTATTTGAATTATATTTGTCAATATCGATATTAATAAAATTAATTTTATTTTCTAATTGATGTAATTTTGCATTAGTTTTAGCAACATTTATAGCTTTTATAGATATATCTATAGCTGTACCTCTACATTTTGGTCTCTCTTTTAAGACTGAAAGTAGAATACATCCCGATCCAGTTCCAATATCTAGGATTTTTTTTGAATTATCATCAGGTAAAAATTTTAATGCTTCTTCAATTACTAATTCTGTATCCGGCCTTGGGATCAAAACAAATTTATTAGTAAAAAACTTATGCTTCCAAAAATATTTATGACCAAGAATATAAGCTATTGGCTCTTTTTTTTTCCTTCTTATTAAATAATTTTTGAATTTAATAATATCTTTATTATTTAATTTATTATTTGGATTTAATAATATTTCCTCTCTTTCTTTCTTTATTACTTTAGATAAAATCAATTCTGTATCGAGATAAGGATTTTTAATGTTGTTTTTTTTTAATAAATTTTCACCTTTTTTAAGTATTTGACTGTAATTCATATTTAGATAACACTAAGTTCATTTTCTTGAGCTTGTAAAACTAAACTTTCAATCATTTCATCGAATATTTCTCCTTCCATAAATTCAGATAATTTATGTAGAGTTAAATTTATTCTATGATCTGTTACTCTCCCTTGTGGAAAGTTATAAGTTCGAATTCTTTCTGATCTATCACCAGTTCCGATTTTACTTTTTCTATCTTTAGATCTTTCCTCATCTCTTCTTTGTCGCTCTAGCTCATAAATTCTTGATCTAAGGATTTTTAAACCTTTTTCTTTATTTCTTATCTGCGATTTTTCGTCTTGCTGGCTTACAACTATTCCCGTTGGTATGTGAGTAATTCTAACAGCTGAATCTGTTGTATTCACACTTTGGCCACCAGGACCACTACTTCTAAATACATCTATTCTTAAGTCCTTATCCTCTATCTTAACATCCACATCCTCGGCCTCGGGCATTACAGCGACTGTAGCTGCTGAAGTATGAACTCTACCTTGAGTTTCAGTATCAGGAACTCTTTGTACTCTGTGAACACCACTTTCATATTTCAATGCAGAATAAATATTTTTACCTTTTATGGATGCAATAACCTCTTTTAAACCGCCCGCATCACTTTTGGAGATGGATATCACTTCAAGTAACCATTTTTTTTTATTGCTTACCTTTTCATACATCTTAAATAAATCTGAGGCAAATAAGCTAGCTTCTAGGCCTCCTGTTCCAGCTCTAATTTCAATAATCGCATTTTTGGTATCAGCCTCATCTTTAGGTAGTAAAAAAAGTTTTATTTTTTTTTCATTATTTTCATTATTTTGTTCAAGTTCATTAAGCTCACTTATTGCTAGATCTTTTATTTCCTTGTCTGAGCCATTATCATTAATTATTTTCTCCAAATCATTTTTATTTTTTTGGTAATTTAAATAAGAATTTGCCTCATTAATTATTTCATTCAAATCAGAATATTCCTTTGACTTTTCTGCAAAAGATTTTTTATCAATTGTCTGTGCTGAAAGTTCTTTTTCCAATTTTGAATGTTTTGCAATTAGGTCTTGGACTTTTGATAAGGGTACCATTATAGGTCTTTTTCGATTTCTTCTGCTTTTTCTTCTACTAATTTTACGACTTTGGAGATCATTTCATCACTCGATATTTTCTTGCTTTCAATACCATTTAAGTAAAGCATATTATTTCCTTTACCTCCTCCAGTAATACCAATGTCAGTTTGTGCAGCCTCGCCTGGTCCATTAACAACACAGCCGATTATTGATAAAGATATAGGAGTTTTTATATGCGATAATTTATCCTCTAATTTTTTTACAGTTTTAATTACATCAAAAGCCTGTCTAGCACATGATGGGCATGAAATAATTTTAACACCTCTATTACGTAAATTTAGTGATTTCAGAATTTCATTGCCAACTTTTATTTCCTGAACAGGATCATCAGATAATGAAACTCTTATAGTATCTCCAATTCCACTCAATAGAAGTGATCCAAATCCTATAGATGATTTTATACTTCCAGGAAGGAAAGTTCCTGCTTCTGTAATTCCTAAATGTAAAGGGTAGTTAGTAACTTTTGAAAGTTGTCTATAGGCTTCGATAGATAAAAATACGTCAGAAGATTTAACACTTACTTTAAATTCATAAAAATCTAAATCTTCTAAAATACTTATGTTTCTTAATGCACTCTCCACTAAACTTTGCGGACAAGGTTCTTTGAATTTCTCTAATAAATCCTTTTCTAAAGACCCAGCATTAACACCTATTCTAATAGAGCAATTATTATTTTTTGCTGCTGTAATAACCTCTTTAATTTTTTTTCTATCGCCAATATTCCCAGGATTAATTCTAAGACAAGCAGCACCACTCTCGGCTGCCTCTATAGCTCTTTTGTAATGAAAGTGAATGTCTGCAACAATTGGTAGTGGACTATTCTTAATTATATCTTTTAGAGCTTTTGTTGAGTCCTCATCAGGACAAGATACTCTAACAATATCAGCTCCAGCTTCTGAAATTCCCTCTATTTGTTTAATTGTTTCTTTTACATTTTTAGTTAGTGTATTTGTCATTGACTGAACTGTAATTGGATTATCTCCACCAACTTTTACATCACCAACATTTATTTCTTTTGTTTTTCGTCTCTTAATCTCTCTAAATGGTCTAATATTCATAATTATTTATTTAATTTAAACTCTTTATGTAAAGCTAATATAGCTTTTTGAACATTTTTTTTATCTATTAAAACAGAAATTTTTATTTCTGAAGTTGAAATAACTAGTATATTAATTTTTTTATTAGCAAGAGATTGAAACATCCTATAAGTAACCCCTGGGGTAGTAACCATACCAACACCAATTATTGAAACTTTAGATACATTTTTATCAAATATTAAGTTCTTAAAATTAATTTTTTTATTTTGCAAAATTATTTTTTTTGTTTTGGCCAAGTCTTCTGATTTGATTGTAAAAGTTAAATCAGTTTCCCTTCCATCAGCCGAAATATTCTGTACTACCATATCTACATTGATAGAATTTTCAGACAAAGGTTTAAAAATTGATGCCGCAATACCTGGTCTATCCCTTACACCCAAAAGCGTCACTTTTGCATCGTTTGTAGTACTTGAGATACCAGTTATAATCTTATTATTTAATATATTTTTTCTTTTTGTGATAAGAGTTCCCTTTTTGTCAGTGAATGACGATTTTACTTCTATATCTACTCTGTTTAGCCTTGCATCTTGAATGGAATGTGGCTGCATAACTTTAGCACCGAGTGAAGCCATTTCTAACATTTCTTCATAAGATATTATTTTTATTTTTTTGGCTGATTTAAGTTTATTTGGATCAGTAGAATAAACACCATCTACATCAGTGTATATTATGCATTTTTCGGCATTAAAAAACTTTGCAAACATTATTGCACTAGCATCTGTACCGCCTCTACCAATAGTTGTTATTCTATTTTCACTATTTATCCCTTGAAAACCAGTGATAATTGGAATTCCACCCTCTTTTAAATATCTATGAATTTGTGCTTTATTTATTTTATTTATTCTTGAAAATTTATACTTTCCTTCCGTGAGGATAGGAATTTGCCATGACATCCATGATCTTGAATTATGGCCTTTATTAATTAACTCTGCTGAAATCAAAGCACAAGACATTTGCTCTCCCGATGAAACCAAAACATCGTGTTCTGATGCCGAAAAATTTTTGCTAATTTTCTTTGATAAATTTATTAAGTTATTTGTCACACCACTCATTGCAGACGATAGAACAATTACACCATATTTTTTTTTATATTTTGCAATAATCTTAGCTACTTTTTTTATTCTCTCTATTGAGCCTACCGAAG
Organism: uncultured Pelagibacteraceae bacterium; assembly: GCA_902529785.1. Lineage (GTDB taxonomy): Bacteria > Pseudomonadota > Alphaproteobacteria > Pelagibacterales > Pelagibacteraceae > Pelagibacter. The sequence continues at coordinate 7,934 of CABZXV010000001.1, forward strand.
TGCCTCCAAATTTTAAAACAATTATTTTCATTGATAGTTTTTTTTACATTACGTTAAAATATATTGATAAAATACATCTTAATTGTAAAGTCAATAAACAATGGAAAATAACACAATAAATAAAAAAGAAATAGAAAAATTTACGAGAATCGCTGAAGAATGGTGGAATCCTAATGGCAAATTTAAGCCTTTACATAAATTTAATCCAATTAGAATAAAATACATAAGAGATACAATTATGTCTGAGTATAAAATTAAAAATGATAATAAACCCTTAAAAGGTTTAAGGATACTAGACATAGGCTGTGGAGGTGGATTACTTTCCGAACCAATGGCAAAATTAGGAGCAGAAGTTACTGGAATAGATGCATCATATAAAAATATTGAAGTCGCAAAGCATCATCTAAAAAAAAGTAAACTCAAAATAAAATATTATAATGCATCCCCAGAAAATTTAAAAATTAAAACAAAATTTGATATAATTTTAAATATGGAAATTGTTGAGCATGTTGATGATGTTGAAACGTTCATAAAAGAAAGTTCAAAATTTTTAAGAAAATCAGGTGTAATGTTTATTGCTACATTGAATAAAACATTGAAATCTTATTTATTTGCTATAATAGGAGCAGAATATATTCTAAAATGGCTTCCAATAGGTACTCATGATTGGGAAAAATTTATTAAACCAGAATATTTAATTAAAATTTGTAAAAAAAATTCTTTAACCTTAAAAAAAATTGATGGAATGACTTTTAACCCAATTTTAAAAAAATGGTCTGTCTCAAATGATAAATCTGTAAATTATATTTCTAAATTTAAAAAAGTTTAGTTTTTATCGTCATCGATCCATGGAATAATATCTGTTTCTATTCCTTCTTCTCTCAATTCCTTAATATCTTTAAGTGATGCACTTCCATAAATGCCTTTTTTAGGTTTTTTCTTATCATAATGAAGTGATCTTGCTTTGTAGGTAAAGTTTTCCCCAACATAATCAAAATTTTCTTTTACAAATTTTTTGTAATCAGCAAGTTTTTTTTTTACATCTTTAAATTTTTTAATATCACTTACATTTCCTTTTTTTTTAGTATTTAATAAATTAGGAGACATTAATGATTTTTCAACATTTAATGACTCACAATCAGGGCAGTTTATAAGCTTTAACTTTTTTAGTTTATCGTATTCTTCGGAAGCTCCAAACCAACTCTCAAATTCATTATGACAGTTTTTACATCTTAGGAGATATTTAATCATAGTAAGTATTTAAATATTAATTTAGTTAATTTCAATAAGCTTAACTTCTATAATCTGCATTTATTTCAATATATTTTTTTGTTAGATCCATAGTATAAGCTTTAAAACTTTTATTTCCTTGACCAATATCAACTTCAATTTCAATTAATTGACCTTTCATATATTCCATGACTTTTTTTTCGTCATAGTTTTTGAAAATAGACCCTTTGTAATAAATCTTTAAAGATCCAATTGTTATAGATAGTTTTTTTTCATTAATTTTTGAGTCGCTGTTACCAATTGCCATAGCTATTCTTCCCCAATTAGGATCTTCTCCTGCAATTGCAGTCTTCACTAACAATGAATTTGCAATTTTAAATGATATATTTTTTGCATCTTTTTCTGATTTGCAATTAATGCAATTAATCGAAATTAATTTAGAAGCTCCCTCGCCATCAGAAACAACCTGGGTTGCCAAATTTAACAATACTTCATGCATTGCTTTGTTGAAATTTGCAATTCTTTTATCACTAAATTTTTTAATTTCAGGGTTTTTGACTTTATTTGTAGAAAATAGTGAGACCATATCATTTGTACTAGTGTCACCATCACATGAGATTGCATTAAAAGTTGTCTTTATATTGCTTTTTAAGATATCTCTAAGAACTGATGAAGGTAAAGTTGCGTCTGTAAATATATAACCTAAAGTTGTTGCCATATTTGGGTAAATCATTCCTGATCCTTTTGCTATTCCATAAATTTTAATCTTTGATGATCCAATGTTGGTTTCAGCCATTGCTAATTTTGGTTTTAAATCTGTTGTAATAATACCCATTGCAGCTTTTATCCAAATTAATTTATTTTGGGTATATTTTATTTTTTTAACTAGTTCTGTTAGTGAAACTTTTATTTTTTCTAAAGGGAATTGCTCCCCTATAGTGCCTGTACAACCAAAAAGTATTTCTTTTGAAAAAATTTGTTTTGGAGTATCTTCATCTCTTTTCTGTATCTGAGTTAATTTTGATGACAAGTCTAAAGAAATTTTCTTCAATGCGTCATAGCCTTCTGAACCTGTTAATGCATTGGCATTTCTAGTATTAACTAATAATGCGTATATTTTTTTTGATTTAATTTTTTTATTCCATTTTAAATTTTCTGATATTAACTTTGATTGAGTGTATACAGAGGCATAATTTGCTCCATCTCTAAAATAAAATAAAACTAAATCATCTCTCTTAAATTTGTATAAGCCAGCGTTGACTGCAGAAATTGAGACACCATCAATATGATCTAAATCCTGAAAATCAACAATTTTTGGACCATGACTACTATTTTTTATAAAATTGTTTATGTTAAATTTCATGATATTTAAAATAATTAATTAATTACTATATATTTCTAATATTTAATTATATATCAAAATGTTCAACCCACTTAAAATATTTTCAAAGCTTATTAAGAGCGGAAATGAAAAGGAACTAGGACGAATTCAGCAAATAGTCAATAAAGTAAATCTTTTGGAAAAAGATTTAGAAAGTTTATCTGACGAAATGTTTCCTAAAAAAACCGAGCAGCTAGTTAAAGATGTTAAAAACGGCAAAAGTCTAAACGATGTATTACCTGAGGCTTTCTCAATGGTAAGAGAAGCCTCTAAAAGAATTAGAAATGAAAGACACTTTGATGTTCAGTTAATTGGTGGTGTTGTAATCCATGAGAATAAGATCGCAGAAATGAAAACTGGAGAGGGTAAAACATTAACTATAGCTCTTGCAGCTTTCCTTAATGCTCTAGAAAAGAAAGGTGTCCATATTGTAACTGTAAATGATTATCTGGCTAAAAGAGATAGCGAAAATATGGGTAAGATTTATAATTTTTTAGGTTTGACTTGTGGATATATTAATACTGGACAAGATGACTTGGAAAGAAAAGAAAATTATTTAAAAGATATAACTTATTCTACTAATAGCGAACTGGGCTTTGATTATTTAAGAGATAATATGAAATTTTCCAAAGAAACGATGGTTCAAAGAGAACATAATTATGCGATTGTTGATGAAATTGATTCATGTTTAATTGATGAAGCTAGAACACCTCTTATAATTTCAGGAGCAACGGAAGATAAAACTAATCAATATATAGCTATTGATAAACTTGTAAAAAATTTAAAGGAGGAAGATTTTGAGATAGATGAGAAAGATAGAAACATTTTATTAACTAATAAAGGTGTGGATAATGTTGAAAATATATTTTCTAATGCTGGTATACTTAAAAATAAAAATTTTTACGATCCAGAAAATCTTCATATTGTTCATTTAGTTAATCAATCCTTACGTGCTATTCATCTTTTCCAGAGTGGTAGAGATTACATCGTTAAAGATGGACAGATAATAATAATTGATGAACAAACAGGTAGACAATTGCCAGGAAGAAGGTTTGGTGATGGTCTTCATCAAAGTCTAGAAGCAAAAGAAAATTTAAAAATTAATGCTGAAAATCAAACTTTAGCATCAATTACCTACCAAAATTTCTTTAAACTTTATAAAAAAATAGCTGGATGTACTGGTACAGCATTGACAGAGTCAGAGGAGTTTTTTGAAATTTATAATCTACCAGTTGTATCGATTCCTACTAATAAGAAGATGATAAGAAAAGATTCGAATGATCAAATATTCAGGACTAGTAACGAAAAAGATGAGGCAATAATTAGTAAGATTGTTGAATGTAATAAAAAAGGACAACCTTTATTAGTCTTCACTTCAAGTATAAATAAATCTGAACACTACTCAAATCTATTAGGTAAAAAAAATATAAAACACACAGTTTTAAATGCTAAGAATCACCAAAGAGAGGCTGAAATCATTGCAGATGCAGGAAAAAGAAACTCAATAATTATTACGACTAGTATTTCTGGAAGAGGTGTTGATATCAAATTAGGAGGTCAAGATGAAAGTGATAAGGCTGAAATAAAAAAATTGGGAGGATTATTTGTTATTGGTACAGAAAGAATGGAAAGTAGGAGAGTAGATAATCAAGCAAGAGGTAGATCAGGCAGACAAGGCGATGAAGGTAGTTCTATATTTTATGTCAGTTTGGAGGACGATTTAATGAGAATATTCGGGTCTGAATCTATGAATAATATACTTGAAAAACTTGGACTTAAAGATGGGGAAAGTATAGACCATCCATGGATAAATAAAGCTTTAGAAAGAGCACAGCAAAAAGTTGAGGCAAGGAATTTTGATATAAGAAAAACTCTTTTGAAGTTTGACAATGTGTTAAACGATCAAAGGCAAGTTATATTTTCACAAAGAAATGAAGTAATAGAAAATAAAGATTCTAAACAATATTCTGAAAATTTTTTGAATGAAATTATTGATGATCTGAAACTTAGAAAAACAAAAAAGTTAGCTAATGCAGGATCAAATGAAATAAATATGCAATTGAAATCTTTATTTGGGAAATCATTTGAAGAGAGTGAAATTAATGAATTAGTTAATCTTGAAAATAAGATTTTTGAGGAAAAAATAAAAAATAAATTTAACAATTCAAGAGAAGAAAGAATAAAAATGTTAAATGAAGATCAATATAACGAGATAGAAAAAAGAATTTTTTTACAACTAATTGATCAAAATTGGAAATTACATATTCAATATTTAGAACAATTAAGACAAGTCATTGGTTTGAGATCTTATGGACAAAGAGATCCTTTGGTAGAATATAAGAAAGAGGCATTTACACTTTTTGAAAATTTATTAAGTAAACTTAAGTATGATTTAATTACAATTTTATTTAATTTAAAACTAATAGAAAATAGCCAAGAGGAACAAAGCAATGAAAATTTAAGTAAAAAATTTGACGAGCTTTCAACAAAAAAGATTGGAAGAAATGAACCTTGCCCTTGTAATTCTGGGAAGAAATATAAACATTGCCATGGAGCTTTATAAAAGAATACTTAAAAGTAAAATTAATAAAGCGATAGCAAAAATACCATAATAAATTTTAGAATTCTTTTTAAAGTTTTGATTAATATTTTCAAGCATACTTGCCTTCATAGATAGATCATTTGCATCATTTGATTGTGTCGTAAATCCTTTATTTCTTCCAATTGACAAAAATTTATTTTTTCTATGAGTAAGAATTTCATCTTTACCCATTGTCTGAAAAAAATCTAAATTTTTCTTTAATGAGCCTCTTACATTATCCAAAATCAGATCTTTGTCTCTGTGAGCACCACCAACTGGTTCTGGAATTATTTCATCAATTATATTTAATTTTAAAAGATCGGTAGATGACATTTTCATTGCAGTTGCAGCCTCTAAAGTTTTTTTTGGGTCTCTCCATAAAATGGTAGCACATCCTTCTGGAGAAATGACTGAGTATATTGCGTTTTGAAGCATAATCACTTTATTAGATGATGCTAAAGCTATTGCTCCTCCAGATCCACCCTCTCCAATTATTATCGCAATTGTAGGGACTGTTAACTTCATAGAGCATTCAATAGATTTTGCTATTGCTTCAGCTTGACCTCTTTCCTCTGCGCCAACTCCTGGATATGCTCCTGGTGTATCTACGATAGAAATAATTGGAATTTTAAACTTGTTAGCTAACTCCATAAGTCTAATTGTTTTTCTGTAACCCTCTGGTCTCATCATTCCAAAATTATGATCTATTCTTTTATTAAGATCTGACCCCTTTTCTTGACCAATTACTAAAACAGATTTACCGTCGAATTTTGCAAAACCAGCTATAACAGCTTTATCCTCACCATAATATCTATCTCCAGAAAGTTGGATAAAGTCATCAAAAAGATTTTCAACAAAAAATTTCGCTTTGGGTCTATCTTCATGACGAGCAACTAATGCTGTCTGCCAAGGATCTAGGTTAGAGTAAATTTTCTGTAACTTTTCATTTATTTCCTCTTCAACTTTGCTTATTCTTGAAGTATCGACTTCAGATAATCCCTCCTGATTATAAGGGTCTTTTAGTTTATCTAATTCCTCCTCAAGATTTTTGATATCTGTCTCAAAATTTAGGTAATTTTTCATTTAAGGTATGTATTATAAACAAAAAAGGCAATAAATTGTTAAAATAAGTAATTTTGATTGCGCAAAAATGACAATTTATTATAAGATTTTCAATTTATGAGAGAGCAATACATCAAAATCCACAACTTATCTGTAGCAAAAGAACTAGCTGATTTTGTCAAAAATGAGCTTTTACTAGATACTGATGTTGGTCCTGACGAGTTCTGGGAAGGTTTTGACAAAGTGGTGCATGAATTAGCACCTAAAAATAAAAAATTACTCGAAATCAGAGAAACATTGCAACAAGAAATAGATCTGTGGCATAAAAAAAATAGAGACCGAGAGATTGACTATAATAAATATAAAAATTTTTTGGAAGAAATAGGTTATTTAAAAAAAGAAGGTGAAGATTTTAAAATATCAACTAAAAATTTAGATGAAGAAATATCTAATATAGCAGGACCACAATTAGTTGTTCCAATAATGAACTCTAGATATAGCTTGAATGCTGCGAATGCAAGATGGGTAAGCTTATATGACAGTCTTTATGGATCAAACATAATAGAGTCTGAAGAAAGTGGAAGTGAAAAATATGATCCTTTAAGAGGACAAGAAGTAATTAAATATACTAGAAATTTTTTGAATAAATATTTTCCAATAAATGATCTTGACTGGAAAGATATTACAGGTCTAGCAGTAAATAATAAAAAACTCTCAATCTATAAGGAAAATAAAGAACATAATTTATCAGATTTAGAGAAGTTTGTTGGTCATAGAGGGGATGCGGCCAAACCAAATGCTATAATCTTAAAAAATAATAATCTTCATCTTGAAATAATTATTAATCCTAGAGCATTTAGTGCTGCAAGAGATGCTGCTGGGATAAGTGATATTATAGTTGAGTCTGCTGTTTCAACAATATGTGACCATGAAGATAGTGTAGCCGCAGTAGATGCCGAAGATAAAGTAACTTGTTATAGAAATTGGCTCGGATTGATGAAAGGAAATTTAAAATCAATATTTGAAAAAAATGGTAAAGAATTAGAAAGAAAACTTAATCCAGATAGAAGTTACACTTCATTAAATGGTGAAAAGTTAAAACTTCACGGAAGAAGTCTTTTGCTTGTGCGAAATGTTGGACACTTAATGACAAACCCTGCAATCACTTTAAATGATGGATCAGAAGTTCCTGAGGGAATAATGGATGCTTTCATAACCTCAGCAGCTTGTATTCATGATTTAAACAGAAAAGGTAATTCTAGAAAAGGGTCAATTTATATTGTTAAACCAAAAATGCATGGTCCAGAGGAAACAGAATTTACTAATTTAATTTTTACAAAAGTTGAAGAAGTTTTAAAATTAGAAAAATATACAATTAAGTGTGGAATTATGGATGAAGAAAGAAGAACATCTGCAAACCTTAAAGAATGTATTAGGACACTTAAAGATAGAGTATTTTTTATAAACACTGGATTTTTAGATAGAACTGGTGATGAGATGCACACTTCAATGGAAGCTGGACCAATGATCAAAAAAGGAGATATGAAAGAGTCTAAATGGATTAAAACTTATGAGGATAATAATGTGAATATAGGCTTAAAATGTGGATTTTCAGGAGTTGCCCAAATAGGGAAAGGAATGTGGGCCATGCCTGATAAAATGAACGAAATGATGGAACAAAAGATTGGACATGTCAATGCTGGCGCAAATTGTGCTTGGGTTCCTTCTCCAACTGCTGCTGCATTACATGTTATGCACTATCATGAAGTAAATGTATTTGAAAAACAAAAAGAAATATTAAAAAGAGAGCCATCAAAATTATCTGATCTTCTTACTATTCCGATAGCAAATCGTCCTAATTGGTCTGTTGATGAAATTAATACTGAAATTTCAAATTCTGCTCAAACTATTTTGGGTTATGTAGTCAGATGGATTGATCAAGGCATAGGTTGTTCCAAAGTTCCTGATATTAATGATATTGGGTTAATGGAAGATAGAGCAACTTTGAGAATTTCATCTCAACATATCGCGAATTGGCTTCATCATGGCTTATGTTCGAATAGACAGGTTCTTGAAATTTTAAAAAAAATGGCAAAAGTAGTAGATAAACAGAATGAAGATGACTCTGACTACGAAAGTATGTCACCAGAGTATGATAAATCTATTGCTTTTAAAGCGGCATGTGAATTAATTTTTCATGGAAAGTCACAGTCCTCTGGCTATACAGAACCACTTTTACATTTAAACAGATTAATTAAAAAAAGCTAATTAAGCTTCTATCTTTTTTCTATTTTTAAATGCAGATATCAGAGTACCGTCATCTAAATTTTCGATTTCACCGCCTACTGGTAAACCTTGAGCTAATTTTGAAATTTTAATGTTTGTTTTTTTTAAAGTATCCTGAATATAAAATGCAGTGGTTTGGCCCTCGACAGTAGCACTTGTTGCTAAAATTACCTCATCTATATTATCCCTACTTATTCTTTCTACTAGGGAATTGATCAGCAGATCTTCCTTGTTTTGACTATTATTATTTGAAAGTGTTCCTCCAAGAATATGAAAGTAACCTTGAAAAATAGATGAACTTTCTATTGCCCATTGATCTGAAATATTTTCTACAACACAAATTTTATTAAATTTTTTACTCTTACTTTCACAATTATCACATGGACTATTATTTGATTTTAAGGTTCCACAAATTTTACATCTAATCACATTTTTAAATACTTCGCTCAAGTTTTGAGCTAATGGTTTTAATAATTCTTGACGATTATTAATCATTTTCAAAATCATCCTTTTTGCAGACTTAGGTCCTAGCCCTGGTAATTTAGATATTAGTTTGATTAAATTTTCTATTTCAGGAATATTTTGCATTTAAATTATAAAGGCCACTTAAATCCAGGTATTCCAAAATTTCCTGAAGCCTTAGAAATTTCATCTGCTGTTTTTGATTTAAGTTGCGATTTTGCGTTATTATAAGCAGCAGTAATAAGATCTTCTATTATTACTTTTTCTTCTTTTAAAACATTTTCGCTAAATTTTATTGAGATCATAGTTCCCTCTCCATTTAACGTAACCTTTACATCATTAGCTCCCGAGACACCTTCCACCTCGATTTTTTTAATTTTTTCTTGGCTTTCTTTCATTTTGCTTTCAATTTCTTTAGCTTTTTCCATTAATTTTGAAAAATCTGTCATTCTAATCCTCTTTCAACTCAACATTTATTAATTCCGCATCAGGAAATGCTTCGATCACTTTTTTATATGCTTCAGACTTTTTAACATCATCAAATATTTTTTTCTCATCAATTTTATTTTTTTCTTTTTTTGAGATTTGTCCTTGGTTTTTTGATAGAGAAATAATCCATCTCTTGGATGTCCATTCGTACAGCTTGTTAGATAGATTTTTAATAAAGTCTTTGTCTAAGTTTTCATTAAAAGATATTTCTATTAAACCCTCAGAGAATGAAACTAAATTTGTATTAGTTTCAAGCTCATATTTAAGCTTAGCTTCTTTCCTTTCCGTACATAGATTTATCAAACTTTCAAATGAATCTATTTTAAGTTCATTTATTACTTCATCTTTATTTAAATTTGGTTCAATTTTTTCTTGTTGTGAAATATTTTTGATTTGATCTATTGTTTTACTTATATTTTTTTTTTTAGGTTCTTTAATTAAAGTATCATTATTTTTTCCAGTAAAGCTTTCCTCAACATCCTTCTCCTTAAAACCTTTTATTCTCATTAATCTGAAAAGGAACATTTCAACCGATAAATTTGGATTTGAAACAATGTTAATTTCCTCAATTGTATCAAGTGTAAATTGCCAAAAAAGGATTATGTCCTTTGGATCTAAGTTTTCAGATATTATGGAAAGATTACTAAAATCTTGATCATTTAGAGAAAAATTATTTCCATCTAGTTTTATAAAATTGATATTTTTTAGGTAATATAAAACCTCAAGAAAATCATTCAAAAAAATTTTGGGATCTACACCTGAATCATAAATTTTTCTATACAACTCAAATACTTTTTTTTCATCACCACTAAACAGATTTTTTATTAATTCTATCAGAGAACTTTTATCAAAATATCCATAAATACTTCGTGCTTTATCTAGATTTAATTCATCATCATTTTGATTGGCCACAAGTCCACGATCTAACAAAGATAATGCATCTCTAACAGATCCTTCTGAAATTTTAACAATTAATTTTAAAGCTTCATCAGAAACTTTTCCTCCTTCTTTGTCTTTAATCATTTTTATATAATTAAAAAGCTCTTCAGATTTTACTCTAGAGAGATCAAAACGTTGACATCTCGATATTACTGTTACAGGAATTTTTTTGATTTCGGTCGTTGCAAAAATAAATTTTAAATATTTTGGTGGTTCCTCAAGAGTTTTTAAAAGTGCGTTAAATGCTTGTTTGCTTAACATATGAACTTCATCAATAATAAATATTTTATATTTAGCAGTTGTTGGTCCATATCTTGAAAATTCAATAAGCTCCCTTACATCATCAACACCAGTCTTACTTGCAGCATCCATCTCTAAAACATCAATATGGTTTGAGTTAACAATTGAATTACAATGTTCACAAAAATCTTTTTTGCAAAGATTTTCAACACCATTCTCACAATTTAATGCTTTGGCAACTATTCTTGCAAAAGTAGTTTTTCCAACACCTCTAATACCAGTAAATAAAAATGCGTTAGCAGCTTTATCTGAGATGACTGAGTTTTTAATTGTTTCAGCAATAACCTCTTGGCCAATTAAGTCCTCAAATATCTGAGGTCTGTATTTTAAAGCTAGTACTTTTGAATTTTCTGTCATTATTAAGGAGACCAACCAACCTGGAAAATACTCACTACCCTTGCTATCTTTCGATCCTAGGGGATTTGTGGTAACACCACCTGACTGGCCTCCAACTTTATTATATCAATAAAAATTTCTATTCTACAAGAAAGTTATAAATTTATTTTTGTCTAAATTTATCAGATTTATAAACACCTAGAACGTGCATATCTTGGCAATGTAGACCCAATTCTTCTAATGAGTTTTTAATTTTTGGAGATTCTATGTGTCCATCAATATCACATAGAAAAAAATATGAGGAAAAAGAGTTCTTTTCAGGAAAACTTTGTAATTTACTCATATTAACTCCATTTATTGCAAAACCTGACAATGCAGAATACAAGGCTGCTGGTTTACTTTTTAACTTAAATAATATCGATGTTATGTGACTTTCTTCACTGAAATCTGGTTGAAAGATATCTTTTCCTAGTAACAAGAATCTAGTTACGTTGTCTTTATCGTCCTGCACATTTTCTTGTAATATTTTAAGACCATATATTTCAGCGCTTAAACTTGAGGCTATTGCTGCTTTAGATTTGTCTTTAGCTTCTGAAACAAATTTTGCTGAACCGGCAGTATCGGCCCTTACATTTTCAATGAATTTTTTTTTCTTAATAAAACTTGAAGATTGACTTAATGCTTGAGCATGAGAGTAAACATCTTTTATATCACTTATATTAGCTCCTCTTATACCCAAAAGATTATGGTTAATTGGAAAAAAATGCTCTGCATAAATATTTAATCTATATTTAAAAATTAAATACTCGACACCAATATTTCCAGTTGTTTTATTTGATTCAGGAATTAAAGATTTAATTGAATTATCTTGACTAGACCTTTCAAAGCATTCATCAAATGTTTTACAGGGTATTGTTTCACACTCTGGATACATTTTTTTAGCACAACTTTCGCTATAACTTCCTGCAACACCTTGATAAGCTATTTTCATAATTTATTTTTTATATTCCATAATTTTTTTTATTTCTAGATAATCTTCAGTTGTATCTACACCAATTGGTTTAGTTTTTGCCAATCCAACGTCTATTTCGATATTGTTATCCAGTAGCCTTAATTGCTCTAGTTTCTGTGATTTTTCATTCTGAGTTTGTTCTAATTGCACAAACTTTTCTAAATACGAAACACTATAAATATAAATTCCAATATGATGGTAAATTTTTTTTTGATTATTTTCAATTTCTCTTGTGAAAGATGATGCTGTAGATAGATTTTTTTGATTAAGTTCATCTTTTGTGATCACTTTTACAATATTTTTATTTAAGAAAAATCTTTCATCTTCAATTTGACAAGCTAATGTTGAAATTTTAGATTTTTTTTCAATAGTTTTTTGTAGGAGATTATTAACATCTTCAATATGCAGCATTGGTTCATCTCCTTGAAGATTTATTATATATTCTATATTATCATCTTTTATCTTTTGATAAGCCTCAAAAATTCTGTCAGTTCCAGTTTTATGATCTTTTTTGGTTAAGATACATTTTCCACCGTGTTTAGTTACCTCTTCAAATATTTCTTTATCACCTGTTGCAACATAACTTTCTCCAATTAGAGATGATTTCGCAATTTTATAAACATGATTGATAATTGAGATATTATTGATTTTTAATAAAGGTTTATTTGGTAACCTTTTTGCGGCTAATCTTGAAGGGATTAAAATTACTGTATTGCTCATAAACTAAGTATTATGCGTCTTTCAGACGCAATAATAAAATTTAAATTTAGTATTTTTTTTGTTTAACATGTTATACGAGGATAATAATTAAAAATCATGGACTCATTTGAAATTAACAAAATTATAGCAGCAGTTGTCGTTATTTTTGTTGTTATATTTGGAATAACTAAAGTTTCAGACATTATCTATTACGTAGAGAAGCCAAGTAAATCAGCTTATAAAGTTGAGTTTGCCGAAACAGATAGCTCAAAAGCTTCTTCGACAGTTGAAGCAGTTGATATAGCTGCTCTATTAGCCATGGGAAGTGTTGATCATGGAAAGAAAGTCTTTAAAAAATGTAGCGCATGTCATTCGATTAAGAAAGGTGGAAGAAATAATATTGGCCCAGCACTTTATAATGTACTAGGTAGAAATATGGGTGCTCTAGAAGACTACAAATATTCAAAAGCATTGATAGCATTTGGAAAGGATTGGACTTTCCAAGAGATGAATAGTTTTTTAATAAAACCTGCTTCATATATAAAGGGTACCAAGATGGCTTTCGCAGGATTAAAAAAAGAGAAAGATAGAGCTTCGGTAATTCTATATATGAATGCTAATGCTGATAGTCCTTTACAACTACCTTAGTTTGCCAAAACAATACAATAAAATACTCTTTTGAACGTAAACTCTGTTTAGAGCTTGTTGCCACACTTTAGATTGCTTGCCAAGAAATACTTCTTCTGTAACTTCACTTCCTCTAGGTAGACAATGCAGAAATATTGCATCTTTCTTGGCTAAATTCATAGTTTTTGTATCCACTTTAAAATTTTTAAATGATTTAAGTTTCTTTTTTTTATTTACTTTATCGTTTAAAGAAATGATTTTGTCTGTCATTACAACATCAGAATTTTTAATAGCTATTTCTTTTTTATTAAAAATTTTAATTTTTCCTTTTTGTTTTTTTATTAAAGAAATAAGCATTTTATTTGGCTGATAGCTTTTAGGGCATGCAATATTAAGAGAAAAAGAGAATTTTATACATGCTTCTACTAAGCTATTCATCATGTTGTTATTAGCATCGCCTATCCAACACAGTTTTAATTTTGAAATACTTTTCTTTTTAATTTCTTGAATTGTAAAAATATCTGATAAAACTTGAGTGGGATGTGAAGATGGGCTTAACCCATTTATTATTGGTATACTTGAATATTTTTTGAATAGATCTAATTTTTTATCCGAGTCTGTTCTCAACATAAAAGCATTACCATAAGTTGATAAAATTTTAGATGTGTCTGCTATACTTTCACTACCAATACCTAAGTGTAATTCCTCTGGTCTTAACGTCAAGGATCCACCACCTAATTGTTTAATAGCTAAATAAAAACTTAATCTAGTTCTTAAACTAGACTTTTCAAACATCTGTAAAAGAATTTTTCCTTTTAATGGTGCGTCCTTATCAGGATCAAGTGTATTTAATCTTTTTCTTTTAGCTTTTCTTTTTTTTGCATCAGAAATAATTTTTTTCAAGTCTCTTGAGGGAATATCTCTAATATGAAGAAAATTTTTCATTTTTTTTTGTATTTATCACAAACTTTATTGATGATTTTTAAAGCCATATTTATTTCATTTTTATTAACATTTAATGGCGGTAAAATTCTTATAACATTTTCAGCTGCTCTGATTGTTAATAATTTATTTTTCGTTAGACTTTGTATAAATTTTGTCTGGTCATAATGTAATTGTATTCCCAAAATTAATCCTTTTCCTCTTATTTCTTTAATAATATTTGGAAATTTATTTTTAATTTTATTTAATTCTGAAATAAAATATTTTGAATTACTTTTAACTTTTGAAAGAAAGCCTTTTTTAAAAATTTCATCCATCACAGCATTCCCAACTGACATTGCTAAGGGGTTTCCCCCAAAAGTGGATCCATGTGTACCTGGAACCATAGCCTTGGAAACTTTTTTTGTCATTAACACTGCGCCAATTGGAAATCCACCTCCAATTCCTTTTGCTATTGGAACTATATCTGGTTTTATATTTGCATATTCATATGAAAAAAACTTGCCTGATCTTCCAACTCCACACTGGACTTCATCTAAAATAAGAAGAATTTTTTTTTTATCACAAATCTGTCTTAGTTCTTTGAGACACCAGTTAGGTATTACTTTAATACCTCCCTCACCCATTATTGGTTCGACCATAATAGCTGCAGTTTTACTTGTAATTTTTCTATTTAATTCATTGTGGTTTCCAAATTTAAAATGATCAAAACCACCTACTTTTGGACCAAATCCCTCTAACATTTTTTTAGATCCACTTGCGTTTATTGCTGCAATAGTTCTTCCATGAAAAGAATTTTTAATACAAAGAATTCTATTCTTTTTTGGTTTACCTAGAGAATAAAAATATCTTCTTGCAACTTTTATTGCAGTCTCTGTAGCCTCTGCACCACTATTTTGAAAAATAACAGCATCTGCAAATGTTCTCTTTGTTAATTTTTTAGCCAATTCCTCTCCCTCGGGAATCATGAAAGAGTTAGAAACATGCCAAAGTTTTTTTGATTGTTTATTTACTGCTTTTACTAAATTTGGGTTTGCATGACCCAAAGAATTAACAGCAATTCCTTGAACAAAATCTAAAAATTTTATTCCTTTCTTAGTATATAAATATGATCCCTTACCCCTATCAAAAGATAAGTTTCTTCTTTTATAATTTTTTGCCAAGTAACTCATATTTTTATTATGATTTAATTTTATAACCTTTATCGACTAACAAATATGCAAAATATGTAATACCTAAACTTAATAAAGTTAGTAATCCAATTCCAAATGTTATAGAACCATCTAATTGACCAATAAATGAATATCTAAATCCGTCTATCATATGAAAAAATGGATTATAATTACTCACAATTTTTAAAAATTCAGGTAATCTATCAATACTATAAAAAGTTCCACTTAAAAAACTTAGAGGCACAATTATAAAGTTAGTTACAGTACTCATTTGATCAAATTTATCTGCATATAATCCTACAATTATTCCCAATGATCCCATAAATAAACCACCTAAAAACAAATATATAAACCACAAGAGAAAATTTTGAACTGATAAATCTATAAAAATAATAAATATTAAAGTTGAAACTATGGCTATTAACAAACCCCTTGCAGCAGAGGCCAGGGTTATTGCACATACGACTTCTGAAGATGATAAAGGGCTATGAATCACATCTGTGATTGTGCCCATCATTTTTCCCATCATTAAAGAAGAACTTGAATGAGCAAAACTTTGTTGAATTACTTGCATCATTATTAGGCCGCTTGCCAAAAATTTAATATATGTTACTCCCAAAACATCTGCTCTCTGATCCCCAATAGCTAAGGAGATAACTGTTAAAAATAATATGCTTGTAAGTATAGGACCAAATAAAGTCTGCCCAGATACAGTTAAAAATCTTAGAATTTCCTTTTTAAATAAAGAATAAGTTCCAACCCAGTTGACAAAACCGAATCTTCTTACTCCTTTTTGATATTTTTTATGCAATTCAACCATAAGTAATTATTAATAAACATTTTTTTTAATAATTGTTAAAAAACAAAAAAAAAAGCTTGTTATAAATGATATATTATGATTTCAAGATAATGTTATATATATTATAAGTAATACTAAATGTAGTAATATGAGCTGGACAGATGAAAAAGTTAATAAATTGCGGGATCTTTGGGGTAAAGGTCAAACTGCCAGTCAAATCGCTGAAATAATTGGGGGCGTAAGTAGAAATGCTGTTATAGGTAAAGCTCATAGGCTAAACTTATCGGCAAAAATTAAAACAAGATCAACATTATCCCATAATAATACAATCACAACATCTCAAAGCAATAATTCATTTAAAAAAGGCAGCAGAAAACATAGGTTTAGATCTTTACTATTAGATAAGAACTTTGAACCAGCTAAAAATCTCAAATTAGAGGATTTAAATGAAAATACTTGCAAATACATGGAGGGCAATCCTGATGAAAAAGACTCATCTTTTTGTGGAAGAAAAACTATAGAAAAGTTTTCTTATTGTCCTTTACACCTAATGATAGTTTTCCAACCTAAAGGAAAAAGGGATGAAGTTGTAGATAAAGAAGATGAAGTTCCGAAGTTTATAGAAAAAAAGGTAAAATCAGCTTAAATTATTTTAATATTTTTTCTTTAGCCTTTTTAAATTCATCATCATTTAAAACACCCGTATCGTGCAAATTTTTTAATTGTTTGATTTGATTTATAATCTCAAGATCATCTTTTTTATTGTCTAAATTTAAATAATTTAAATCTGACTTTTTTTCTTCATTTAAAATTTGTTTAGCTTCAACCCCTCGAGTAATAGCTTTTACTGCAATTGATAAGACAAAAGCTAGAATTACAAAGACCAAAAAATATATTATATTAGTTAACATAAGTTTATTTAATAAGTTTTTTCTTTGAAAATTGACCCCCGCTAGTCCAATTAAAACTGTATCGGCTTATCTCATTTTCAAACTTTTTATTTGCATTCATATTTAAATCAAAATTTGTTTTATATTTTTTTGAAATAATATTATCATATTTTAAAAGCTTTAATTGATCTATAGTTAATATTGGCTTGGGCATTAATTGAAAAATTTTTGCACTAATCTTTGCTAAGAATAAGGGTAAAGGAAATAAAAGCCTTTTTTTATTTATTGATTTTAAAATTTTTATTAACATCTCTTTAAATGTAAATATTTCAGGACCAATACATTCTATAGTCTCACCTGTGATATTTTTTTGAATGATTTCATAGATTATATTTGTAAAATCAGAAACATGTATTGGGGTAAATTTTGTATCACCATTGTAATACAAAGGCATAAATGGAAGGTTGCTTAATAAACTCATAAAGTTTGTAGTAAAATTATCATCAACGGAATATACAATAGAGGGCTTTAATATAATTGCTTTAGAAAAGTTTTTTCTTACATGTTCCTCTCCACTTAATTTACTTTTTGCATATTCGCTATCTTTTGCATTTTCAATGCCAAGTGCAGATATATGAATGAATTGTTCTAGCGAATTTTTTAACGCCAGCTTGGATAATAAAGAAGGCAGGTCTGAGTGAAACAGGTTAAATTGATTTGGTTTTTTTTCATATAAAATTCCAATTAAGTTTATGCATATAGAGGATCTACTAATCAAACTTGATATATTTTTCTCAGTGAATGAATTAATTTCCTCTAGTTCTAAGTAACCATAGTTTGACTGAGTTTTAATTTGGTAGCCTTTTCGGTGAATACTCCTAGTTACCGCAATAACTCTATAGTTATTTTTGGTAAGTTTTCTTATTAATGATTTACCTATCTGACCAGAAGCACCGAATATTAAAATTGAATCCTGATTTTTCATATATATATATCTATCAATGAATTTAGATATTAAATTACATAAAATAGATTTACCAGATGAAATAAGTTTCAGTGACAAGATAGCAATAGATTGTGAGTTTACAGGCCTTAATCTAGAGAGGGATAGGCTTTGTTTGATACAAATATCGTCAGGAAATAATGACGCTCATATTATTCAGTTGGATAAAGATAATTATGAAGCACCAAATCTAAAAAAAATTTTAAAAGATAAGGAAATAAATAAATTATTTCATTTTGCTAGGGCTGATCTACTTTTTATTAAAAAATATTTAGAAGTAGATGTTGAAAATGTGAACTGTACAAAAATAATGAGTAAAATTGCAAGAGGTTATTCTGATAAACATGGTTTAAAAGATTTAATTAAAGAATTTATAGGTATTGATGTTAGTAAACAATTACAATCATCTGATTTTGGAGGAGAATTATCTGATAAACAGTTAAAATACTGTGCTCAAGATGTTGTATATTTGCACAAAATTTATGAATCCTTGCAAAAAATTCTTATTAGGGAAAAAAGAATAGATCTTTATTTTAAAACAATTAAATTTATTAATACAAGAGTTGAATTAGATTTTGCTTCATTTAAAGAAGATATCTGGTCACACTAAAATGAAAGATAAAAAATTAGTTAGTATTGCTAAAGAGGTAATTAAGCTTGAATTGGAATCTTTAAAAAAGCTTCAATCTAATATTAACAACTCTTATGAAAAAATAATTAAAACTATTATCAATTGCAAGAATGGTAAAATTATAATTTCAGGAGTAGGTAAGAGTGGAATAATTGGCAGAAAATGGTCTGCAACACTTTCATCAACTGGCACACCATCTTTTTTTTTAGATGCATCAGATGCAAGTCATGGGGATATGGGTCAAATCAATTCGAATGATGTTGTTATACTAATAAGCTTAAGTGGTCAAAGTGATGAATTAAAAAATATAATTCAATATACATCCAGAAACAGAAATATAAAGTTAATTGGAATTACTTCAAAAAAAGATTCTATTTTATATAAAAACTCAGATGTAAAATTTTTATTGCCAAATGTAAAGGAAGCTGGTCCAGGAAGCTTTGTACCAACCTCTTCTACCACAGTTCAGATTGCACTAGGAGATGCAATTGCTATCACATGTATGAGATATAAGAAATTTGGAGAAATAGATTTCAAAAAATTTCACCCTAGTGGATCCTTATCAATTAAACTTAAAACAGTTGAGGATTTAATGTTAATTGGCAATAAAATTCCTTTTATTTCTGAAAATGTAAATATGAGAAATGCTTTAAAAATTATATCAAAAAAAGGGCTTGGTGTATTAATAGTAAAAAATAAAAATAACTTTACAACTGGAATACTTACAGACGGTGATTTAAAAAGACTTACGAATTTAGATTTAAGTTCTAATAATTTAAAAATAAAAAAAGTAATGAAAAAAAATCCTATTAGTGTTGATAAAAATATGCTTGCTGCGGAAGCCTTGTCAATTATGACTACAAAAAAAATTACAAGCTTGTGTGTACATCAAAATAATAAAAAAAGTAAGACTGTTGGTTTTATTCACATACACAATATTTTAGATGCAAACATAACATAGATGTCCATCAAATCATTTATACAAATATTAATTCTTTTATTAATTTTAATTATTATTGGGGGTGTTTATATCAAGTATTTTGATACAAAAAAAAACTTAATAGAGGAAGTAAATATATCAGATCAAATAAAGTCTGAAGAACTTGAAAAATTAGAGGAGAAAATATTAGATCTGGAGGAAAAAAATAAAGAATTATCAGAAAAAATAGAAAATAATGAAATCTCTACAATAGAGAAACTAAAAGTCATTGAAAATAACAATATTGAGAAAAATAAAATTAATAAAAAAGAAAATTTAGAAGAAATTAAAAATAAAAAAGTAAATAAAGATATACAAGATAAAAAAAACAAAAAAATTATCAAAAAAGAAGCTAAAACAAAAAATCTTGTTAAAAATCTGGAATACACATCGGTAGATCAAAGGGGAAATAAATTTCACCTCATAGCGACTTCGGGTAAAACAAATGAAAATGAAAAAGATATTTTAGATCTAGAAAATGTCAAAGGCAAAATAACATCTGATAAAAGAGATACGATTAATATAGTCTCTGATTTTGCTCAATATAACTCATTAAATTTGAATTCAAAATTTTATCAAAATGTAATAATAAATTATCAAGATAAAGAAATTACATGTATAAATTTTGATATAAATATGGACACAAATAAAGCTATAGCCTATGAGAATGTTGTTATTACTGATCCTCAGTCTATTATGAAAGCAGGTTTAGTAGAGTTTGATCTAAAGACAAAAGATATAATAATTAATCCTGATAGTACTCAATCAAAAATTAAAATTGTTAAAAACTAATGGCATTAATAAAAAAATTTAGAATTAAAAAATTTAAAGACCAAAATGCTTTATTAAAACTCGATAAAATATCTATGTTTTATAATAAGAGGCAAATTTTAAATAGTTTAGACTTAATAATCAATAAACAAGAGATACTTGGAATGTTAGGTCCTAATGGAGTTGGGAAGTCGACAATTTTTCATATTATTACTGGATTGAAAAATCCAAGCTTTGGAAAAGTTTTAATAAATGGAATTGATTGTACAAACATTCCAATATATGAAAGAGCAACAAAATTTAGAATTGGATATGTGCCTCAACATGGTGGATTTATTCAAGATCTAACCTTACATCAAAATTTATATCTGGTTGGTGAAATTCATATAAAAGAAAAGGAAATTAGAAATATGAAAATTCAAAAAATTATTTCTCAATTTGAATTTGATCCACTTTTAGGAATTAAAGCAAAATACTTATCCGGAGGTCAAAAAAAGAAATTAGTAATTGCAATGGCTTTAATAAATGATCCAAGTATTTTACTTTTAGATGAGCCATTTGCTGCACTTGATATTCTAACAATCAAAATGCTTCAAGAAATAATTGTAAACCTACAGTCTATCGACAAAATAACTGTAGTAGTTTGTGATCACCAAGCAAGGGATTTATTGAGTTGTGTGGATAGAGCTATTGTTTTGTCTAATGGAAAGATTATTGCGTCTGGAAGCCCTGATGAAATAATTAAAGACGCGAGTGCTAGGTCAGCGTACTTTGGTGATGAATTTAAAATAAACTAGTTGCTGCGTGAGTAATCATATATTAATAAGCAGTAAAATTAAAAGTTTTAAAAAACAGATCAAAGTTAGTTCTGATAAAAGTATTTCTATAAGATCAATTCTTTTAGCTTCTCAAGCCGTGGGTACATCTAAAATTTCTAATTTACTTGAGTCAGAGGATGTAATGAATGCTCTCAAAGCAATAAAAAAACTAGGAATAAATTATAAAAAAAAAGGTGGGTCATATTATATTGATGGTTATGGTTTAAATGGTTTCAATTTTAATAAAAATATAACTATTGACGCTGGAAATTCTGGTACTCTGGCTAGATTAATTTTAGGATTATTAGTTAAAGCAAAAAAAAAGATAAAATTAATTGGAGATAAAAGTTTATCAAAAAGAGATTTTTCAAGAGTTATAAAGCCTCTTCAACTTTTTGGAGTGAAAATTAAAAGTAGACAAAAACGTCTTCCAATCGAAATAATAGGAAATGATTTTCTTAGACCAATAAAATATAATGAGAATATTGGCAGTGCGCAGGTTAAATCTTGCATAATACTGGCAGCATTAAATACTCCAGGAAATACAATTTTGAATTCAAAACATTCAAGAAACCATACCGAATTGATGTTAAAATTTTTAAAGTATCCTATTAAAATTCAAAAAAAAAAAAATACTGAAAAAATTTCAGTTTCCGGATTAAGTCAATTTAAAGCATTTAAATATATTGTACCTGGAGACATAAGTTCAGCATCCTTCTTTATAGTTTTAACACTTCTCTCGGAAAATTCTGAAATGTTAATAAAAAATGTAAATATAAATAAAAGTAGAAATGGGATAATAAAAATATTAAATAAAATGGGAGCAAATATAAAACTTAAAAATAAAAAGATATATAACGGAGAAGAAATAGCCGATATTTTCGTAAAAAGTAAAAATAATTTATATTCAGTAAACTGCTCCTCAAAATTAAATAGTTCTGCAATAGACGAATTTTTAATTATATTTTTAGTTGCAGCTAAATCTAAAGGTATTTCAAAATTTAAGAATTTAGGTGAGATGAATAAAAAAGAATCAAAAAGGTTAGATTTAGCAGTAAAATTTTTAACTCTAATAGGAATAAAAGTTACAAGATTAAATGATGACATAAATATTTATGGTAATCCAAATTTAACTCTGTCTGATAATTTTGAAATAAAAAATTTTTTAAAGGATCATAGAATATTTTTTCTTTCCTGCATTGCAGCTTTAACTTTAGGTGGGAAATGGAAAATTAATGACAAAGAGGCTATCAACACATCCTTCCCAGAATTTTTAAAAATTTTAAAAAATGTTGGAGCAAAAATAAATTGAAAAAAAGAAAAAATATTATTACTGTTGCAATTGATTCCCCTGCTGCTGCGGGCGCAGGTACACAAGCTAAATTAATTTCTGATCATTACAACTTGTTTTATTTAGATACAGGTAAAATATATAGATACATTGGACAATTAAAATTACAATATGTCAAAAAATTTTCTTATAAATTTATAGATAATAAAATTAGAAATCTTAAATTGAATGACCTAAACGATAAAAGACTTTTGACAAATAACGTTGCTATGTCTGCCTCAATAGTTGCAAAAGATAAGCGAATTAGAGATATAGTACATAAATTCCAACAGATATGTGCATATAACCCCCCAAAAAAATATAATGGATCAGTTTTAGATGGGAGAGACATAATAACCGTGCAGGTTAAAGATGCTATGTTTAAATTTTATATAACTGCAAAGGTTGAAGTTAGGGCTAAGAGAAGATTTAATGAATACAAAAAGTTAAAGAGAAAGATTTCTTATAAAGAAGTGCTTAAAACCCTTAAAAAAAGGGATAAATCTGACAAAGAGAGAAAGCATGGACCATTGAAAAAAACAAAAGATTCTATCTTGATTAATACGACCAAATTAAGTAAGAAAGCGTGCTTTAAAATGATTAAATCGATTATGGATAAAAAACTAAACAATTAATGGAAATTTACAAAGATCTCTCATCACCTGCTAGTCAGCAATTTCAAGAATTACTAAACAGCCAACTATCAAAAAATAAAATTGAAGAGGGCAAAATAATAGAGGGTAAAGTTACAAAAATTACTAATAAATATATCTTCCTTTTCATACCAGGTTTAAAAAGTGAACCTGTAATTGATGTTAATGAAATGAAGATGATAGGCATGGAGGGGGAAGTTAAGGAAGGCACTACTATTTCTGTTTTACTTGAAAAAATTGAGGATAAAAATGGAGATGTAGTTGTTTCGGCTCAAAAAGCTCAAAAAATAAAAGGCTGGAACAAACTGGTTAAATGTTACGAGAATAATGAATTAATAAACGGAAAAATTACTCAAAAGACTAAAGGTGGTGTAATAGTAGAACACATTGAAACTGGATCTTTAATGTTCTGTCCAGGATCACAAATTTCAGACAAACCAGTAAAAAATATTGATCACTTAATAGGTGTTGAGCAAAAATTTGCTCTTATCAAACTTGACATGGTTAGAGGAAACAGTGTTGTATCAAGGAGGCAGGTCGTATCTACAAACAAAAAAGAAGACAAAGTAAAAATTATAGAGAAATTTAAAGTTGGTGACATAATTAAGGACGCTGTTGTAAAAGGTTATTCATCATTTGGTTGTTTTTTTGAGGTAACCACACCAGAAGGAACACTAGATACACTGTGTCACCTTCAAGAGATAAGTTACAGCAGAGTAAACCATCCAGATGAAATTTTTAATATTGGTGAAAAACATGATTTAAAAGTAATTTCAATTGACATGGAAAAATTACAAGTTGGATGTTCAATAAAACAACTTTCGCCAGATCCTTTTGAGCATATATCTAATTATCAAATAGGGAGTCAATATAAAGTAAAAGTTGTAAAAATTACTGATTATGGTTGTTTTTGTGAATTAGAAGCTGGTCTAAGCACACTACTGCATAGCAGTGAAATGAGTTGGACTAAAAAAAATATTTCTCCAAAAAAAATGTTTAACGTTGGAGATCAGATAGACTGTGTTATTACAGAAATTGATAAAGAAAAAAGGAGGGTTGCTATATCACATCGATTAACGCAAGAGAATCCTTTTACTAAACTTGAAAATGCTTATCCAGTTGGCTCACAAATAGAAGGGGTCATAAATAATATTAACGAATATGCAATTTATCTTAAGTTGGCAGATTTTGAAATAGATGGTTTTTTACACTCTAACGATCTTTCTTATGGTGGTAAACCAGACGAGGAGTTAAAAAAATATAATAAAGGCGACAGTTTAAAAGTGCAAATTCTAGAAATTAAAAAAACTGAGCAAAAAGTAAGAGTTGGTTTAAAACAGTTAGAAAAAGATCCATTTGACTGGTTTAAGGACAAAAAAATTAATGATGCAATTACAGTAAAAGTTATTTCTTCAGATAATAAAGGATTAATAGTTAAACCCGAAGGATGTGATATTGAGTTTTTAATTAAAAAATCTCAAATTGCAATGAATGCTTCTGATGCTAGACCATCACGTTTTGTTGGTGGAGAGAGAATAGATGCTGCGATTTCAGAATTAAACTTTGAAAAAAGAAAGTTATCATTGAGTATTAAATTGCTAGAGGAAATAATGAACGCTAAAGCAATAAAAGAACATTCTAGTCCACTGAGTGGAAAAAATCTGCCATTTTCATCACTTTCAGAGCAACTAGATGATAAAAAAAATAAAAAGGATACTGAATAAAAATTGTCAGTTGTAAAATCAGATTTAATAAAAGAATTATCAAAAAATTATCCAAACTTTTTAAAAAAGGATTTAATAAAATTATTTGATATCATAATTTATGAAATTCAAGAGACTTTAAAAAGAGGTGAGAGAGTAGAACTTAGGGAAATTTTTTCAATTGAGCCAAGAATTCAAAAAGCTAGAATATCTCGAAATCCAAAAACAAATGAAAAAATAAATACTCCTAAAAAGAAATCAATATTGTTTAAGATGTCAAAAGAGTGGATGAAGAAAATAAATGAAAAAGAATAAAGTTTTTATTGCCTGCGATAGTAAAAATCTTAAAAAAGTTAGTGAAATAATAAAAAAGACTCAAACTCAAAAATTAGATATTGGTTACAAGTTTGGATTAGAATTTTTAAATTCAAAAAAAGGAAGAATTTTTGTTTCAAAATTAAAAGACAAAATTACATTTGGAGATTATAAGCTTGCAGATATTCCAAATACCTGCAAATCAGCCATAAAGGCTGTAAGAGATTTAAACTTTAATTATTTAACAATACATATTAGTTCAGGTTTAGAGGCACTTAGAGCGGCTAAAAAAGTTGCTGGTAAAACTAAATTAATTGGTGTGACTATTCTTACGTCTATAGACAATAAATCTTTAAAAGAAATTGGATTTGATAAAAATGTTAAACAAATAGTACTTAAGCAAGCTAGACTGGCAAAGAAAGCAAAATTAGATGCAATAGTATGTAGTGCAAAGGAAGTTAAAACTATTAAAAAAGTATTTAAGAAAGAAATAATTACGCCTGGTATAAGATTAAATTCCATGTCTGATGACCAAAAAAGAGTTGTAACACCAAAACAAGCTTATAAAAATGGTAGTGATTGGCTTGTCATAGGTAGACCAATTACAAAAGGAAATATAAAAAAAAACCTCCAATCATTAATTAATCATTTAAATTAATGATTAGAGGCATAAAAATCTGCGGGATCTCTGATCTTACAACTTTAAATTATATATTAAATCATTCACATCCTCCAAATTTTGTTGGTTTTATTTGTAATTACAGAAAAAGTAGAAGATTTGTTGAATATGAAAATTTAAAAATATTATTAAGTCATAAAAAAAATAAAACTTATTTTGTTTCTGTCCTAGTTAGCCCAGACAAGCAAATTTTAGAAAAAATTAAAAATTTGAATTTTGACTTTTATCAACTCTATGATGTGAGTCCTCAGAAAACAAAGGAAATTAAAGAAAAATATAAAGTAAAAATTATCACCGCCCTTACAATTAAAGATAAAAAGGATGTTGAAGTATATAAAGATTACAATGGAATTTCAGATATAATTCTATTTGATGGAAAAGGTTATGAAAAATCAGTTGGTTTTAACCATCAACTATTGGATACAGTGCCTGCTTCAGTAAATAAAATGATTGCTGGAAATATAAAAATAGAAGATATTGCTAAATTTAAAGACAAAAATTACTTTGTTGACCTTAGTGGAGCACTAGAAAGTAAAGAGGGTAAAAAAGATATAGTTAAAATTAACAAATTATTAAACTTATCAGACATATGAAATTAAGAAAAGGAATACCAGTAATAGATCAAGGTGATAAACTCGGTTTTTGGGGAGGTAAATTTGGTGGAAATTTTGTACCTGAAACACTTAAAAAACCCATAGAGGATCTAGAAATACAATTTAATAAATTGAAAGAAGATAAAAACTTTATAAGGGAACGAAACAAATATTTTAAAAATTGGATAGGTACACCTACAAGATTTATTAAACTAAATAAATTAACTAAGCATGTTGGGGGGGCACAAATTTGGTCTAAAGTTGTATCTGATGCCAATGGTGGCGCTCACAAGATATACAATGCTACAGTTCATTGTTTATTAGCAAAAAGATCAGGAAAAAAAGTAATTATTGGCGATACTGGAGCTGGCTATGCCGGCAAAATGCTAAGTATGGCTGCTAAAAAATTTGGATTGAAATGTAAGATATTTATGGGAGCAAAAGATATCGAAAGACAACAGCCAAATGTAAGGGCTATGAAAAGAAATGGAGCAGATGTAATACCTGTTTATTCAGGAAGTCAGACTCTTGTAGATGCAGTATCTGAATGTATGAGATATTGGGTTGCTAATTGTGATACAACTGCAATGTGTGTAGGCAGTACAGTAGGTCCAGCAATTTTTGTACGTATATGTGGTTGGAGCACCAGCCAAATTTCTAGGGAACTCAAAACACAATTAATTAGTGAATTTGGTTCAATTCCAAAAAAACTTAAGTTATATAATTGTGTTGGAGGAGGCTCATCAAGTTTTGGTTTTTGGAATGAGTTTATGGATTATGACAAAAAACAAGTTGAGTTTATCGGAGTAGAAGCTGGCGGGCCATCTAAAAGTAAAAAGCATGCTGCTCCCCTTACTTATGGTTCTAAAATTGGAATACTACATGGAGCTGCTCAATATGTTAATCAGAACAGCGATGGACAGATTGAAGAAACGGAATCTATTTCTGCAGGTCTTGATTATCCTGGAATATCTCCTTTACATTGCTTTTTAAAAGATACTAAAAGAGCCAGGTATACAGCAGCTAGTGATGAAGAAGCATTAAAGGCCTATAAGATAGTTACTAAGTATGAAGATTTAAGGCCCTCTCTTGAACCAAGTCATGCTTTCTCGGTTGCAATTAAAGAGGCAAAAAATCTAAGCAAAGATACAATTGTAGTTATTAATAGTTGCGGCGATGCCTACAAAGATAAGAAAATTTTGGAACAAAAATTAGGAAAAAAGTATGCTTAATCCAATTAGTCTTGCATTTTTAAAAGCAAAAAAAGAAAATAGACCAGCTTTAATTACATATACCGTTGCTGGTGATAGTTCAAAGAAGCAATCTTTAGAAATATTAAAGTCAATATCGAATTATGCAGATATTTTAGAAGTTGGTGTACCTCATAATACACCTGTTGCAGATGGAGGACAAATACAATCAAGTGCTTACAGAGCTATAAAAAATGGCATAAGAATGAATGACATATTTAAAATAGTTAAGGATTTTAAAAAAAGTAAATATTCCAAACCAATTATATTGATGGGGTATTACAATATGATTTATCAACATGGTGAAAATAAGTTTTTAAAAAATTGTAAAAGATCAGGTGTGAATGGTTTGATCGTTGTGGATTTACCTTGGCCAGAAAACAAAATTTTTTCAAATAAATGTAAAAAAAATTCAATTAATTTTATTCAGTTATTATCACCAACAACATCAAATAAAAGATTAAAGTGTATTACAAAAGACTCCCATGACATGATCTATTATATAAGCATGTTATCAACTACAGGAGGAAAACTTAAAGTCTCACCTAAAAAAATATTACAAAATTACAATAAAATTAAAAATATTAGCCCAAAGAAAAATTGTGTAATTGGATTTGGAATAACTGAAAAAACTATATCAAAATTTAAAAATACAGATGGGCTAGTAGTTGGAAGTCAAATTTGTAAAGAAATTACTAGAAGTTTAAATAATAGACAAAATCCTGTCATAAATGTAAGTAAGATGGTTTATAAATTAAAAAAGAAAATATCATGAATTGGCTTACAAGAGCGATAAGTTTTGGAGAAAAGATAAAGAAGGTACTTCGTAAGAGACCTTCAAAAGAAGAAATTGCTAATTCTGACTGGACAAGTTGTTGTAAGGGACCGATATTAAAAAAAGATTTAGAGAATAATCTATGGGTTTGTAATCTTTGTGGAAAACATCATAGAATAAGTTGTAGACAAAGATTTGATATAATTTTTGGAAAAAATTCCTACCAAATATTAGAATCTCCAATACCTACAGAGGATCCATTGAATTGGGTTGATACAAAATCCTATAAAGAGAGACTTAAAATAGCAAGAAAGAAAACAAATCAAAACTGTGCAGTTATGATTGCAAAGGGAAAAATTAATGGAATTGAGGTTACAGCTGGAGCAATAAATTTTGATTTTATAGGTGGGTCAGTTGGCGCTGCTGAGGGTGAAGCAATAATTTATGGAGTACAACATGCTATTGACAATCAAACTCCTTATCTATTCTTTCCTTGTGGAGGGGGCCAACGAATGTTTGAGTCCACTATAGCTTTAGCAAATATGACTAGAACAACTCTTGCTATAAACGAACTTAAAAATAATAATTTACCTTATATTGTTTGTTTTACAGATCCTACAGCTGGTGGGATTACAGCTTCATTTGCAATGTTAGGAGATATACATTTTGCAGAACCTGGTTGTATGATCGCTTTTGCTGGGAAAAGAGTAATTCAAGCAACCGTAAAGGAGGAATTAAGTTCTGATTTTCAAACAGCTGAATTTGTAGAAAAACATGGATTTGTGGATAAAGTTATACAAAGAAAAGACTTACCAAAAGAAATCGGTAATCTTCTTTCGATATTGCTAAGAAAAAATTCTGACATAAATTTTGAAAATTTAAATGAAACTTCAGAAACTGATATCCAAACTCGAGAAGCATCATAAAAAAAAACTAGATTTATCTTTAGGAAGGACTTTCAATCTTTTAAAAAAGCTTGGTAACCCCCAAGATAAATTAAAAAATATTGTAACAGTTGTAGGGACTAATGCTAAAGCAAGCATGTGTTATAGTCTTAAGTCAATTCTAAACCAAGCTGGATACAAATGTAATCTTTATACTTCTCCACACCTTCTCTCATATACAGAAAGATATATTCACAATGATAATGAAATTGATGAAGATAATTTAATCGATTTATTAATAGAAATTGAAAGTGTTTTAGGAGATGATAATGCAACATTATTTGAGATTTTAACTTGCGCATTCATTAAGCATGCTGAAAATTTTAAAGATAATGTAAATATTATAGAGGCAGGCTTATTTCATCAATTTGATAGTACAAATGTATTTAAAGAAAATTTGATGACCATGATTGGTGTGATTCACAATGATCACTTTCAATGGCTTAATAATAAATCAATTGAGGGAGTGATACATGAAAAAACAGCTAAACTTTTAAATTCAAATATATTTGTTAATAAACAAGTCAATAATTTAATAAGAGATAAAATAGAAGACTCATTAGTAAAAAATACATCTAATAAATATTTTTTTGGAAAAGATTTTAATATTTCAAATTCTGAAAAAACATTTATACAATATAAAGACAATTTGGGAGAAATGATGTTGCCTGAACCTAATGTACTCGGAAATCATCAATTATACAATATAAGTACCTCGATTGCTGCATCAAGGAAAATTTTTAATATAAAAGATAATGATATAATTAATGGTATTCGAAAAATTAAACTTAGAGGAAGATTAGAAGAAATCAAAAGTGGTAGGTTAAAAACGATTGCAGGCAATAATAGATTAATTGTTGATGGTGGGCATAATATAAGCGCTAGTTTATCTATTGCGAGTTGGTTGAAAAATCAAAATCAAGAAACAAATCTTATAGTTGGGATGATGAAAGACAAGGAACATCTTGAATTTATGAAATCCTTTAAAAATACAGTTAATTCTATAACTTTAATTGATATTCCTAATCAGAATAGTGCAATATCAAAAGAAGATTTTGAAAATAAAATAAATAAATTAAACCTAAATTTAAAAAAATCTCAAAGTATTGAAAGTGCTATTAAATCGTTATCTAAAAATGAAAATTCAATTATTCTATGTGTTGGTTCATTATATCTTGTAGGAGAAATCTTAAAATTAAATTAAATGTTTTCTTTTATCCAAGAAACAATTTCACTCTTAGGCACTGCTCCAACTTTCGTAGAAACATGATTTCCATCTTTCATCAAAATCATCGTTGGAATTCCACGGACTCCATATTTTGTAGGAGTATTTGGCTCCTCATCTATGTTATGTTTTGCTATTGATAACTGGTCAGACATTTCATCTGAAATCTCTTCTAAACTAGGAGCTACCATATGGCAAGGTTTACACCAATCTGCCCAGAAATCACAAATAAGTATTTTATTATCTTTAACTAACTGATCAAAACTCTCGTCTGTAGATTTAACTGTCGCCATAAGTATTTTATATAAATAAATTTTATTTATTCAATAGTTAAAAGTATGTAAATTTAATTTTATACATTAAACATTTTCGTACTTTTTTTGAATAGACATTGCATAATTATTAAACTCATCCAAAAGAGCTAATTTTTCATTATCATTTTCATTAGTATATTTTTCTCTTAAAGTATCAATTTCATTATATAAAGTTGGAATAGTCCACCATTTTTCTTTTTTCTCACTGAGTATCCTTTTTGCTATATTTCTTCTAATGGACTTATACATAGAGTCTGGAAGTATTTCTGGAGCTTCTTGAAAGATAATTTTTTTACCAAAGCTTACTAATCTATCGTCGTCAAACTTATCTAGTAAATTTAATTTCTCTTTCCATGGTGCTTCATGCCAACTTGGAAACAAAGCAGTATCTTTATTTGATGTAAATTTTGAATAAATACTTTCCTCTGCATATATATCTTCTTGAGATTTCGATTGTTCTTTTTCTTCTGCAACCTCTCTTAAAGCAGTTAAAATATTTTGTGAAAATTGTTCATTATTTTGAACAAATTCTGCTCTTTTTTTAATTACGTTTTTATCTAGTTTATTATATGGTTCAACATTTAAACCATATTTGGCATCAATTATTATCGGTGCTTTATTTGATCTAACAGTTCTTAAAAACTTCGGTGTTTTTTTCATCTCAGTTTTTAATTCATTTATAGATTTATTAATCAATGGTTGAATTTCTGTTCTAAGATCTATTGTGTAGTACCATCCTTGATAAATAGGATGCATACAATGCTTTGCATGCAATGGTATAACTAAATGAAGCCTGGACTTTCCATAATAATACTCATTTAAAGTTACAATTTCTCCTTTTTTCATGATGGTTTCGGTATTATATTTATTTGAAGTACTTAAAAAAGATTCCCAAGTATATTCCTGTTTTTGTTTAACAATTTTTAAAACTTTTGCAGTAAGTTCTGCATCAGCTAAGGCTGAGTGTGCATCACTTGCATCTATACCTTGCATCTGAGCCAGAGATGCTAATTTAAATACAGGATTGTTTTTTTCATTAATTTCAGTCTCTAAAACTGTTGGATCTACTGCATATGCAGCTCTTGCAATATTTATTCCATCGTGTCTTGTATTGGGAGCAGAATTTGTCAAATAAGGATACCTAATACTTTTGAAAAATTCTTTTCTTATCATCTCCTCGTCAAAGTTTAGCGAACTCCATCCCAAGAAAATTGCTGGGCTCCATTTCTTAAAAATTTTTTCAACTTGTCCAAGCATTTGATAATGACTTAGATTTGTTTGGGTAAGTTGTTTAATTGATGTCTTATTAACTATTAATGCTGCTGCTTGAAAAATCTCAGTTTCATGAAGTCTGCATCGAAGATTAAACCTATCTTTTTCTTTAAAATTCTCATCAAATAGTATTCCACCAATTTCTATTATACTGCCAAAGTCAGTACTAGCACTCGATGATTCTATGTCCCAAATTGCTAAATTCATATTGTTAACCTCAAATTAGCTATGTTTTGATGAGTTTTTGGAAAGTTTTTTAAGACTAAACCTTTGCATCTAAACAAGTAGCTTCTAGTTAGTTTCCCCTGTTCTATGTATTGGTTGTTTAAAGTCAAGCTATATTATTCATCTCGTAAAATTTTTTGACCCTACCCATAAATAAATTTTGATACATCTCCAATTCTGCACCTTCAATTTTAAATTCTTGAAATAGAATATCTTTTGTACAAAGCAGAATTATGCCTGCTTTCATTTTTGTTCCATGTACGACATCATGAGCCAAAGTATATGCTCCAAGTTGTAAGAAATAATCTTGAATATAATCTGTTTTTTTAGGTTTATTACTCTGCTTAAAATCTATTATGACATCTTTTCCTTGATAAATTCCAATTAAATCTGCAGTCCCTGCATATTGCTCTGGATAATAAATAGTTTCTTCCATCCCATAAATTTCATCTAATTTATTATTTACACCTTTTTCAATTATTTCTTTGGCCATATTTTTGTATTGTTCATTACTTTCAAAAAAGCTTTCATTAATCCTGCCTCTTAAGTAATCTTCAATATAAGAGTGCATTGATGTTCCTCTTGAAGAAGCTTCAGTTTTAATTCTATTTGCTTCCTTAAAACCCACCCGTTCCTGCCAATTTTTGATAGCTGCCTTTTCCTCTTCGGATTTAGTAGCAGTTAAAATTGTAGTAACACTTGGTAGTTTTTCCTCACCTAAGGAATATTTTCTATAACCATCTTCAATTGATCTTGTAGATTTTGGATAAATAAATTTATTACTCCATTTCATTCATTTAGGCTTTAAGAAACTTTTCGTTTTTCATCCTGACCATAACCAGAAATTGGAGATGGAGAACTTGGATCTGGATCATCGTCATCATTAGGATTTTTTATTGAATCAATACTTCTATTTATTGCTCTTGCATCTTTGCCAAAACTATCAACGACCGACATTGCTTCTTCTAATTTTTTTCTTAAAACTAAAACGTTATTAAAATGCATATTAAATCTCGTGCTTATTTTTTTCAAATGATCATATATTTCAGATGCATGCTTTTTAATTCGTAAGCTCTGAAAGCCCATATGAAGTGACTGTAAGTAACCAGATAAATTATTAGGGCCCATGATAGTTACTTTATATTTCTTCATTAATTCTTGAGTTAATAATTCTTTTGTAGATGGATCTTGATAATTAGCTAATTCTAAAAATAAACTTTCAGTTGGTGCATAAACAATTGCAAAATCAGTTGTTTTTGGTGGTACTATATATTTTTCGTTCACGCTTTTAGCTTTTTCTTTAAATGCTCTAGCAAGTTTAGTTCTTGCATCAGCCATAGCTTTTTTGTCATCTTCCTGATGAGCATCTTGGATGGTCTTAAATCTTTCAACTGGAAAGTGGCTATCAACTGGAACCAAAATCCCATCTTGAAGTTTAATTGCAAATTCAACATTTTCACCCGTATCTTCTTTCATTTTCACATTTGATGAATATTGGGATGCTGGCAACAAATCCTTAATCAGAGAGCCCAAACTAAACTCAGCTAAGGTTCCATACTTTTTAACACCTGCCAATATTTGATTAATCCCCTTCTGACTTTCATTCAAATTTTCAACTTGAGCATTAAAGGAAGCTACTTTTTGATCTACTTGAGTTAAAGCATTTGTCATATCTTTTGTTACACCTGATGAAAGATTATTAAAAGAAGTAGCCATTGAGCTCATAGTGCTATTTATTGTTGTATTTAAAGACTCTTTTAAATTTATAATTTCTTGATTTAGTCTTTGAATCTCCTGATTTTCCTTCTCATTATGAGACTCATTCTTTGATTTAAAATTCAAATATATAATTAATACTGAACTAATAAGTGAGAGTGAAAGTAAAATAAGAATTATAGTATTCATGATTCGTAGGATATACGTGAAATTTTAAAATTCAATTAGAAAAGCTAAGAACTAAGTAAATTTAAAATTTTCTTTAAGCCAATTTCGTTACTTGATTTTTTGTTAGACATTAAGATTGCTGTACTTTTAAGAATATTTCCATCTTTTAAAATCCTTAAATTATTTGCACGTAAAGTTTCTCCTGTACTAGTAATATCCGTCAAAATTTCAGATGAACCAGTAAATGGATATACCTCTGTTGCTCCAAGAGAAGGGACTAATTTAAATTGAGTTACTCCTTTTGAAAATAAAAATTCTTTGGTCAAATTTGGATATTTTGTTGCAACTCTTAATCTACTTTTCTTTTTATCTTTAAAATCAAAAGATATTTCCTCTAAATCAGCAAGTGTTTGGACATCTATCCACTCGTCAGGAACCGCTACAACTAGAGTTGCATTTCCGTAACCGAGTTTTTTATTAATAATTACTTTATTTTGAATATTTAATTCAGACTCTTTTAATAAATCATAACCTGAAAAACCTATATCTAAAGAACCATCCCCTAATCTTTCTATAATTTCTCTTGCATGCAGATATACTATTTTAATTTTTTTATTTTCTTTTATATATCCAAAAAGGTCTCTTTCTCCTCTTTCTGATAAAATTTTAAGATTTTTATTTTTAAAAATACTTAAAGTATCTTTTCTAAGCCTACCTTTGCTAGGAATGCCAATTCTAATCATTTAAGTTTATTGCACCTCCTACAGCTGGGACCTTTATTTTAGATCCTAAATCACTAATAAGATTGTCATAACGGCCACCATTTACCTCAATTTTTCTTGATTTTACCTTTGTTTGAATTTTAAAAACCATACCTGTGTAATATTCTAAATGTCTGCCGAATGAAGAGGAAAAATATACATTTAACTTTGAAACTTTATCTGTAGTT
Source organism: uncultured Pelagibacteraceae bacterium (assembly GCA_902529785.1). GTDB lineage: Bacteria > Pseudomonadota > Alphaproteobacteria > Pelagibacterales > Pelagibacteraceae > Pelagibacter. The sequence goes on from CABZXV010000001.1 coordinate 43,454, forward strand.
ATTGGAAAATAATTCTTTCCAACACTAAGATTGATTTTATTTTGTTTAAAAAAAATATTTAGAGTAGCTGCTGCTTTGCTCATAGGACAACTAATTTTTAAATAATCTCTAATAATTTTTACGACATTTTGGCCTTTTATTTGTCTTCTGGGGTCTCTAATTTTATTATCAAACCTCATCAAAATTTCTCTCAAAGTACGTCCTGCAATATTTCTATCTTGATTTTGTTTAAACATTTTCAGATATCTTTTTTTATCAAATTCAACGATTGTTTCGTCTACATCTGAGTTAGTCTCTAAGCGTTTCAATAATTCATTAAAATAACTTTCTCTCCAAAAATGTCTTTGTAATCGAAGCCTCCATCTTTTTGGAATATCTAATTTATTTATCAATAGATGAAAAATTTCAACATTCCCAATTGTTATACTTCCAGTTTTGTATCTAAATTTATTTATAACTTTAATACTTGTGTCTATGATTTTTTTATCATCTCTTTTCTCGTCTTTTGACCCTAAAATCTCGAAACCTATTTGATCTCTAATAATTTTATCAGTTTTTTTCTGAACTTTTCTGAATGCTTGTCCGCTGTAAAAAACTTTTGAAGATTTTTTATTTTTTTGATTAAGATATTTAATACAAGATGCAACAGTTAAATCTGGTCTCAAACAAATTTCTTTTCCATTCTGATCAACAAATGAAAAAATTAAACTCCTAAATGACTCACCAGATCTTTCAAGAATTAAATTTGTAGGTATGACTGTGTCTAAATCGATATAATCAAATCCACTCGATTTTAAAGATTTAAGAATATTCTCAGATAAGTTTTTTGACTTCATTAATTAAATCTTTCTTTGAAAAAGTTTTATTATTCTCTCCCTTAACACCTTTTAAATTTTTAATTGTCACTGTATTATCTTTAAACTCATTTTCTCCGCAGATAATGGCAACAGGTAATTGGCGTTTATTTGCAAAAGTAAGTTGTTTACCAAGATTTTTTTTAGAATCTAAAAATATTTCAGCATTAATATTGTTTTGTCTTAAAAGGTCTAAAATTTCATAGTAATTTTTTAAATATTTTTGGTCCATTACACATACCAAAACGGGTTTTTGTTCATCTAATTGAATTTGGTCTAATTGCATTAATGCAAACAAAAGTCTGTCTACACCAAAACTTATACCTGTTCCTGGAATATCTACACCTTTAAATCTTGATATAAGCTTAGCGTAAGCTCCACCTGAGCAAATACTGCCGATATCTACTTCTTTGCCTTTGTTATTTGTAACTTTAAAATTTAAATTTGTCTCTACAATAAAATCAGAATAATAAGCTAAACCTCTCACAATTGTGAAATTGGTTTTTACTTGATCTAAACTTGATCCATACCCAAGAACCACAAAAAATTCTTCCAACTCTTTTATTCCCTCTTGTGACAATGGATTTTTTAAGCTTTGTTTCAATTCTTTTAAATCCTTTATTTTTAGAAATTTTAATATTTGGTCAACCTGCTCATCATTTAAATCTGCACCTTTTGTGATAGCTCCACTAGTATCTTTTCGTTCTTTTCTTAAGAGATCTTCTACACCTTTTAACCCAAAACCAGGTTTATCAAGTTTATCAATTGCTCTAATAACTTTTAATTGCTTTTCATTAGATATTTTCAAATCATCTAACAATCCCTGAACTATTTTTCTATTACTTACATTGATTGTAAATTGATCTTTCTTTAGTCCACATTCAAGTAATGCTGCTGAAATTAAGTTGCAAAGCTCTGCGTTAGCCTGTGATGAATTAACATTTCCAACAATATCAAAATCTGCTTGTAAAAATTCTCTGTATCTTCCATTGCCTGCTTTTTCATTACGGAAAACATTTTGGATAGCATACCTTTTATAAATTGAGGGTAAATCTTGATTATATTGAGCAACAAATCTTGCTAAGGGACTAGATAGATCATATCGAAGAGTAATATTTTTATCTCCATCTTTAAATGAAAATACATCAGACATAGGGTTAGTTTCATCCTCTGCCAAAAATGATCCAATATTTTCACTGATCTCAAAAGATGGGGTTTCTAGTGGCTCAGCACCAAACTTAATAAAAACATTCTCAATTGCTGATAAAAGCTTTTTTTTGAGAAGGAGTCTTTTATCCCAACGATCTTCGAACCCTGAGGGTAACCCAGGTATTAATTTATTTTCTTTCTTCATTTTTTGGTACCCTGGCTTGGGATCGAACCAAAAATTTCAGTTCCACAAACTGACGTGATAACCATTTCACCACCAGGGCTTGTTGTTGTTTTATACTAATTAGAGTTAAATTTAAATTTATAAATAGTTAAATAGCTAGCTGCAAGCCAGCATGAAAATGATGTCTTTTGTGAGATACAAGGATGTAACTATTTATAATCATGAGAGTTAAATAGCATTTTAAACTTAAAATGCAAGTATGTATTGTATAGGAATATTTATAGGTTTACCTACTATATTCCTATACAAAATTTAAAGTGAAATAAATTTTAAGATGTTTTCTTTAAATTTACAGCGCTAGGACCTTTATCTCCATCCTGAATTTCAAATTCTACAGCGTCGTTCTCATTCAAAAAACGAAGTCCTGCTTCACGAACTGCGCTTGCATGAACGAAACAATCTTTTTCTCCGTCTTCTCTTTCTATAAAACCGTAGCCCTTCTTACCGTTGAACCACTTTACTTTACCTTTTAATGTACTCATACTTTTTGTTTACTCTTTCTTTATTGTATTAAACTTAGCTAAACTTCAGCTAGCGGGATAGTTATTAGATTTTAAATTTGAATGCAAGCTTTAATCAAGCGCACTTTTAACAGTTTGTGGTGGCTTCGGCGGGACTCGAACCAGCGACACAAGCCTTTTCAGGGCTCTGCTCTACCAACTGAGCTACGAAGCCATATTTTAAAACCTAAAAATTATTCTTCCTTTTGTCAAATCATAAGGTGTAACTTCAACTGTAACATTGTCACCTTGAAGAACTCGAATTCTATTCTTTCTTAATTTACCTGCAGTGTGTGCTGTCACAATATGATTATTTTCAAGCTTTACTCGGAACATCGCATTAGGCAACAAATCTATAACTTTTCCTTTAAATTCCAATAAATCTTGTTTTGACAATTTTTTTACTCCATATTTATTCTAGATTTTATACTCAAAGCATGACCTTTTAATTCTTCATACTCTGCGAGATGTGTAGCGTATTTTCCTATTTTCTCAACACCTTTTTTTGAGAGCGTTATAAGGCTAATTTTTTTGTAAAATTCACTCAGACTTAATCCTGAAGAAAATTTAGCTGATGAATTTGTAGGTAATACGTGGTTTGTGCCAACGACATAATCACTTAAAGCCATTGGAGAGTACTTACCTATACAGATACTTCCTGCATTAAAAATTTTATCTTTATATTTTTTATAGTTACTTACATTTATCTCTAAATGTTCAGGAGCTATCTCATTAATTACATTAATAATTTGCTTATCATTATTAGCTTTAATAATAAGTCCATTATTCTTTATACTTTTGGTAGCAATAATTTTTCGTGGTATTTTTTTTAATTTTGAAATCAAATCTTTTTTAAATTTTTTAATTAAATTAGAATCTTTTGTAATTAAAATACACTGTGAATTTATATCATGTTCTGCTTGACCAATCATCGATGTTGTAACTTCATTTAAATTAGTTTTAGCATCTGCTAATACTGTTATTTCAGATGGGCCAGCAATCATACCTTCAATACCTACATCTCCAAAAACTTGTCTTTTAGCACCAGCAACGAATATACTTCCTGGACCAACTATTTTATTTACTTTTTGAATATAAGTTAGGCTACCGATTGCTTGCGCTCCTCCCATAGTATAAATTTCATTAATACCTAATTTCTTTGCTGCATACAAAACTGCTGGATTTAGTTTTCCATTGTTTTTTGGATTTGCTAGTATTATTTTTTTAACTCCAGCGATTTTTGCGGGAATTGCATTCATCAACAACGTAGAGGGTAAGTTTGCAGGCACATATATTCCTACGGATTGGATTGGAACATATTTATATTCTATTTTATTATTTAATTTATCTCTAAAAAAAATATTTTTAGTCTTCTGCTTAAAGTGGAAATTGTGGATTCTTTTGTAAGCAAAATCTATAGCCTTTTTAATCTTGGGATCCAGAAATTTAATTGCATTATTTATTTCTTTAACACTAGGCTTTATTTGAGTATTTTTGCTAAATTTTTTTTCATATTTTATAAGTGCTTTAATTTTATTTTTCTTAATATCTCTGAGGATCTTAGATATAATTTTATTTTCTGATTTTTTGCCAGATCTTCTACGGTCTAAAAAATTTATTAAATTATCTAGATAGTTTTTATTACTACAATTAATTTTTTTTATCATTTTCTAACTTTTGATCCTCTAGAGTTACTTCTATTATTTCAGCGGAAAGAGTTATAATTCTATTTTTTGAAAATAACATAATTATTTCAAAATTGTCTTCTTTCTTAAATATATCAATAGTTAGGAGCTCTAATAAAAGATTAGGGTCTTTTTGGTCTATATTCATAGATTTAGAGGAATTAATAAACTCAAATTTAACAATACTATTTATCAACTTTTCTTTATTTTCCTCTTCTTTACTGTATCTTGATATAGGCATGAGGAAAATTTTGTTTGAAGCTAAATACTTCACATCTTTGATGCTTACTTTCCCTTCAGAACAGCAAGCTGAGATGATATTAAGATCCTTGGGAGATTGCGCAATTATCTTTTTTAAATATTGATTTTCCATCAACTAATCCGTCTTATATTTACACCTACTTTTCTAAGTTTATTCTCTATTTTCTCATACCCTCTATCAAGGTGATAGATTCTATTTATGGTTGATGATCCTTTTGCGACCATAGCGGCTAAGACTAACGCAACTGAGGCTCTAAGATCACTAGACATTAGTTCTGCAGCTTTAAAGTTTGTATTTCCTAAAATAAAAGCCTTATTTTTTTTGATTATAATTTCAGCACCCAATCTTCTTAATTCAGCAACATGCATAAATCTATTTTCAAAAATACTTTCTGTTATAGAGCTTTTTCCTTTTGCCTTACATAAAAGGACCATGAATTGTGCTTGCAAATCTGTTGGAAAGTTTGGATATTCTTTAGTTACTAAATTACTAATATTTTTAATTTTTTTAGGACCTATTATATGTATTTGTTTTTGACTTGTTTTAATTATAGCCCCAACCTTATTTAGCAACGATAGCTCTTTTTTTATGATTTTTGGATTAAGGTTATTTATTTTTAAATTTCCAGCAGTCAAACATGCTGCTACACAAAAAGTCCCCGCTTCTATTCTATCAGGCATTACTGAATAACTAGTTTTTTTTAAAGTTTTGACTCCTTCTATTCTTAAAGTACGCTTACCAATAAATTTTATTTTTGCTCCACCTGACTGTAAAAAATTTATTAAATCTATTATTTCTGGCTCAATTGCACAATTTCTCAAGATCGTAATTCCATTAGCTAAACATGCTGCTATAATTGTATTTTCTGTAGCTCCAACACTAATTTTTGAAAATCTTATTTTCGCACCTTGGAGTTTTCCTTTAGTATTTGCGTGTATATAACCTTTTTTAATTTCGTAATTCATTCCAAGTTTTTTAAGCGCATTCAGGTGATAATTAACTGGTCTTGCCCCAATCAAGCAGCCCCCTGGTAAAGATGTTATAGATCTTTGATACTTAGCAACTAGTGCACCCAAAACTAATATCCCGGCCCTCATTGTTCTTACAAGAGAATATGATGCAAAAATCTTACATTTTTTTTTCTTAGTTATTGTTACAATTTTTTTATCTTTGCTAAATTTTATTATTGATCCAAGAGATTTTAGAAGATTAATCATTGTATCTATATCTTTAACCCTAGGTAAATTTTTAATTATAACTTCTTTTTCAAATAAAATTGTTGATGCCAAAATTGGTAAAGCAGCATTTTTTGACCCTGAAATTGCTACCTCACCCTTTAATTTGCTAGGGCCTTTAACAATAAATTTGTCCATTCTTATATTTTTGGAAGTGTAACTCCCTTTTGACCCTGATATTTACCATTTCTATCCGCATACGAAACCAACGGGTCTTCATTGCCTTTGATGAAAACAAATTGAGCAACTCCTTCATTAGCATAAATTTTTGCTGGTAATGGAGTAGTATTAGAAAATTCTAAAGTCACATGCCCTTCCCATCCTGGCTCAAGAGGTGTAACATTAACTATTATTCCACATCTTGCATAGGTAGATTTTCCTAAACATATAACTAAAACATTTTTTGGAATTTTAAAATATTCTACTGTTCTTGCTAATACAAAAGAATTAGGTGGTATTATACATTCTGATGAGTTTTTAGTAATAAAATTAGAAGATTTAAAATTTTTGGGGTCAACAATCTCGGAATTTACATTTGTAAAAATTTTAAATTCATTAGAAACTCTTGCATCGTAGCCATATGATGACACACCAAATGATATTTTATCCCCTCTGACTTGCTTATCTTCAAAAGGCGAGATCATATCGTAATCTCGCGACATTTGTATAATCCATTTATCAGATTGAACTGACATTATTTATTTTTTTTCTTTGTTTTTTTTTGAAATTCTTTTCTTTTTTTTAAATTTTTTCTTAAAGCAAGTTCTAGTTTGCTAAAATTATTCTTTTTTGAACTCATTATTTATTTTTTGTCAGGATTTGTAAGATGATCAAGAGTTATAACTTGATCGATAGGAATAGTTTTATCTTTCTCTATTTTAACTGGGCCAGTTTTCACCTGCTTCTTAGCTCTTTTTTCTGCAAGCTTTTTTTCTCTTTTTGCTTTTTTCTCCATAAGCTTCGCATTTTTATTAGCTCCATATGTATAGTGAATTCCCATAACATTTTCCTTGAATAGATATAACGTATTTTTAAAAAAAAATAAGGCAATAATTTGAAAATTTCAAATTTATACACTAATTATTATAAATATTGCCCTTGTAGTTTTAATGTTAAAACAGGCCCTTGGTAAGGGTCAGTTACGAGTTAGATTCTCGTCGAGGGCACCGCTATCATTTTGTGTAAAATTTTTTTCTTAACAAAAACCCAATTACAACCAAAACTGTAATTCCCAAAATTGGTGTGTAAATATCTGGAGAAAATATTAATTCTAAAATGCTAGGCACCTCAGAGTTTTCCTCTAGAATCTTGTTCAAACCTGCACCAAGAGATGCTCCAACAAATAATTGTGGGGTCATTCCAATTATTGACCCAAAAAAAAAGTTTCTAACTTTAACATTAAAAATTGTTGGTAAAATATTTGAAATAAAAAAAGGAATACCGCCTATAAATCTATAAATAAGAAAAAAAATAAATTCGTTCCTTTTAAACTTTTCAGTCAAATTACTAAAACGTGATGAAAATTTCTTCTCAACTAAATCTTTTAAAAAGTAATTAGCAAATACATATAAAAGTGTTGCACCAATAGATAATCCAAATACTACAAGAAAAGTTCCTAACCACTTTCCAAAAATAAAACCACCAACTAAAAATACAGGCGACCCAAAACCCAATAAAAGAACCCACACTATAGTGCCTAATAAAAAAATAATACTTGAGATAAAAATATTACTATTTTTAACTTCTTCCAAAGCATTTCTGTTTTCTCTTATTAGTTCATAACTAGAAAAATCCTGAAATGAAAATTTGTTAAAAAAAAACAATAAAAAAACAAATACTATCAAAATGTAGGCAGAGCCTAAAAATACTTTAATTTTTTTTTCTCTATTCATTGATTTTTAACTTATTAAAAATCACTGTACTTATATACATATATTTGTATAACTACCAAAATTTAACAATAATTAAACAACAATGAAACGTACATATCAACCAAGTAATAGAAAAAGAAAAAAGGCTGTTGGCTTTAGAGCTAAAAGAAAAACTAAAGGTGGAAGAAAAGTATTAAAAAGAAGAAGGGCTAAAGGAAGAAAAAAATTAACAAACGCTTAATGAAAAAAAAGATTGTTAGCCTTTCTAAAAACGACGACTTTAAGTCAATTCTTAGTGGAAATAAAATTTCTAATAAGTATTTAACGATTTTCTTTAAAAAACTTTCAGATAAAAATAATAGCAGATTAAATATTAGCTTTGTAGCTAAAAAAAAAATAGGAAATGCCGTTATTAGAAATAGAATTAAAAGAAGATTAAGAAATATAATGAATGAAGCTTTAAAAACAATTAATATTAATCTAAGTTATTGCTATTTATTGATTGCAAGAATATCAGTTAACAATGATCCTTATGAGAAAATAAAAATGGTAACACTTGAGGATTTTAAAAAGATTAAATGATTAAACTTATTAAATATTTAATGATCAAAACTATCAAATTATATCAAATAGTAATATCCCCATTTTTAGGAAACAACTGTAGATATCTTCCGACATGTTCAGATTATTTTATAGAAAATCTAAAAGAGAATGGAATTTTTAAAGGAAGTATTAACGGTTTCAGAAGAATTCTAAGTTGTCACCCTGTAAAATTTTTGGGTGGTGGTGAAGGATTTGATCCTGTCAAAAAGAAAAAGTAGTTTATGGATACAAAAAATGTAATTGCAGCAATATCTTTAAGTGCAGCTGTCATAATACTTTATAGTTTATTCTTTGCTCCTCCTGTTGTGGATCAAAAAAATATCTCAAATGATAAAAAAACTTCTAGTCAAAATTCTTCATCAGATGCACCCTCATTAGTTCAAGATGAGAAAATAATTAAGATTTCAAGAGATGAAGCTTTAGAGGAGAATGAAAGAGTTTTATTCGAAAATGATAAAATTAAAGGTTCAATTTCATTGCTCGGTTCATCTATTGACGACTTAACATTTAAGAAATACACAAACACTCTAAATGGAAATGATAATGTTGTCTTGTTAAATCCTAAACAATCTGAAAATGGATACTATGTAGAAACTGGTTGGGCAACAACTAATAAAAATATTGATCTACCAAATTCAAAAACATTGTGGAAGATTGAAGGAAATAGGAAACTTACACCAAATTCGTCTATAAAATTAAGTTGGAAAAATAATCAGAATATCAAATTTATTAAAGAAATAAGTATTGATAATCAATATCTTTTCGACATTAAACAAACTATAGAAAATAATTCTGATAAAACTTATAATTTTTATCCTTACGGTCAAATCATAAGAAATATTGCTCCAGAAGTAACAAATTTTTATATTTTGCATGAGGGACTAATTGGTGTTTTTGACGATCAATTGGTTGAAGAGGATTATGATGATATAGAGGAAAAAAAATACTCTATAAATGCGAATACTGGATGGCTAGGTATTACAGATAAATACTGGATTGCAAGTCTTATTCCAGAAAATGGGAAGAGTTTCAGGTCTGATTTTGATTATAAGAATAAATTTAGAGCAAATTTTATAGAGACAGATGCAACTGAAATTGGAGCTAATGAAATAAAAACTAATTCTATCAGAGCAATAGTGGCGGCAAAAGAAGTTAACGTTATTGATGGTTATGCTGAAACTGAAAATATCAGCAAGTTTGATTTGGCTATAGATTGGGGATGGTTCTACTTTATAGTGAAACCTTTATTTTTTGCAATTCAATATTTCTTTAATCTTGCTGGTAATTTTGGAATAGCAATTATTATGATTACTGCTTGTATTAGATTAGTATTTTTTCCACTTGCTAATTACTCATTTAAATCAATGGCTAAAATGAAAGTCCTCCAACCAGAAATGACAAGGCTAAAAGAGTTACATAAAGAGGATAAAATGAAACTTCAACAAGAAATGATGGCATTGTACAAAAGAGAGAAAGTTAATCCAATCAGCGGGTGCCTTCCAATTTTCATACAAATTCCATTCTTCTTTGCCATCTATAAGGTTTTATTTGTAACTATTGAAATGAGACATCAGCCGTTTTTTGGTTGGATAAAAGACTTAAGTGAAAGGGATCCTACTTCTATATTTAATTTGTTTGGTTTAATTCCATGGGACCCTCCTTCTTTTTTACTTATTGGTGTTTGGCCATGTTTAATGGGTGTTTCAATGTGGATGCAACAAAAACTAAATCCAACACCGCCTGATCCTGTTCAAGCAAAAATATTTATGTTTTTCCCTTTATTTTTAACAGTAATATTAGCTCCTTTCCCAGCTGGACTAGTCATTTACTGGACTATAAATAACATATTAACAATGGCTCAACAGTACATCATCATTAAGAGAACGACTGTCAAAACCGTTTAAAAATGGAAATAGAGAAAATAGTACCTAAGGATGGTCCTACAATCGATGAATTTAAAAAATACATAGATAAATATAAAGATCAGTTAATTGTAATTAAATATGGGGGGAATGTTTTTATTGATAGAAACATCTTTAATAATTTTATTTCAGATATTAGTATTTTAAATAAATTAGGACTTTCTATAATCATAGTTCATGGAGGCGGACCCAGAATTAAAAGAGAATTAGATAAATCAAATATTCAATCAAAATTTATAAGAGGATTAAGAGTTACAGATGAAAAAATTATTGACGTAGTTGAAAATGTCCTTATCGACTTTAATGAGGATATTGTAAATTCTTTAGTCGAAAAAGGTGCAAATGCAGTCTCTCTAAATACAAAGAAAAATAATGCTATTGAAGTTATTCCAGAAAGAGAGGAACTAGGATTTGTTGGTATTCCAAATAAAATAAATGTAGACATAATAAAAGATATAATCAAAATAAATGCAGTGCCAATTATATCTCCTTTAGGTCTGGGGAAAAATAATCAAACATATAATATTAATGGAGATACAGCTGCAGGAGCTATAGCAAAATCTTTAAAATGTAGAAGATTATTATTAATGACTAATGTGGAAGGAGTTTTAAATAAAGAAAAAAAGCTTATCGAAGAGATAAACTCTTCTGAAATTTTAGAAATGATAAAAAATGAAATAATCACAGAGGGTATGATACCCAAAATTAATACATGCCTTGATGCGGTAATGAACGGGGTTACAGGAGTAGGAATCATAGATGGAAGAAAAAAACATTCAATTTTGTTCGAATTATTTTCAGATAAAGGTGCAGGAACATTAATAAGAAGATGAAGCACATAAAAAATATCTTATTCGATTGTGACGGTGTTCTTTATCAAGATCTAGAGGCAGTATTTGGTCAAGTAAGCAAAAGAATGACGCAGTATATTTCAAAAAAATTAAAGATTGATTTAAAAGAAGCAAAAGAACTACAAACCAATTATTTTCACAAATACAACACAAGTCTGAACGGATTAATGATACACCATGATATTCCCCCAACAGAATTTTTACAATTTGTTCATGATATTGATCTATCTTTCATGGAGAAAGACATTGTTTTAAGAGAAGAAATAAAAAAATTAGATCTAAGAAAATTTGTTTTTACTAATGGAAGCAAGAAACATGTTAAAAATATTACTTCACACTTAGGCATAGATGACTTATTTGATGATGTATTTGATATTGTTGATGCTGATTATCATCCAAAACCAGCCGCAAAAGCATTCGATTTAATGGTTAAAAAATTTGATATTAATCCAAAAGAGACGATTTATATTGAAGATATTGCAAAAAATTTGTCAATTGGAAAAGAAAGAGGAGCTACAACAGTTTGGCTAATCAATAACGAGTATTGGGGAAAAAAGGAATCTAACAAAGAATATATTGACTACAAAATAGAAAATCTCTCTTTATTTTTAAAAGAAATAAGGTTATTAAAAAACTCGTAAAATTATGAGTATAGAAAATATTATAAATGATGCTTGGGAAAATAGAGATCAAGTAAACCCGTCATCTGAACAGTCTCTTAAAGATACAATAAATCAAGTTATCGATGATTTAGATAATGGTAGATCGAGAGTGGCTGAGAAAATAAATGGTGAGTGGGTAACTCATCAACATTTAAAAAAGGCAATCATGTTGAGTTTCAGATTATATCCTATGGAAAATTTGAATGGTCCTTACAGTAGTTGGTATGATAAATCGCATTTACTTAAAGGTAAAACAGCAGGATGGACAAAAGAAGATCATGAAAAAGCTGGTTTTAGAATGGTACCTAACTCTCCAGTAAGGAAAGGAAGTTTTGTAGGCAAAAATGCAGTTTTAATGCCATGCTACGTTAATATTGGCGCATATATTGATGAAGGAACAATGATTGATACATTTGCAAGAGCAGGAAGCTGCAGCCAAATAGGAAAAAATTGTCATATCTCTGCAGGATCAGGTGTGGGTGGTGTATTAGAACCTGCACAAGCACTTCCGACAATTATAGAAGATAATGTTTTTTTGGGTGCAATGTCTGAAGTTGTAGAGGGTGTAATTGTAGGAGAAGGATCTGTTCTAAGTATGGGAATGTACATTGGACAATCTACAAAAATTGTTAATAGAAAAACTGGTGAAATTACTTACGGAAAAATTCCTCCTTATTCAGTTGTGGTTCCAGGTTCACTTCCAGATAAAAATAATTCATCTGCACCCTCTCTGTATTGTGCAGTAATAATCAAACAAGTTGATGAGAAAACTAGATCAAAAACTTCTATTAACGATCTCTTGAGAGAATAATTTAAATGGCAATTATAAATGAATTACAATTAGCAAAGGAGCTAATTAGATTTCCAACTGTAACTCCTAAAGATGCAGGAGTTATGAAATTTCTGGAAAAGAAGCTAAAAAAACTTGGGTTTAAAACTAAAATTCTTGAGTTTAAAGAAAAAGGAAGTGAACCAGTTAAAAACCTATATGCAAGATTGGGAAATAAAGGTCCAAATTTTTGTTATGCAGGACATCTAGATGTTGTCCCTGCTGGAAATTTAAATGATTGGACGGTAAACCCATTTAAACCATCAATTAAAAAAGGTCATTTAATTGGTAGAGGAGCAAATGATATGAAAAGCTCAATCGCTGCATTTGTGTCTGCTGTTAGTATTTTTACTCAAAAAAATAGAGGGTTTAAGGGATCTGTAAGTCTTTTGATTACTGGAGACGAGGAAGGCGTTGCTATTAATGGAACTAAAAAAGTTGTTGATTACCTAAAAAAGAGAAAAGAAAAAATAGATTTTTGCTTAGTTGGAGAGCCAACAAATCCAAATAAATTAGGAGAAATGATAAAAATTGGGCGAAGAGGTAGCATGACTGGTCGATTAACAATTACCGGTATACAAGGGCATGTAGCTTATCCTCATAGAGCAAATAACCCTTCTACAACCATTGTTAAAATATTAAATGAACTTAAAGATATAAAATTTGACAAAGGTACAAAAGATTTTCAGCCTACAAACCTGGAAATTACAAAAATTAATATACATAATATGGCTGATAATGTTATTCCTGGCATTGCTTACGCTACGTTTAATATAAGATTTAATAATAAGCATACTTCAAATTCAATCAAAAATAAGATCGAAAAGATTTTGAAAAAAGTCTGCAATAAAACTAAATCTAAATATAAAATTGATTATGCTGTTTCGGGAGAGGCTTTTCTCACAAAGCCAAATCATACGACTTTTATGATACAAAAAATTATAAAAGAAATAACCAAAATAAAACCAAAACTGTCAACAACTGGGGGTACCTCAGATGCTAGATTTATAAGAAAAATTGCCCCATGTTTAGAATTTGGCTTAGTTGGAAAAACAATGCATAAAGTTGATGAAGCAGTTTCATTGACTGATTTGAAAAAATTAAGCTTAATTTATTTAAATATTTTAAAACATTATTTTAAGTGAAGACTGGCCTAATAATATCAGATACCTATAAAAATCATGATACTGGAGATGGTCATCCAGAAAAAATTGATAGGGTAACTGCGGTAATTGAGAATTTTAAAAAAATAGATGACAAAAATCTTATATGGAAAAAACCAGCAAAATTTAATTTATCGCTTATCAATAAAACTCATTCTGAGGATTATGTGAATCAAGTAGAAAAGTCATTTCCTAAAAAAGGTTTAGTATTTTTAGACGGAGATACAATCATTTCTCCTGGAAGCAAAGATGCAACAAAAGATGCAGTGGGCTCAATAATTACAGCAATAGATGGAGTAGAAAATAAAGAATTTAATAATGCATTTTGTGCTGTCAGACCACCTGGTCATCATGCTGAAAAAGATAAAGCTATGGGATTTTGTATTTATAATAATGTAGCTGTTGGTGCTAATTATTTAATTGAAAAATATAATTACAACAAAATCGCTATAATTGATTTCGATGTTCACCATGGTAATGGAACACAAAATATTTTCTACGATAACGAAAAAGTTTTATATATTTCAACTCACCAATACCCATACTACCCAGGTTCAGGATCGGAAAAAGAAAACGGAAATTTTGATAATGTTTTAAATATTCCACTTAAAGCTGGGACGACTTCTGAAGAATATTTAAATGCCTACGAAATCGTTTTAAATAAATTAAAGAAATTCAAACCAGAATTTTTATTATTTTCTGCGGGTTTTGACGCACATATTGATGATCCTTTAGCGCAACTTATGCTAGTTTCAGAAGATTTTTACAAAATTACCAAAAGAACGTTAGAGTGTTCAAAGTCTTTTTGTAAAGGTAGAGTAGTTTCAATTCTTGAAGGTGGCTACGATTTAAAAGCATTACAAAACAGTACTAAACGACACGTTGATGCATTAATAGAATTTAATTGATAATTTTTTTTTAAATAATATGTAAAGAAATATGAAACCATACAAAATTAAAAAGTCAGATATAGATAAAAAAGGGAAAGGACTTTATGCTACACGGGATATAAAAGAGGGTGAGAAGATAATAGATTATATTGGAAAATTAATTACCAAGAAACAAACAGAAGAGTCCAATAAATACGATAATAGTAAACCTATATATTTATTTACTGTTAATAAAAAATATGATCTAGATGGAGACTTTCCGTGGAATACAGCTGGACTAATAAATCACTCTTGTGAAAATAATTGTGATTATGATGGTAAAGGACTTAAGATTTGGGTCAAAGCAATTAAAGATATAAAAAAAGGTGAAGAACTAACTTGTGACTATGGTTTTGGCTATGATAAAGATTACAAACAATTTCCTTGTAAATGTAAATCAAAAAATTGTTGTGGCTATATTGTAAGAGCAGAGTCTAGGTGGAGAATTAACAAAAAATTCGCAATGGGAAATAAAAAAATTAGTATTTAATTTTTACTAAATACAATCCTTCAGGAGGTGCAGGAGGTGCACACAGTTTTCGATTCTTTGCCCTTAAAACATTCACAAATTTTTTAATTGACCATTTTTTTTCTCCGATAAATTTCAAACAACCTACCATCGACCTTACTTGCTGTTTTAAATATGATTGTGATCTAAATTCAAATTCAATTTTACTTTTGAATTTTTTTATTTTTACAAATTTCATAAATTTAATAGGACTTTTTGCATTACATCCCGAAGCTCTAAATGACGAAAAATCGTGAGTTCCAATTAATTTTTTTGCTCCCATTTTCATACTTTCAAAATCAAGTTTTTTTATAACAAACCACCCTCGATTATTTTGAATAATAGGCTTGGTTGGTTGATTATAAATAATATACTTATACACTCTCTCTTTTGCTGAAAAGCGTGCGTGAAAATTTAAATTTTGTTTTTTAATTTTCAAAATAGCTATTTCGTTTTTATTAAGAAAATAATTAATAGAATTTAAAAATTTTTTAAAATTTTTGATTTCATTCATACAATCGAAATGTGCAGATTGCTCAATAGCATGAACTCCGGTGTCTGTTCTCCCAGAACCAGTAACAATTATTTTTTCATCTAGAAGTTTTGAAATCTTTTTTTGAATTAATCCTTGAATAGTTTTGCCTTTTTTTTGAATTTGCCATCCTATATAAGAGCTACCAACATACTCAATTAAAATTTGATAACGAAACATAGCTAATTCAAATTGGTGCCCATCTTAATTTGACTACCAAGCAAAAACTCCCCTGTTTTTTGGACTTTTTTTCCTTGTCTTTGAATTTCAAGAATTTTAATTGAATTTTCACCACAGCCAATTTCTAAATTATCAGACAAAACATAGCCTGCTTTACCAGTGTTAATTGATAATTCAGCTTTATGGATTTTATATCTTTCTCCTTGAAACTCAAACCATCCACCTGGATTGGGATATAAACCATTTATTTTTCCTATAATCTTTTTATTGTTTTCTTGCCAAATTATTTTTCCTTCTTCTTTTTTGATTTTTTTCGCGTATGAAGATTGACTATGATCTTGATCTTTGAATAAAGCTCTATTTTCTAAAATATTATCAATATTTTCTAAAATCTTTTCAGAGGCTAAATTACTCAATCTTTTAGATAAATCCTCACTATTTTCATTATCTAATATATTTATTGGATATTGATTGCAAACAGGACCTGTGTCTAAACCCTCATCCATCCTCATAATTGAAATCCCTGTTAAATTCTCATTATTCATAATGGCCCTTTGAATTGGAGCTGCACCTCGCAATTTTGGTAGAAGTGAATAATGGATGTTTATCCATCCAAATTTTGGTATTGCTAAAATTTCTTTTTTTAAAATTTGGCCATATGCAACAACTATACCTAAATCAATATTTTTACTTTTGATAAATTTTCTTTCCTCAAGATTATCTAATTTTACTGGAGTTCTAACTGGAATATTTAATATTTCAGCCATGATATGAACAGGAGATTTATTTAATTTATGTCCTCTATTTGATGCAACAGGTGGCTGAGTGTATACAATTTCAATATCAAAACCATTTTGATACAATGATTTCAATATTTGACCCGAAATACTGGGTGTACCCATAAAAGCAATTTTTTTGCTCATTAAACAATAATACGATCAGGATTATTTTTTTTCTTTGATAATTTTTTGACAATCATTGTTTTTTTTAATTTAGATAAATAATCTATGAAAAGTATTCCCTCAAGATGATCCATTTCATGTTGTATACAAGTTGCAAGAAGTCCATCAGCTTTTAAAATTTTACTTTCTCCGCTATAATCTAGATATTCTACCTCGCAATATTTAGGTCTATCAACTTCAGCAAAATAATTTGGTACGGACAAACATCCTTCTTCATATGTTGTTTTTTCTTTATCTTTATTTTTTATTATTGGATTTACGAAAAACATTGGTTTTTTATTCCCATCTTTTGAAATATCCATAACTATAATTCTCTTTGGAATTCCTATTTGAATAGCTGCCAAACCAATACCATTGGCTGCATACATTGTTTCTAACATATCATCCATTAGCTTTTTTTCCTCATTACCAACGTTTAGTACTGGTTTTGAAACTTGTCTTAAAATCTCGTTTGGTTCGGTTATAATAGTCTTAATTGTCATGATGAATAAAGTATTTTAAACTTTTAATGGAAGAATTTCCAACAATAGTTCATTTCTCAGACTAATTAATTTTGTTCTATTCATAATTTCTACAATAAAATTCAATGATCTACTATTTAATTCATCTAATTCTTTTTCACCAATAATTTCAACTAGTTTTAATAATATCATACCTGACTCATTATTATTTATCATTTTATCTAATTCAGGGTTTAAATCAGGATTATATTGAGAGAGTTCATCTATTTCACCTATTTGAATTCCATCTGATTTTAGAGATTGCAACAAAACTATATCTTTAAAGTCAAAAGAATAGTTTTTATCTTTTTTCATTTTTGACAATAAATTGTCAGTCAATTTTTGGGTTTTGGGTAAGCTTTGCTTATTCAAAAAATAGTTTAACACTTTTGACTGATGAAAAACTTGATCATTAAACTTAATTTTATTTTTTTTGTTTGCATCAGTTATTAGGTTTTTTTGGTAAAAAGAAGAAAATTTTGAGGGAACCTCTTCTTTATTTATTTTTTTTAACAATTTAGATAACTCATCATCAAATGATTTACTGAAATTTGAATCTTCGAAAGAACTATTCAATTTTGATAACAATGAAAGTTTTTTTTCAATATTATCTGTAAGCAAATACCTCTGATATAGTAGAGCTCTTCTCTCATAATCAGGTAAATTTTTGTATGCTTTCTCATAATTAATTAGGTCATCTATCTCAAATTGAAATTTTTTATACAAATTCAATAAATCCCTTTCTTCAAAAATACCTTCACTGGTAGCTTTTTCTAAAAACTTTACCTGGTCAATATCACTTAGATTAAAATTGTTTAAATTTTTAAGTAAATTCGAATTAGATAAATATTTCCAAATAAATTCATCAGACTCTACTGACGGGTAATATATTAACTTTTTATCTGTTTTGTGAGATAAGTGGAAATAAAGAATATTTTCATCAGATAAAATATAATTTTTATCCTCATATCCCATTAGTACCTCAAACTTTTGAACAAAAAAATTATCTAAAGTATCTGTCTCGGAGTTAAGATCAAATAACAACTGAGCTTCATTTTTTTTATCCTGAATAATTAAACAGTATATTTTGTAATACGTTAAGTATTCATCTGTTATCATACTTAAACTTTCAATAGCTGAGCATGATTTTTCTATTTTGTTTAATGACAAATAGTAATCAGCTACATGTTTTATAAGTCTTTCTTTATCTTTTATTGATGAATTTTTTTGTATGAACTGCTCAACTAAATTATAATCCTTTTTTTTAATTAGATGATCGAGTGTATAACTTTCGAATTCATCCAGAGAGAAATTTTGACTTGGAATATAAGAGTTTGTTAGTAATGCTACGTCCATTAATCTCTCAGAGAAACTAGATAAATTTTTTGACTGTATTCTTTCAAGCTGCTTTTTAATTTCAATTCCATCTGTTTTTGACCACATATCAAGTTTTAAATCGTTGTCATCGGGATCAAATAATCCAGACAACAAAATATTAGAGCTATCTAAATTTTGCTCTACTAAAATATTTTCATCGGAAAATTTTACTTTGATACCTTCAGGTTTATTTACAACACTTGTGCTATCTTCATTGTTGACTGTTTCATTTTCTGAGATCTCTTTTTTTTCTATTACGGACCAAATCTCTTTTATTTCCTGTGCCTTAGCGAATTGAGTTGGTAAAATAAAAAATATTAAAATTAAAATCTTACTTAATTGTTTTGAAATTTTCATTTGGTAAGATTTTTTCAATTTGTTTTACTGGTGCAGGCAAATTAATCTGATTAATTAAAATAAAGCCAAATATAATTATAAAAATGGCTATTAAAATTTTAAAAACAAAACCTAAACTTAAGAATTTGCCTTTACTTGTATTTTTTGTAAATTGCATATAATTTAATAATTTCAAAATAAGACATATTTGTGTTTTTTCAATATAGAAACTCATGAAATCAAAAAAAAACATTGTATTAATCGGGATGATGGGATCTGGAAAATCCTCTATTGGTAAAATTTTATCAAAAAAATTAAATACCAGTTTTATAGATATTGATCGAAAGATTGAGGAAGTTGAGTCATTAAGTATTTCAGATATTTTTAAAAAAAATGGAGAAAACTATTTTAGAAAAATTGAAGAAAAAGTTTCCTTGAAATATCTTAAATCTGAAGAAAACGTAATTTCTTTAGGAGGCGGAGGATTTATTAATTCATCCATAAGAAAATTATGTCAAAAAACATGCTTATCTTTTTGGCTTAATTGGAAAAATGAAACTATTATAAAAAGAATATACAAAAGTAAAAAAAGACCAATAGTGATGAATCTTACCAAAGATAAAATAAATAATTTAATCAAAGAAAGATCAAAAATTTACGAATTGTCGAACTATAAAATAAATTGTGATAAATTAGACAAAGATCAAATTATAAATAAGATATTAGATATTTATGAAAATAAATAAAATAAATATAAGAACAAATACAAAAAATTACTCAATTCTTATTGGAAGAAACCTAATTAACAAAATAAATCAAATTTTAAAAGATAGTAACATAACTTTCGAAAAGTGCTTAGTTGTTACAGATAAGAATATTCCGCATACATTTAAAAAAACGTTGTTTAAAAAACTCAAATCTAAAAAAATATTCAATATTGAATTAGTACCATCGGAAAAAAATAAAAATTATTTGACAATTGAAAAAATTCATAAAATTTTATTTGAAAGAAGATTTAACAGATCAGATTGTGTTATTTCTTTTGGTGGAGGGATAATTGGAGATATAGTTGGATTTGCATCAAGTACTTTTAAAAGAGGTTTAAAATTTATAAATATTCCAACAACTTTACTCTCACAAGTAGATTCATCAATAGGTGGAAAAACAGGCATAAATAATAAATATGGAAAAAATTTAGTTGGTAGTTTTTATCAACCAGATCTAGTTGTATCTGATATTAATATTTTAAATTCTTTGCCTAAAAGAGAAATTATTTGTGGATATGCTGAAATATTAAAAAGTAGCATTATAAATAGTTATGAAAATTTTTTGTATCTCGATAAAAACTTAAAAAAAATTTTAAAACTAAAATCACCTTTTATTGAAAGTTCTATTTTAAAAGCTTGTAACTTAAAAAAAATTGTAGTGGAAAAAGATGTAAATGAAAAAAATTTTAGAAAAGTATTAAATTTAGGTCATACATTTGCACATGCTTATGAGTCAACTTTAGGTTTTTCCAAAAAATTAAATCATGGAGAAGCTGTAATTTTAGGTATAAAAAGTGCAGCTGAATTTAGTTGTCAAAATAGAACTCTATCAAAAAAGAAATTAAATATTATTATTAACCATATAAATAGAATTGGCATGAAAGCAGAAATAAATAATTTTTTTAAGAAAAAAGATACTAATAAGATTTTAAATTTTATGAAAAGTGATAAAAAAAACAATTCTGAGAGAATTAATTTAATACTAATAAAAAATTTTGGTAAAATTAAAATAGACTTTCAAATCAATCCTTTAATTTTAAAGAAATATATTTTTAAGAGTTTAAAGTAATTTTATTTGTAAAGAATGAATATTATTTTTTAATTCGTTATCTAAAATTTTGTAGATAAATCTTGTTGAATATAATTTATTTTTTTCTTTTAATTCAGCTGATTCAATTGATAGTAAAATATGAAATTTTCCTGTTTCATTCGATTGATGGTTTTTATGCAGAAATGACTTATCCTCTATCTTAACTTTTGAAATACAATCCTGCGACAAAATTTTTTTTTCGATAATTTTGATAAGTTCGTTAATTTTCATAGTATAAACTATTATATACTATGAAAAATATTTGTGATTGGAATAATTGTAGTGACGAGGGCTTGTATAAAGCACCTAAAGAAAGAGATAACAGTAAAGATTACAGATTATTATGTTTAAATCATATTAAAGAATTTAATAAAAACTGGAACTATTTTAGAGGCATGAGTGATCAACAAATAGTTGAATTTTTACGTTCAGACATGACCTGGCATAAACCTACTCAAAGCTTTAGTTCCTCTGACAATTTTTTTAAAGTTTTGTGGAGTAATGCATTAAAAGATGAAATGGATAAATTTAAATTCAACAACGATTTTAATAACATGAATAAGTTTAAATTTAACAACAATGATATAAAAGCCTTTAATATATTAGGAATTAGTGTTGGATTAAAATGGGAAAAAGTACAAGAAAAATTTAAAAAACTTGTCAAAAAATTTCACCCTGATATGAATGCTGGGAATAAAAAATTTGAAGACAAGCTAAAAGTAATTACTTTAGCTTATACTCAATTAAAAAATACATATAAGGAAAAAATTGACACCAAATATTAATCATACTCCAGATATTAAATTATCTATTAAACAAACTTTTGGTATTGAAAGTGACATGGAAGTAAATGCATTTTCTAAATCAAGTGAGTATGTTCCAGAGATAGATAAAACATATAAGTTTGATAAGGATACAACATTAGCTATTTTGTCAGGTTTCTCTTTTAATAAAAGAGTTCTGATACAAGGATATCATGGTACAGGTAAATCAACTCACATTGAACAAATAGCTGCTAGATTAAACTGGCCCTGTATAAGAATTAATCTTGATAGTCATGTAAGTAGAATTGATTTAATAGGAAAAGACTCCATAGTGATAAAAGATGGCAAACAGGTTACTGAATTTAAGGAGGGCATTCTTCCCTGGTCAATTCAAAACCCCGTGGCATTAGTTTTTGATGAATATGATGCTGGAAGACCAGATGTAATGTTTGTTATTCAAAGAGTGCTTGAGTCAGAGGGAAGTTTTACGTTATTAGATAAAAATAAAGTCATTAAACAAAATAAGTTTTTTAGACTTTTCGCAACAACTAATACTGTAGGTCTTGGAGATACAACAGGTTTATATCATGGAACTCAGCAGATAAATCAAGGTCAGATGGATAGATGGAATATTGTATCCACATTAAACTATCTTAGCTTAGAAAAGGAGATGGAAATAATATTAGGCAAAAATAAAAATTTAAATAACTCTAAAGGAAAAGAACAAGTTTCAAATATGATAAAAGTAGCTTCACTTACTAGAAAAGGATTTATGGCTGGTGATATATCAACAGTAATGAGTCCAAGAACAGTCTTGCATTGGGCAGAAAATTCAGAAATTTTCAAAGATATAGGATATGCATTTAGAGTTACATTTTTAAACAAATGCGACGATGCAGAAAAAAATACTATTGCTGAATATTATCAAAGATGTTTTGGTGAAGAACTGCCAGAATCAATGATTAATATTCAAGTTTAATGAACAAAGAAGATAGTATAAAAGAAAAATTCAAACAAGCTTTACAATCAACTTACAGGGTTATCTCGAATGATTATAATGAAGATAAAAATAAGAAAAAAGAGGAAAAAATTTATAGTGTTGGTGAAATAGATAATATTACTGATATAAATCAGTTTAAAAAACTAAGAGCAATAACAGATTCTGACGCATTAAAAAAAAGGTTTTCAGATAAGAAATTACTAGCCAAAAATACTCCAAAAAATCCATCTTGCAGAACCCTTTACGAGCTTTCAGAAAAAGTAAGATATGAGTTGCTAGGTTCAGAAATGCTAAAAGGAATTTCAAAAAATTTTAAAGATAATTACAAATATAGACTTAAGTCTCTTGAACAAAAAAAAATAACAAAAAAAGAAGACACTAATATAATTGATGCTTTTGAAATTTATATGACAAATAAGTTTTTTAATGTAGAATTAAGTCCTGGTAATAAAGAAATTCTCCAATTCTGGGAAAATGATTTTAATAAGTCAATAGAAAATCATTTGAATTTTTTAAAGGAAAATTTAGAAAATCAAGAGGTTTACAATAATAAATTTTCAGAAATTTTAGAAAGTATGGATATATTTGAAAATGATGAGACTGCTGAAAAAGAAAATGATGAAAAAGATGATACCCAAGATCAAAATAATCCAAATAACAATGAGGATGAAAACAATGAACAGTCTAGCAAGTCAAGTGAGGATGAGAATATCACACAAGGTATGGATAGTGAAGATGATGTTAATGAATTTAGACTTGATGATCAACTTGCCAATGAGAATAATGACGATATGGACTCAGAAAATGTAATACAAAAAAAGAATTTAGGAATAAGTGATAAAGAATATAAAATATTTACTAAAGAGTTTGATGAAATCGCAAAAGCAGAAAGCCTAGAGACTGCTGAGGAAATTGAAAAACTCAGAAAAAATTTAGATCAGCAACTTACTAGTTTTCAAGATTTAATTACTAAATTAGCTAACAAATTACAAAGACAATTAATGGCAAAACAAAATAGATCATGGGAATTCGATCTTGAAGAAGGATTATTAGATAGTTCAAAGTTACCAAGAATTATTATTGACCCATACAACTCCTTATCTTTTAAAAAAGAAAAAGATTTGGACTTTAAGGATACAATAGTGACATTATTAATTGATAATTCTGGATCAATGCGAGGGAGACCAATAACTATAGCAGCTATTTGTGCTGATATTTTATCTAGAACCTTAGAAAGATGTTCGGTTAAAGTAGAGATACTTGGATTTACCACAAAAAATTGGAAAGGTGGAAAAAGTCGACAAGAATGGAATAAATTAGGAAAAACAAAAAATCCTGGGAGACTAAATGATCTTAGACACATCATTTACAAAAGTGCTGACTCGCATTGGAGACAATCAAAAAAAAATTTAGGATTAATGTTAAAAGAAGGCTTGTTAAAAGAAAATATAGATGGAGAAGCAATCTCTTGGGCATTTAATAGACTTAAAAAAAGAAAAGAAGAGAGAAAAATCCTCATGGTTATTTCAGATGGCGCTCCTGTTGATGATTCAACCTTATCAGTTAATTCAGGAGATTTTTTAGAAAGAAATTTAAAAAAAATCGTAAAATTTATAGAAACTAAAAGTGATATCGAAATATTAGCTATAGGAATTGGCCACGATGTTTCTAGATATTATAAAAAAGCAATTAAAATTTCAGATGTACAAGAATTAGGTGATGTGATGATAGATCAATTAAGTGGACTATTTGAAAATAAAAAACTTCACTAAAGATTATTTAAATCTTTATTAGACCACTCTATTTTAATTTCAGCACCTCCTCTAGTCTCTGAATTTCTAATTAAAAGTTTAGCTTTATTTTTTTCTAAAAGAGTCTTTCCTATAAATATTCCTAAACCTAAACCTGTTCTAGATTTATTTTTTGATTGTAAGGATTTAATATAAGGTTCACCAATTTTAGTTAGTATATCTCTTGGAAATCCCAAACCATCATCCTCGATGGATATTGATGAATTTTCACTATCACTTGTTATGGAAATATAAATATTTTTTTTTGAAAACTTATTTGCATTTCCAATAAAATTTCTCAATCCGTAAACTATTTCAATTGATTTTGTTATTTCAAAAGAATTGTAATTTTGTTCAATATTAATAATAAAGTTTTTATCAGATATCTCCTTAAAGGAATTTACAATTTCCTTTATATATTCATGCAAGTTAATGTTTTTATCAATAAAATCATCTTCAACTATTGGATTTAACGAGAGTTTTTTTAAAATTTCATTACACCTATTAACTTGACTAACAAGTAACTCAATATCCTTTTTTACATCTTTATTGCTTTTAAAATTATTATATAACTCTTGAGAAACAATTTTTATTGTAGATAACGGTGTACCTAATGAATGTGCGGCAGCTGCAGCTTGTCCACCTAAGGACACTAGTTCGTGTTCTTTAGAAATCACTTCTTGGATTTTGTCTAATGCATCTTTTCTAACTTTTGACTCATTTCCAAATAGTAAAGCAAAAAAACTTAAAAAAATCATTGCAATTATTAAGGCTATTGGAACTGAATAATAATAATGTTTATTAAAAACATATTCATTAATTGGGTATGGTAATTCTTGATGATAAAAAGTTAGAAAAATAATTGATGAAATTGTAAGAAAAATTAATAGAATATTTGTTTTAATACTCAAACTATTTGACGCAAATATACAGGGTATTATTAAAAATATTGAAAAAGGGTTAATCGTACCACCTGTTAAATAAAGTAAAAAACTTAATTGAAGAATATCAAGAGTCAAAAAAATTAATGATATATTTTCTTGTAACTGATTTTTTTTGAAAAAGTAAAATAGAAAAATATTACTTAAAGCACCAATTAAAACTACAACATTTGCAATAATAAAATTGAATTCAAATTTGAAAATGAAAGCAACAACATTAATTGTTATAAATTGTCCAATTATTCCAATCCATCTCAAATTAATGTAAGATATTCTATTTAAGTGAGATGATTTGGAACTGCTACTTATCTCCATTACTATACATCTAAATTTACAACATTTATAGCATTGTCTACAATAAAATCTTTTCTAGATGCTACATCATTGCCCATCAGAGTTTGAATAAGGTTTTGGTCTTTTTGTAAATTTTTTGAGTATTGAACTTGAAGGAGATTCCTAGTTTCTGGATTTAGTGTAGTATTCCATAATTCTTCAGGGTTCATTTCACCAAGTCCTTTAAATCTCTGAATGTTAAGTTTTGATTTTTCTAATTGAATAATCTTATCAAATTCTTTTGAATTTTTTTTTATTTTTTTTAGATCTTTTGAATTTTTAATTATATAATTTTCAAGATCTTTCTCATCTTTTATATAAATCCCTTTGGAACCTTTATTAACTTTAAAAAGAGGTGGTTGTGCTAAATAAACATGACCTTTTTCAATTAATTTATTAAAAGGAATGTTGTTAAAAAAAGTTAAAAGTAATGCTCTTATATGTGATCCATCCACATCTGCATCTGTCATAATTATAATTTTTCCATATCTAAGATCTTCTAAATCAATCTCCTCTGATTTTGGATCTAAACCTAAAGCATTAATTAGTGTAACTATTTCATTAGAAGATATCATTTTTGATAACGATTTTGTTCTTAAATCATTTTGACCACCATTTTTTTTACTTTCATTTATTTCAGTAAATGTATTTAAAATTTTTCCTCTAAGTGGTAAAACAGCCTGATATTCTCTATTTCTTCCTTGTTTAGCTGATCCACCTGCTGAGTCCCCCTCAACTATAAATAATTCTGTTCCCTCCTGTTTTGAATTTTGGCAATCTGCAAGTTTCCCCGGTAAACCTGTTAGTTCCAAAGCACCCTTTCTTCTTACATTTTCTCTTGCTCTTTTAGCAACATCTCTTGCCACAGCCGCTTGTATTATTTTTGTTAAAATTATCTTTGAAATTGAAGGATTCTGATCAAACCAAATAGATAGTTTTTCATTAACAATACCCTCCACTATATTTCTTACTTCGGAAGAAACTAATTTATCTTTTGTTTGAGAAGAAAATTTAGGGTCAGGAATTTTTACAGATAAAACACATGTTAAACCCTCTTTAATATCATCTCCTGAAAGCAAAACTTTACTTTTTTTCAATAAATTTTGCTCAGCAGCATATTTATTAATAACTCTTGTCAGAGCACTTCTAAATCCCAGAAGGTGAGTTCCTCCATCTTTTTGATAAATATTGTTTGTATATGGATAAACATCTTCATTATACCCAGCATTCCATTTTAAGGAACATTGAACATCTATATTATTTTTTATTCCCTCAATATAAATTGGTTTTCTAAATAAATCATTGTCATTTTTATTTTTTAATTTTTCTCTTTTTTCATCTAGATACTCAACAAATTCGTTTATTCCACCTTCAAATTTAAATTCGAGAGACTTTATTTTTTTTTGAGTTAAATCATTTAATACTATTTTAATTCCTTTATTTAAAAAAGCTAATTCTCTCATTCTTTTTTGAATGATTGCAAGACTAAATTTTGTTGACGAAAATATATTTTTTGATGGAAGAAAATTAATTTTTGTTCCTGTATTTTTTGACTTTCCAACTACTTTTAAAGGATTTTTGTTTTCACCATTAATAAATTCAACAAAATATTTTTTTTGATCTCTTTCTATAAACAATTGTAGTTTTTCAGAAAGAGCATTAACAACGGACACACCTACACCATGTAAACCACCTGACACCTTGTATGAATCGTGATCAAATTTTCCTCCTGCATGAAGTTGTGTCATTATTACCTCTGCAGCAGATTTATTCTCTTCCCTATGAATATCGACAGGTATTCCTCTTCCATCATCTTCAACTGTAATAGAACCATCTAAATTTATGCTTACCTCAATTTTTTTACAATATCCTGCTAATGCTTCATCAATTGAGTTATCAACTACTTCATAAACCATATGATGTAAGCCTGTTCCATCATCTGTATCACCAATATACATACCTGGTCTTTTTCTTACTGCTTCAAGACCTTTCAAAACTTTTATGGAGTCTGCTTGATAAGTGTTTGAATTATTTTTTGTCATTATTTATTTTTGGAATTTAATTCTTATAGCATTTTTAAAATTTTAAATAAAATCTTGTATTAGCAAAAGCCTAAATAAGTATTCATTTCCAACATAAATTAAGCACTTTTTTTAAAAATTTTCTATTTTATTTTTTTTTTTAAATTTAACTGTTTTTAAATTATATTTTTTGGCGGAGAGAATGGGATTCGAACCCATGAAAGAGTTTCCCCTTTACACGCTTTCCAAGCGTGCGCCTTCAACCACTCGGCCACCTCTCCTTTTTTAAAGTAAATGAAAATTCACAAATATTATTTGTATAATTTCTAATCATATCTTTTTTTAATACGGTCTATAAGAAGAAGGTTTTAATAAATATGAATTTATTAATCCC
This sequence comes from uncultured Pelagibacteraceae bacterium, assembly GCA_902529785.1. GTDB lineage: Bacteria > Pseudomonadota > Alphaproteobacteria > Pelagibacterales > Pelagibacteraceae > Pelagibacter. Next base: position 71,708 of record CABZXV010000001.1, read on the forward strand.
TTAATTCTCATTTCATAGATAATTTTTTTAACTTTATTTTTTTTGATTTTATAAAAAATAAACTTTAAACATGAAGAAATAAAATTAGGTAACGTTTTAATTAAAGCATTGCAATAACCATAATGTTTTTTGTTAAAGTAAAATTTAGACCACATCCAATGCCAATTTCTAGACTTGATAATTTCGATATCTTGAGAGTCATAATGAGAATTACCTCCTAAATGTTTAATCTTTACATTTATAAGAATAATTTTTTCATTCAATGATCTCATTCTTTTACAAAGATCTATTTCTTCTAAATATAAAAAAATTTTTTCATCAAAAAAATTATCTTTAAATTTCTTTTTGTTTAGTATCATCGCAAAACCTTTAACAGTTTCAGTTTCCATAATTTTTTTATTTAAATTAGTATTATCTATTTCATTATCTTCTAATGGTGCGGCAATCGCAAATTCTATGTTTTCTAGATAACTTAATATTTGTTCTAAATTTTTTGAACTCAAATATGTATCAGGATTTAATATAAAAACATAATTTGTGTCACTTATTTTAATTCCAATATTATTTGCTCTTCCATACCCAAGATTTTCATCCATTACCATTACTTTTAAGTTTTTAAATTCTCTTAAGAGCTCTTCTTTTAATTTAACATTCCCAGAATTTTCAATAATTATTTTCTTAGATACTTCCGGTAAATCTGATAAGCACTTTCTTATTATCTTTTCACTTTTGTAAGTTACTATTAAAAAAGTTATATCTTCTAACTTCATAGATTTAAAAAATCATTTTTCTTTTGAAATTTTTAACACTCCAATGAAAGCCTCTTGGGGTATTTCAACCTTTCCAAATTGTTTGGCCCTGGCTTTTCCTTTTTTCTGTTTTTCAAGTAATTTTCTTTTTCTATCAACTGCTCCTCCTCCATGAATTTTAGTTAAAACATCTTTTTTAAAGCCTTTGATAGTTTCTCTTGCAATAATCTTACCGCCAATTGCTGCCTGAATTGGTATCATAAAATTGTGCCTAGGAATTAAGTCTTTCAGTTTTTCACATACCTCCCTTCCAGTTTTTTGTGCAAAGTCTTTGTGAATCATCATAGCTAAAGCATCTACAGGTTCGGAGTTTACTAAAATACTCATCTTGACTAAATCTCCCTCTTTATGGCCGATTATTTCATAATCGAAACTAGCATATCCACTTGTCATAGATTTTAGTCTATCATTAAAATCAAATACAACTTCGTTTAATGGTAATTCATAATTTACAACAGCTCTATTTCCTGAGTAACTTAGATTTGTTTGAACTCCTCGTTTATCTTGGCATAATTTTATTATTGGTCCAAGAAACTGGTCTGGCGTGATGATTGTAGCTTTGATCCATGGTTCCTCAATGAAATCAATTAAAGTTGGATCAGGTAAACTTGATGGATTTTGTAAGTCTTTTACTTCACCGTTATTTAAATGGATCTTATAAACGACGCCTGGTGTAGTTGTTAGTAAGTTGATATCAAATTCTCTTTCAAGCCTTTCCGTAACAATTTCTAAATGCAATAAACCCAAAAAACCACACCTGAAACCTAAACCTAAAGCAGAAGAAGACTCAGCCTCAAAAGAAAAACTAGAGTCGTTCAATTTAAGTTTAGCCAATCCATCTTTCAACTTTTGATATTCAGAACTATCTACAGGAAATAATCCACAAAAAACTACTGGCTTGCTTGGCTTAAATCCAGGGAGTATCTGAGTTAATGGTTTAGATGCATCACAAATTGTATCTCCAACTTTGGTTTCTGATAAAACTTTAATTCCAGTTGTAATAAAACCAATTTCTCCTGAATCGAGCTCATCAATATCTTTTGGTTTGGGGGTAAAAACACCAACTTTTTCAACAAAATACTCTTTTTTGGTAGACATCATTTTAATTTTCATATTATTTTTAATTTTCCCATCAATTACTCTTACTAAAATTACTACACCAAGATAAGTGTCATACCAACTGTCTACCAACAAACACTTTAATCTTTGATTTTTTTCACCTCTAGGTCCAGGTAAAGTTTGAATGATTTGCTCCAAAATATCATCAATACCCTCACCAGTTTTACCTGAACACGGAACAGCATTTGAGGTATCTATACCAATAACATCCTCAATTTGTTTATTTGTTCTATCTATATCAGATGCAGGTAAATCAATTTTATTTAAAACTGGAATTATTTCGTGATTAATATCTAATGCTTGATAAACATTAGCCAGAGTTTGAGCCTCAACACCTTGTGTACTATCCACTATTAATATTGAACCTTCACATGCATACAAGGATCTACTAACTTCATAACTAAAGTCAACATGTCCTGGGGTATCTATTATATTTAAAATATAATTTTTTCCATCTTTGGATCTATAATTTAATTTTACTGTTTGGGCCTTAATTGTAATACCTCTCTCTCTTTCAATATCCATAGAATCCAGAACTTGCGCCTTCATTTCTCTATCTGTTAATCCACCACATCTATGAATTATTCTATCTGCTATAGTGGATTTGCCGTGATCAATGTGTGCAATAATTGCAAAGTTTCGAATATTATCAATTTCAGTGGACATTTAGGATCTAATTTTTGCCCCAGACTTAGTTTCTACAGTAGTGATTATTAATTTATTAATTTTTTCAAGATCACTCTCCACTAATGTTTTTTCAGATGATTGAATTGTAACATTTAGAGCTATTGATTTTTTTCCATCTGGAATATTTTCACCTTCATAAATATCAAAAATTTTAATTGATCTTATTAAATTTTTATCAATTGATGATATGATTTCTATTAAATCTTGTGCTTTGTAATTTTTATCTACAACAAAAGCAAAATCCCTCTCTGATTTTTGATAGTCTGAATATTTAAAATTAGATTTTTGATCCTTTAGCTTTATTTTATTATCTTTTAAAAAATCTAGATAGATTTCAAAACCAACTACTCCCTCAGTTTTTATATCGAGCTTCTTAATAATATTTGGATGAAATTCTCCAAAATATGCAACAGGATCAATATCATCCTTATCAAGATAAACTGAACCAGATTTTCCTGGATGATAGTACGTAGGAGATTTGTCTCTTATAAAAAAACTTTGTTTGTCATATCCAGCTTCCATTAATGTTTGAATTAAATCTTTTTTCACATCAAAAATGTCAACTGATCTTTCTTTTTCATTCCAGTTTAATCTTGAAATTTTTCCTGATTTTATTGCACCTATTACCGTCAACTGTTCTCCCGGCTGGTTATTTTTAAAAATTGGTCCAATTTCAAAAAGCGAAATGTCTTTAAATCCTCTATCTAAATTTTTCTTTAAATAAAAAACTAAATTTGAAAAAATTGAATTTCTTAAAACATCTAAATCTGAGCTTATTGGATTTACTATTTTAATTTCTTTTAAATTTTCTTTAAAAAAATTATTTATTTTTGAGTCTGTGAATGACCATGTAACAGTCTCAAAATAACCTTTTGATGCTACAGAACGTTGTAAAAAATGAAAGAGTTTTTGTTGTTTATTTAATGTGTCTTTTAATCTATTTTTTTCTGGCTCTATAGTTTCAATATTTTCATACCCTTTAATTCTTACAACTTCTTCAACTATATCTATCGGTTGACTTATGTCAGGTCTCCAAGAAGGAACCTTTAATTTTAATTCTGATTTCTTTCTGGAAACTTTAAAGCCCAGATCGTTCAAAATTTTAATAATTTCATTATCTTTAATTTTAAAACCTGTTATTTTTTCGAATAACGAAGTATTAAATTTAATTTCTGAGTTTTTATATTGTGTAATTTTTTGAATATCAAATTTACTAATTTTTCCCCCACAAATTTGAGATATTAGTTGAGAGGCTTTTAGCAAACCTGTCTCTATTGATTGAGGATCGATTCCTCTTTCAAATCTAAATTTAGCATCAGTGTCAATGTTAAGCAATTTTGAGGTTTTTCTTATTGACCTAGGGATAAAGTATGCAGACTCCAATAAAATATTTTTAGTTTTTAACCCAGTACCAGAACGTGTTCCTCCAATTATCCCTCCTAAGCCTAACACGCCAGATTGATCGGATATAACACACATTCCATCGTCTAATTTATATTCTTTATTGTCTAGGGCTTCAAAGGTTTCCCCTTTTTTTGAGTTTCTTACTATGATTTCATTATCAATTTTATCTGCATCATATGCATGTAGAGGTCTATTTAAATCAAGCATGACATAATTAGTTATATCTACAATTGCTGAAATTGGTTTTTGACCAAGAGACTCGATTTTCTCTTTCAACCATTTTGGACTTTCTTTATTGGTTACCCCTTTTATGAGACAACTCCCAAATATTGTACAACCTTGGTCTTTATCTTTAGTAATTGAAACTTTTACATTTTGAGATCCATTCTTCTTGATGTTTTTATGTGAAATACTTTTTAATTTACCAGCTCCTGCCGCAGCTAAATCTCTAGCTATTCCTCTCACCCCTAAACAGTCAGGTCGATTTGGGGTTATTGATAAATCAACAACTTTTTCAGTTTTGTTATTAAAAAAATTTTTACCTATTTTGTCTGAATATTTACTTAGTTTTAGCTCTGTTATTCCTTCACTTTCATCTGATAATTTTAATTCTGACTCCGAACATAACATTCCATATGAGGTTACTCCTCTAATCTTGCTAACTGTAAGTTTCATATTATTTTTTGGAATAACTGATCCAGGACCAGCGTAAACAGTTAAAAGACCTTTTTTAGCGTTTGGTGCTCCACAAACAACTTTAACAATATTTTGTTGCCCTATATCAACATCACATACTCTAAGTCTATCTGCGTTTGGATGTTGTTCAGCATTTATAATTTTTGCCACTTTAAAATTGTCAAAATCAGAGCTAATATTTTCAAAACTCTCAACTTCAAGTCCAACATCAGTCAATTTATCAATAATCTGAATGTCTTTATGCTTGGTTTTAAGGTGATCCTTTAACCAACTCATTGTAAATTTCATCTGCTTAGACCTCTGTAATTTGAAGGAACATCCAACGGATCAAAACCAAAGTGGTTGAGCCATCTATAGTCAGTCTCAAAAAAAGCTCTTAAATCGTTTATGCCATATTTCAGCATTCCAAGTCTATCAATACCAATACCAAAAGCATAGCCTTGGTATTTATCTGGATTTACATTTACATTTTTTAGGACATTTGGGTGTACCATTCCGCATCCCAGGATTTCTAACCATTTATCGCCCTCACCAATAACTATTTTTCCGTCCTTTAACTCGTAACCAATGTCAACTTCTGCCGATGGTTCAGTAAATGGAAAATGGCTAGGTCTAAATCTCATTTTTATTTTATCTATTTCGAAAAAAGATTTTATAAAATAATTCAAACAGCCTTTTAAATGACCCATATTTATTTCTTTATCAATATGAAGTCCTTCGACTTGATGAAACATTGGGGAATGAGTTTGATCACTATCAGATCTATATGTTCTTCCAGGAGCTATAATCTTAAATGGAGGTTTTCCATTCAACATTGTTCTAACTTGTACAGGAGATGTATGAGTTCTTAATAGTATTTCTTTATTATTATCTAAATAAAAAGTATCATGCATATCTCTTGCTGGATGGTTATCAGGAGTATTTAATGCAGTAAAATTATAATGTTCATTTTCTACATCCGGCCCTTCTTCTACACTGAAACCTATTTCAGAAAATATTGAAGATATCTCATCAATAACTTGTGAAACAGGATGTATTTTTCCTGGTTTTATTTCTCTCTCAGGTAAAGTTACATCTATTTTTTCATTCTCAAGTTTAGAATTAATCACTTTAATTTCAATTTCTTGGAGTTTAGAATTTATTTTTTCTTGTAGTTCCTCTTTAATTAAATTTAAATCTGATGCAAATTTTTTTCTTTCATCATTAGGCAGAGAACCTAATTTTTTAAAGGAATTAGAAATTTGTCCATTTTTACCAAACAATTCAGTTTTTATTTGATTGACACTTTCTATGTCTAGATTGTTGTCTAATTTTTTTAAATATTCATCTTTAATTTTTTTTATATCGGACATATTCGTAGAATATTTGTTAACTCTAGAAAAACAACAATGAAAATTAGTTTAATGCTGCTTGAGCTTTTTTAACTATAGTTTTAAATGCTTCTGGATTATCGTAAGCTATTTCAGCGAGTATTTTTCTATCTATTTTAATACCTGTCTTACTTAGGCCGTTAATAAATTTAGAATATGTTAAACCTTCAGATCTAACTCCAGCGTTAATTCTTTGTATCCAAAGTGATTTAAAGTCTCTTTTTTTATTTCTTCTATCTCTATAAGCGTACTGCATAGCTTTTTCCATAGCCTGTCGAGCAACTCTTATGGTATTTTTTCTTCTTCCCCACTGACCTTTGACGGCCTTTAATACTTTTTTGTGCTTAGCTCTGCTTGTTACACCTCTTTTTACTCTAGCCATTTTATCCTCTTAGGTTATACGGCATATAAGATTTTACAATCTTACCATCTTGTTTAGACATCACCGTAGTGCCTCTTTGTTTTCTTATTTGTGAATTAGTTCTTTTAATCATACCATGCCTTTTACCAGCTTGAGCAGTTATTACTTTACCTCTAGCTGATATTTTAAATCTTTTTTTTGCTGAACTTTTTGTTTTTAATTTAGGCATAATTTTTGAGGGGTTATACAAATATTAATATTAATTTACAACCAGAAATAAAGCTTATAAAGGCTGGATAACCATAATCATTTGTTTGCCATCAAACTTGGGCTGAAGCTCAACTCGTCCAACGGCCTCCATATCCTGTTTGATCTTATCCATTAACTCATTGCCTAAGGTAGAATGCTGTAATTCTCTTCCTTTGAACCTTATTGTAAATTTAACCTTATCTCCTTTAGCTATAAATTTTTGTGCATTCTTTATTTTAAAAGTATAATCATGTACTTCAGTAACAGGCCTTAATTTAATTTCTTTTAATTCAATCTTTTTTTGCTTTTTCTTTGCTTTATTTGCTTTTTTTTGAGCATCATATTTATATTTTCCCATGTCCATAATTTTGCACACGGGAGGTTTTGCATTTGGAGCAATTTCAATTAAATCTAAACCTTCCTCTTTTGCTCTACTAATTGCATCTTGTAAATTTAAAATTCCTAAGTTATCGCCGTCGCTTGCGATGACTTGAACATCTTGAGAAGTTATCCTTTGGTTGGTTCTAGGACCTTTAGGCTTAGTTCTTTTCTGAAAATAGTTTTGTTTAAAATCTGCCACTTAGATTGAAGGTGCTTTGTTAAGAGCAGAATATTTTCTTAAGAATTCTTTTAATTCCATAGTTTCCTGTTTTTTAGAATCCAATCTTCTAATAGTTACTGTGTTACTGTCAACTTCTTTTTTTCCACATATTAGTAGCATTGGGACTTTAGTTAATGAATGTTCTCTAATTTTATAATTTAAATTATGATTTTTTAAATCAACTTCAGAACTTAAACCAACTTTTTTTAACTCATTGTTTACTTGTTTTGCGTATTCATCAAAATCACTTGAAATGGGTATAACTATAGTTTGGACTGGACAAAGCCAGAATGGTAATTTTCCAGAGTAATTTTCAATTAAAATTCCTATAAATCTTTCTAATGAACCAAATAAAGCTCTGTGTAGCATGACAGGTACTTTTTTGTTTCCATCACTGTCAATAAATGATGCACCTAACCTACTTGGTAAGTTTAAATCAACTTGTAAAGTTCCACATTGCCAATCTCTTCCGATTGCATCTCTTAAAACAAATTCTATTTTAGGACCATAAAAAGCGCCTTCACCCTTGTTTACAGAGTATTCTAGTTTTGTTGCCTTTATAGCTTCCAATAATGCAGCTTCTGACTTGTCCCAAACTTTATCATCCCCAACTCTTAAGTCTGGTCGATCAGAATATTTCAAAATTACATCTTCAAATCCTAAATCTTTATAAATTTCTAAGATCAAATTTGTTACGCTCAAACATTCTTCTGTGATTTGCTCCTCTGTACAAAAAATATGTGCATCATCTTGAGTGAATGCTCTAACACGCAATAATCCGTGAAGTGCTCCAGAGGGCTCATATCTATGAACTTTTCCAAATTCCGACATTTTGAGTGGTAAATCTCTGTAACTTTTTAAACCTTGATTGAAAACCTGAACACATCCTGGACAATTCATTGGTTTAATAGCAAAAACTTTTTCATCTGGAGTAGTAGAGGTGTACATATTTGCGCCAAATTTTTCCCAATGACCAGATTTTTCCCAAAGTGATCGATCTAATATTTCTGGAGTGTTTATTTCCTGATATCCTGCAGTTTCTTGCTTCATTCTCATATAAGAAATAAGTTTCTGAAATAAGTTCCATCCTTTTTGGTGCCAAAATACAGAGCCAGGACTTTCTTCTCTAAAATGAAACAAATCCATCTCTTTACCTATTTTTCTATGATCTCTTTTTTCTGCTTCTTCTATTCTTTGAAGATACAAATCCAGGTCTTTTTGATTGGCCCAGCTAGTTCCATAAATTCTTTGCAACATTTCATTATTAGAATCACCTCTCCAATAAGCCCCTGATACTTTTGTTAATTTAAATGCTTTACCAATTTTACTAGAAGATTCTAAATGGGGACCTCTACATAGATCATGCCATGTATCACCATGATGATAAACCGTAAGCATCTCATTTTTTGGAATACTTTCAATTATTTCAGCTTTATATTTTTCTCCAATTTTTTTAAAATGAGATATTGCCTTATCTCTTTCCCAAATTTCCCTTCTAGTTTTTACATCCTTATCAATTATCTCTGACATTTTATTTTCAATTTTTTTAAGGTCATCACTGGTAAAAGGTTCCTTTCTAGCAAAGTCATAATAAAAGCCATTTTCTATAACTGGACCAATTGTTACCTGTGTTCCTGGAAATAATTCCTGGACGGCCATTGCCATAATATGTGCTGTATCATGCCTAATAACTTCTAATCCCTCAGGATCTTTTGCAGTATAAATTTTAATTGAACTATCCTTATCTATTGTTGAATACAAATCTTTTAATTCACCATTTACACTCATCACTAAGGCTTGTTTAGCTAGTGATTTACTTATTTTTTCTGCAATCTCTGAACCTGTTACACTTTTATCAAAGTTTAATTTTTTTCCGTCAGGTAATGTAATATTTGGCATTAATTAAATAGTTTTTTGTACTCTGAATAAGTAGAAAAACACATTTTTTCAACATTAAATTTCTTTATGGCATTTTCTCTTCCAAAATTACCCATTTTTGAAAGTTCATCAGGATCTAAGTTCATTACTTGTATAATTTTTTTTGATAAATCATCAGAGTCACCTGCTTCAAATAATATTCCAGATTTTCCATCAACTACTGTCTCTTTAGATCCACCAATATTACTAGCGAGAATTAATTTTTGCATAGACTGAGCTTCTACAGCAACTCTCCCAAAAGCTTCAGGTTCAATTGATGTGGAGACAACAATGTCAGATATTTTGTAAGCTAATGGCATATTTTTACAATGATCAATAAATCTTATTTGTTTGGTAAGTCTGTATTGTTCAACAAGTCTAATTAATTTTTTTTTATAAAGATCTCGCCCTTGGTCGTTACCTAAAATTACTGCAATGAAAGAATCGTTCCCTAACTGAATATTTACTTTACTTAATGCCTCTAAAAACATTTCTTGGCCTTTCCAAGCTGTTAATCTACCTGGTAATAAAATTATTTTTTTTCCGACTTTCAAATCCCATGACTTAAATAATTTATCTTCATCAGTTTCTAATGTTGTTGAAGAGTCAAAATAATCTGTATTTATACCTCTAAATATAGAAAGCAATTTTTTTTTATCTGTTAGATATTCTGTATAATTTTCTTTGATGTGTGAAAAAATAAAATTAGATCCAGCAATAATTAAATCAGATCTAACCATTACAGAATTATAAAATTTTTTTAACTTATTTTTGTAATTATAAGTTCCATGAAAAGTCGTAACAAACTTTCTTCTTGTAATTTTTGTTGCAATTAAACATGACCATGCAGGCGCTCTACTTCTAGCATGAACAATATTTATCCCATTTATTAAAATAATTGCAGAAATAATTAGTGAATTAATAAAAATGAGTATAGGATTTTTTGAGTGAACAGGAAGTCTAATAAGTTTGACTTTTTTTCTGTCTAAGTATTGTAGAAGTTCACCACCACTTGTAATTAGATATGATCTAACATTATTTTCTGGCAAGTAATGTGCAATATCATAACAACCAGTTTCTGCACCACCATAACCTAACTTAGGAATTACCTGTAGTACTTTTAATTTAGACTGCATGTGATAATAATATATACCTAGTCAACATGAATACTTTATATGAAAAAAAATAAATTTCTAAGAATTTCTAAATATAAAAAACTAAGATATATCGCAAATAATTATAAGAAAAATCTCTACATAGTTTTTTTACCAGGTTTTGCATCAGATATAGATGGAGATAAACCTAAGAAATTTTTAAATTTTAGCATTAAAAATAAATTAGGGTTTTTAGCATTAGAATATTTTGGTCATGGAAGGTCTTCAGGAGAATTTACAAAAGGTAATATTACAAAATGGTCAAATGATGCGAAGACTGCAATTAATAAAATAGTAAAAAAAAATGATTTTATTTTAATTGGCTCAAGTATGGGTGGATGGATTTCGATGATAATGCACAGATATTTTAGTTCTCAAATTAAAGGCTTCCTAGGTATTGGATCTGCACCTGAGTTTCTTACAAGAATTATGTGGAAAAAATTTCCAAAAAAAACAAAGTATGAAATAATCAAAAAAGGAATATCTAAAATTAAAAATGGTGATTATGAATACTTAATTACTAAACAGCTTATTTTTGATGGAAAAAAAACTACTAATAAAGTCCTTAATAAAAAGTTAAGTAATACTATACCTGTCACAATGGTTCACGGACAAAAAGATGAGGTAGTACCTATAAAATACTCAAGAATGGTTTTAAAAACTTTTCCTAAAGCAGATAAAAAGCTTTTAATAATAAAGAATGGAGATCATAGTCTCTCCTCAAGTAAAAATTTAAGTATAATTTGTAAAGAACTACAAAAAATAATTAAAAAAGTTAACTAGCTTTACCAACAATACTTTTATTAGTAATTGGATTTTCAAGTTTATCTATCATTTCTTTAGGGCAAACTTGTAAAAAATTATTTACCTCCAAATCAAAATTTTCGAGTATATTTTTAGAAACATTAGACTCTGTTTCTTGATAATGTTTTGAGACTAATTTCTTTAAATTATTTTTCCAAAACTCTGTCTCGGGTGTTTGCCAAATAATTGTCTCTGGATTTGCTTTTTTTGGAAATTCATTGTTAGGATCATATACAAAAGCCATTCCACCTGTCATACCTGCTCCAAAATTATCTCCAACATCACCTAATATTACAATCGATCCCCCTGTCATATACTCACATCCATTTGAGTCGCAACCTTCAACTACCGCAGTTGCTCCTGAGTTTCTTACTGCAAATCTTTCACCCGCTTGTCCTGCTGCTAATAAAGTTCCCGATGTTGCTCCATATAAGACTGTATTTCCTATAATAGTATTTTTGTTTGAGACCAAATTACTTTCCTCAGGAAGTTTAACTATTACAGATGCACCTGACAAACCTTTGGCAACGTAATCATTAGCATCCCCTTTTAAAATTAATTTAAGTCCTTTAATCCCAAATGCCCCAAATGATTGTCCGGCTGATCCTTTAAAATTGAGTGAAAAAGTATTTTCCTCTAATTTATTATTTCCAAATTTTTTATATAAATGATAAGAGATTCTTGTTCCTACTGCTCTATCAGTGTTTTTTATTTCATATGTTTTATCTAATGGAGAATTATTATCTATTAAGTTTTCTACCTCTGGCCAAATTTTTTGATCCAATGTATCTGGAACCTCATTAATTATAGGTTTCTCACAATATCTTTTATTTTTACCGGGGTCAGCTTGTACAAATAAAGGATTTAAATCTAAATCATCCAAATTTGGTGATCCTTTACTTACCTGCCTTAATAAGTCAGTTCTACCAATGACCTCATTAAGAGACTTAAAACCTAAACTTGCTAGAATTTCTCTTACTTCTTCCGCTATAAAAGAAAATAAGTTCACTACCTTGTCTGGTGTACCAGTAAACTTTTTTCTAAGCTCATCATCTTGAGTACAAACACCGACTGGACAAGTGTTAGAGTGACATTGTCTTACCATAATGCATCCCATTGCAACTAACGCTGTAGTAGCTACACCAAACTCTTCTGCGCCCATCATTGCTGCCATAACTACATCTCTTCCAGTTTTAATTCCTCCATCCGTTCTCAGAGTAACAAGGTGTCGTAGTTTATTTAAAGTCAAAACTTGATTTGCTTCTGTTAATCCCATTTCCCATGGAATACCAACATATTTAACGCTTGTTTGAGGAGTAGCGCCTGTTCCACCATTATGACCAGAAATTAAAATGATATCAGCTTTTGCTTTAGCAACTCCTGCAGCAATAGTTCCTATTCCAGAGGAAGCTACTAATTTTACACCCACTCTAGCCTTAGGATTGATTTGCTTTAAATCATAAATTAGTTGTGCGAGATCCTCTATTGAGTAGATATCATGATGTGGAGGAGGTGAAATTAGTGTCACTCCTGGAGTAGAATGTCTTAATTTAGCTATTTCTTCAGTAACCTTAAACCCAGGTAATTGACCCCCTTCACCAGGTTTTGCACCTTGTGCAATTTTAATTTCAATTTCATTACAATTATTTAAATAATTTATAGTTACTCCAAATCTTGCAGATGCTATTTGTTTTACTCTTGAATTGGCGCTATCTCCATTTTCTAGAACTTTAAATCTATTTTCATCTTCTCCGCCTTCGCCACTACAAGAAGCACCCTTTATCCTATTCATACCCATAGCAAGTGTTTCATGAGCTTCTTTTGATAAAGCACCATGAGACATACTTCCACTTCCAAATCTTTTCATGATTTCACTTATTGGCTCGACTTCGTCAATTGCTATTGCCTCTTGATTTTTAAAGTCAATTAAATCTCTTAAATTAATTGGTTTTAAACCGTAAATTCCTTTGGTGTATTTTTTATAAGTATCATAAGAATTTGATCCAACTGCAGCTTGCAAAAGATGAATTAATTTTCCTTGATATTGGTGAGTTTCTCCATTTTTTCTATATCTATAAATTCCTCCTATGGGTAAAATATTGGAATGAATGTCAAAAGCATCCTTATGTATACCTCTTATCTTTTTTTCTATACCACTTAATCCAATTCCAGAAATTTTAGATATTACCCCTGGGAAATAATCTTTAACAATTGTTCTACTTAGTCCTACAGTTTCAAAATTACATCCTCCTCTATAAGAACTTAAAACAGAAATACCCATCTTTGACATTATTTTTAACAGGCCAAAGTTTACAGATTTTATATACCTACTGACACACTCATCAAAAGAAAATTTACCAAAAAGTTTTTTAGAGTATCTTTGAAATAAACTATCGAATGCAAGATAAGGATTTACAGTTGTTGCTCCAACACCTATAAGCGTAGCAAATGAGTGTGTATCAAGAGCATCTCCTGTTTGAACATTGATAGAAACATATCCTCTTAGTCCTAATTTTATTAAATGAGTATTTATTGCTCCAATACATAAAAGCATTGGCATTGGCAGTTTTGTTTCGGATATATTTTTATCTGACAAAATAAGTTGTGTTACACCTTCTCTGACTGCTTTCTCTGCATCCCTTTTTAATATATTAATTGAACTTTCAAGTGTTTCTTCTTTGTCGAAAATACAATTTAAAATTCTATAATTATCACCAAAGTACTTTACAAATTTTTCAAACTGATTGTTTGAGAGAATAGGACTGTCTAAAACATAAATGTTTTCCTCAGTAAGATCTGAAAAATCAAGAATATTGCCAAGATTTCCAAACCTAGTTTTTAAACTCATAACCTTATTTTCTCTTAGAGAGTCAATTGGAGGGTTTGTTACTTGACTAAAGTTCTGTCTAAAAAAATGGTAAAGAGGCCTATATTTGTCAGATAATACAGCAAGAGGTGTATCATCACCCATGGATCCAGTTGCTTCTTTAGCATCTTCAGCCATAGGATGAAGGATTAGTTCTAAATCCTCAAGGCTATAACCAAAACAATGTTGTAATTTTTTTAAATCAGAGCCTGAATGCTGGTTTTTTTCACTTTCTATTGGAAATTTTTTATCAAGATCAATGATCTGGTTATTAAACTTTTTAAATTCTTTTGCTAAATAATTCTTAATCGCATTGTTTGTATAAACTTTTCCTTTTTCAATTCTTACACCCAATATTTCTCCAGGGCCAAGTCTTCCTTTCGAAACAATTTTCTTTTCATTTAAATCAATCATGCCTGTTTCAGATCCAGCAAACAAAAGTTTATCTCTTGTAACAGTATATCTTAGCGGTCTTAGACCATTTCTGTCACTTCCAACAATTACCCACTCATTATCTGTCGCTGCAACAGCAGCGGGTCCATCCCAAGGTTCCATTGTACTATTTAAAAAATTGAACAATTGCTGATGATCTTTTGGCAAAACTTTACTTTTTTTTGACCAAGCATCTGGAATTAACATAAGTTTTGCTAAAGGTGCTGAATGACCGGAAATATTTAGTAACTCAAAAACATTGTCTAATGAAGCAGAGTCAGAATTTCCAGCAGGAATAACTGGTTTCAAATTTTCCATATCATCAAACAATGGACTAAACATTTCTTCTTGGTGTATATTCATCCAATTGACGTTGCCTTTAAGTGTATTTATTTCACCATTATGAGCGATAGCTCTAAACGGTTGAGCTAAATCCCAGCTTGGTGCTGTATTAGTTGAAAACCTCTGATGAAAAATTGCATATCTTGAAATAAAACGTTCATCTTTTAAATCTGTATAAAAGTCTGACAAAGCTTCTGCAAGAAACATTCCTTTGTAAATAATTGATCTTGAACTAAATGAGCAAATATAAAAATTATTTAATTGATTTTTTAAAGCTTCTTTTTCAATTTTTCTTCTTGTCTCGTATAGTATTCTCTCTAAATCTTTGCCAATAATTGATTTATCATTATGAGTAAATAAAACTTGAGCAATTTCAGGTCTTGTTAATTCAGCTTTTTCACCAAGCACAGATGGATCAACCGGTACTTGTCTCCATCCATATATATTAAAATTTTTTTTTGTAAGTTCGCTCTCTACTATTGTTCTACATTGCTCTTGACCACCAAAATCGTTCCTCGGTAGAAAGATCATTCCTACACATAAATCTGAATTATCGTGTTTATGTCCAGTAATTTCTATTTTCTCTGCAAAAAAGTCTTTGGGTATCTCAATATGTATTCCTGCTCCATCGCCTGTTTTTCCATCAGCGTCAATTGCGCCCCTGTGCCAAACAGCTTTCAAAGCTTCAATTCCATATTCAACTACTTTTCTTGATTTTAGCCCCTCAGTTGAAGCTACAAGACCTACTCCACATGCATCATGTTCCATTTTTTCATCATAAACATGATTTTTTTTTAATAATTCAAGATTCTTTTTTCGGATATCCATTATGCAACTTTCATTTTTTGCTTTGATTGAAGAAAACTTTCGATTGAAGTTGCTGCATCTCTTCCATCTTTAATAGCCCATACAACTAATGACGCTCCCCGAACAATATCTCCTGCTGCAAATACACCAGGAATACTTGTTTCTAACGTATCAAAGTCAGCCTTAATAGTTCCCCATTGTGAAACTTTTAATCTTGGCTCTTGAAAAAGAATAGGTAAGTCTTCTGGATCAAATCCTAGAGATTTAATCACTAAATCTGCTTTTATTTCAAATTCTGAATTTTCTTCTACAACTGGTTTTCTTCTTCCACTCTCATCAGGATCTGTTAACTTCATTTTATCTACTATAATGCTATTAACTTTATTAGATCCTTTAAATTCTTTTGGATTACTCAACCAAATAAATTCAACACCTTCCTCTTCTGCATTTCCTACTTCTCTAGCAGAGCCAGGCATATTTTCTCTATCTCTTCTATATAAACATTTTACAGATTTAGCTTTTTGTCGAACTGATGTCCTTACACAATCCATTGCAGTATCACCTCCACCAATAACTACAACATCTTTCCCTTCCGCATTAAGAGTACCATTATCAAACATTTCAACTTTATCACCCAAGCCTTTTTTATTTGATGCAGTTAGGAATTCCATTGCAGGAAAAATGTTACTTAAGTCATTTCCTGGTAGATTTACTTCCCTCGGTTTATAGACACCTGTAGAAATTAAGATTGCGTCATGTTTGGATTGTAATTCTTTTAGAGTAGAGTCTTTTCCAACTTCAAAATTGTTTACAAATTTTATTCCTCCATCTTTCAGAAGTTTAATTCTTCTTTCAACTACATGTTTCTCTAGTTTAAAGTTTGGAATTCCGTAAATAAGTAATCCACCAGCTCTATCATATCTATCGTATATTGTTATTTGATATCCTTTTTTTCTTAGCTCTTCTCCACAAGCTAAACCTGCAGGTCCTGCACCTATAATGCCAACACTTTGTTCATTTTCAATTTTTACTTTTATTGGTTTGACCCATCCATTTTCCCATGCTTTGTCGGTTAGATATTTTTCAATTGATCCAATAGTAACAGTGCCATGCCCGGACTGTTCGATTACACAATTCCCCTCGCATAGTCTATCCTGAGGACAAATTCTTCCACATACTTCTGGCATATTATTTGTGCTTTGTGATAAGTGATATGCCTCCTCATACCTTCCTTCTGCAGTGAGTTTTAACCAATCTGGAATATTGTTACTTAAAGGACAATGAACTTGACAAAACGGGACACCACACTGTGAGCATCTGCTAGATTGTTCTTTAGCCCTATCATGAATAAATTCTTGATATATCTCACCAAAATCTTCTTTTCTTTGGGATTTATCTCTTTTAGGTGGATTTTGTTGACCTATATCTACGAATTGAAGCATTTTATTAGTCATCGGAGTCGGCTTATATACGAATTTCAAATATCTATAAAGTATAACTAGGTAATACATTATGACATATATTTTCAAAAATCCCTATTTTTTCTTATTTTTTTGAAATTTGCATAGTAGCTATGCGTAATAGTAATTGCCTTATTTAAGTAATCTTTTAACTATCTATTCAATTCTCAAATGATTTCAAAATATATAGAAGCATCAATATTAGCATTCATACAAGGATTTACCGAATTTATCCCCGTAAGTTCATCTGCTCACCTCATTATCATTTCAAAAATTTCTAATTTTAATATTAGCTCACTTCAACTAGATATAAGCCTTCATCTAGGATCGCTTTTAGCAATTATTTTTTATTTTAGAAAAGATTTAATAAATATTACTAAGAATAAATCTTTATTCCTTTTGATAGTTTTAGGATCAATTCCATTAATTATTTTTGGCTACTTTTTTTATTCATCCGGTTTAATTGAAAATTTAAGAAATTTAAAAGTAATAGCTTGGACTACATTAATATTTGGAATATTATTGTTTATTGCTGACAGATCTACAATAAAAAATAAAATTAATTATAATTTAAATCTTAAAAATATTTTAATAATAGGTTTTTTTCAAATATTAGCGATCATACCAGGAGTTAGTAGATCTGGAATTGTAATTACTGCATCAAGGTTTTTAAATTTTGATAGAGTAGATTCTTCTAAAATATCATTTTACTTATCCATACCTGCATTAGCTGGAGCAAGTGTACTAGGCATGAAAGATATTATTAACACTAATGTTGATATGAATTTTTTGTTTATATTTGCAGTCCTATTATCATTTATTGTTTCTTATTTGACAATAAAATATTTTTTGATTTATGTCAGAAGTTTTAATTTAAACCTTTTTGTTTATTATAGAACATTTCTTGCATTAATTCTTTTTGTAATTGCATATTCTTAAGTTTTAGTGCTCGGAGAAATTTGAGAAGAAATTACAGCGACTAATATTAAAAAACATCCAATCATGTTATTTGTGGTTAAAAATTGATTAAGAATTATCCATCCAGCAATTGCTGCAAATACACCTTCTAAAGAATAAATAATTGCAGCAGGTGCCTCTTCTATATTTTTTTGAGCAAACATTTGCAATGTAAAGGCAATTCCACCTGATAATGCGCCAGCATAAAGTATTGAACTACTTTCCAATAAAATTTTAGAAATATTAATTTCCTCAAATGCATATGAAAAAATTATTGAGAGCGTTGCCACAAATAAAGCCTGTAATGCTGCATAGAACATTGGAATATCAAATTCTTCCATGAATTTACCTGCAAAAATTATGTGCAATGCCCAAAATACGGAACATAAAATAACTAAACCGTCACCTAACATTATTTCTGAGTTGGAAAAATCACTTAGGAGATATACACCTAAAACACAAAGACCAATTGCAGGCCAAATGCTCCAATGGACTTTTTTTGAGTAAATAAAAAATAATAAAATTGGAACTATAGGAACATAAAATACTGTAAAAAATGCAGCATTTGCAATATTTGTGTATTGAAGTGCGGCTTGTTGTAAAAAAGTTCCTAAGAAAAGTGAAACTCCCATAAAAACTAAATATTTTATAAAAAGTTTTGATTTTGAGAGTATCTCTACCCTGATTTTCTTTCTTTCAAAGAGTAACGCTAGCGGTAAAATAGTTAAAAATCCTACAACAAATCTTGCTGAATTAAATGTTAAAGGACCAATATTGTCCATACCTGTATCTTGTGCAATAAAAGCTGTACCCCAGATAAAAGTTGTAACTAGTGCGCAGACCATAGAAAGAGATTTTGTCATTTTATTAAATTAAATTATTAAATTAATTTATTCCGTTCATCTTACAAGAACTATCAAAATCTTCTTTGTTAATATAACATCCAGACATTTTTCTTACTCCACTAAATGATCCTCTTCCATGAAGTATTCGCCAATTATTAAATATTAAAAGCTCTCCAGGTTTTAGTATATGTCTCCATTGGTAATCTTTATTATTAGCAAGTAGATCAAATTTTTTAATAGCTTCATAAAACTTTAAAGTTAAATCCTTTTCAAATCTAAACGGTGCTCGATCGTAATTGTTAAAACTCACTTGAGTAATTTCTTTATTTTTATTTAATTTAAATATTGGTCTTTCAGCTTCTAGAAAAACTCCATCACCAATGTAATTACCCTTTACATTTATTTTTGTAAGCAAATCATACATTTGTGGATCTTCTTTTTTGATTGTTTCAGCAATCTTTAATCCATCAACCATAATTGATTCACCACCCTTAGCATCATAATCACAACATAATAATAATTGTAACCCTGGAGCATCATTACTATATGTCGAGTCTGTATGTGGTCTTAACTCTTCTTGAGTATAAGCGCTGTCAGCCTTATTTTCATCAGACTCAAAACTCCACAGTCCTCCGAATATAGAATTTCTTACATATCCAATTTTATTAGCAATTTTTTCAACACATTTTAAATTTGTTTCACAATTTCTAATTACTAAAAAACCATAAGTATGTAGACTTTTTAAAAAGTTTTTAAATCCATCATTTGATAAGATAGAATTATAATCTACAAATATCTCTTGGTGCATTTCATTTGATCCCCAAATTTTTAATTTTGATTTTGTTTCTCTTTTTTTATCTATTTTGTTATTGATTAGAAATTCAAATGAATATTGGACTGGCTTTTCTAAATCAGGCCAAGCAATGCTCAAATATTTGCCATTTTCTAATATTTCAGCGTTTTTTATTTTTAAATTTAGATCTAAAGTTGCTGTAAAAGTCTTTCTTTGACTAGACCTTTTATCCCAATTTTGCTCATCTTTTGCATGATCTCTCAACCAAATATTTGGAAAAATTTCTGAGTTTTCTCCACTAAAATGGACTTGAAGATCATCTGGTAATATATCAATTTTTGTAATCATTTACTTAGGTTGTAAGCAAAATTTGCTCCTAAATTATCTTTTAATTCATTATTAAATTTTGCAGCCTCAGCTCCGTCTATAATTCGATGATCATATGAGAGTGATAAAGGTAACATAGTTCTTGGAACAAATTTTCCATCTATAAATACCTGTTTTTTATAGCTTCTGCCAATTCCAAGGATGGAAACTTCAGGAAAATTAATTATTGGTGTAAAGAATGATCCACCAATTCCACCTAAACTAGTAATAGTCATTGATCCTCCAAAAAATTCTTTTTTATCAATTTTTAAATTTCTGCAATCATCACTTACTTTTTTTAAGTCCTTACTTAACTCTTTTATATCTTTTTGATTGGCGTCTCTAATCTTGGGAACCATAAGTCCATGTTGGGTATCAACTGCAATGCCGATATGAAAATACTTTTTAAATGTAATTTTACCATTTTCAATATCATCAATTGATGAATTGAAAGATGGAAATTTTTTTAGCGATATTACCAACGCTTTTATAATAAATGCTAATGGAGTAATTTTTATTTTTTCTCTAGTGTAATTATCTTTAAGTGAACTTCTAAACTCTTCCATCTCAGTAATATCAGCTTCGTCATGATTTGTTACATGTGGAATGTTAGTCCAAGAGTTGACTAAATGAGGAGCAGCAATTTTTTTTACTCTAGGGATATCTTTAACTTCAATTTTTCCAAAATCTGAATGCTGATATTCACTTTTGATTACTTTTTCATTTTTACTATCTTTTAGATCATATGTTTGATTAATGTTAGATGAAACAAATTCTTTTAAATCTTTTTCTACAACCCTGCCTAATCTTTCTGAACCTTTGACACTATTTATATCAACACCTAATTCTCTAGCAAACTTCCTAACTTTTGGACTTGCAGATGTTTTGATGGATTGATCAGACATTTACATTTTTGTTGGCATAGGTTTATTTTTATCAATATTATAATTTTTTATTGCATCTTCAGCATACTTTGAAGTGATGAGTTGCTCTTTGGCTAAAACACTAAGGCTGTAAGCAACTATATGTTCTTTATCTACTTCAAAAAAACTTCTTAAATTTTTTCTTGTATCGCTTCTTCCATATCCGTCTGTACCTAGAGAATAAAAGCTTTTTTTTGTGAAAGATCTTATTTGATCTGCATTAATTCTCATGTAATCAGTAGCTGCAAGGATAGGTCCTTGCTGTTTTCCCAAGCACTCCTCTATATACGATTTTTTATTTGTTTCTGAGGGGTTTAATAAGTTTTGTCTCTCAACTTCTATTCCATTTTTTCTTAACTCGTTGAAACTTGTGACGCTCCAAACTTCACTGTCTACCTGATATTCTTTTTTGAGTATATCTGATGCCGCCATCATTTCTCTAAGTATTGTTCCAGATCCCAACAATTGAATCTTAGCTTCTTTAGAACTAGATGACTCTTTTATTTTGTACATTCCTTTGAGAATTCCATCTTCACAATCTTTTGGCATTTCAGGATGAGGATAATTTTCATTCATTGTGGTAATATAGTAAAAAATATTTTCATTTTTTTCATGCATTCTTCTTAAACCTTCTCTAAAAATTATAGCTAATTCATAATGGAATGTAGGATCATAAGATATACAGTTTGGAATTGTAGATGCGAGTAAATGACTATGCCCATCTTGATGTTGAAGCCCTTCTCCTGCAAGAGTTGTTCTTCCTGCCGTTGCGCCAATTAAAAAACCTCTTGCCTGGCTATCGCCGGCTGCCCAAGCAAAATCTCCAATTCTTTGAAAGCCAAACATAGAGTAGAAAAGATAAATTGGTATCATTTCAATGTCATGATTAGTGTAAGAAGTACCTGCAGCAATCCAGGATGACATAGATCCTGCCTCCGTAATACCTTCTTCTAAAACTTGACCACTTTTTTCTTCTCTGTAAGAAGAAAGTTGTGCAGAGTCTTCTGGCTCGTACTTCTGACCCTCGTGAGCATAAATTCCTATTTTTTGAAAGAAACCTTCCATTCCAAAAGTTCTAGCTTCGTCTGGAATAATTGGAACTAATTTAGGAGCAACATTTTTATCTCTTAAAAGATTAGTTAGCATTCTGACTAGTGCCATTGTTGTAGACATTTCTTTTTCACCAGTAGAAGTCTTCATAAAATCAAAAATATCCTTACTTGGAGCTTTAATTGGTTTTGAGTAAGATGTTCTTTCTGGAATAAAACCACCCAATTCTATCCTTCTCTTTTTTAAATATTTTATTTCTTCTGAATTTTCGTCTGGTTTGAAATATTCAATATTTTTGACTTGGGCATCTGTTAAAGGAACATCAAATCTATCCCTGTAATACATCAAATCATCAACATCTAATTTTTTTTGCTGGTGAGTAGTATTTACACTTTCTCCACTTTTTCCCATACCATAACCTTTAATCGTTTTAGCAATAATAACTGTGGGACTTCCTTTGTGGTTGACCGCTTTATCATAAGCAGCATAAACTTTATGAGGATCATGACCTCCTCTATTTAATCGCCAAATATCAGTATCAGACATCGATGAAACTAATTCAGTTGTTTCAGGATATTTGCCAAAAAACTTCTCTCTAACATAAAGTCCATTTCTTGCTTTAAAAGCTTGATATTCACCATCCACGGTCTCATTCATAATTTTTACTAAATGTCCTGTCTTATCATTTGCTAAAAGAGTATCCCAATAAGAACCCCAAATAACTTTTAAAACATTCCAACCTGCGCCTCTAAAAATTCCCTCTAATTCTTGAATTATTTTTCCATTTCCTCTAACTGGACCATCTAATCTTTGTAAATTGCAGTTAACAACGAATATTAAATTGTCTAAATTTTCACGAGCTGCTAACCCTATTGCACCAAGAGACTCGGGCTCATCCATTTCTCCATCACCTAGAAATGCCCAGACTTTTCTTCCTTCGTCTTTAATTAATCCTCTATTAATAAGATATTTCATAAATCTTGCTTGATATATTGCTAACATTGGACCAATACCCATTGAAACAGTTGGGAACTGCCAGAAATTAGGCATTAGCCAAGGATGAGGATACGATGAAAGCCCACCTGTTTTTACCTCTTGTCTAAATCTATCTAATTGTTTTTCATTTAATCTTCCCTCAAGAAAAGCCCTCGCATACATACCAGGTGCACTATGACCTTGAAAATATACTAGATCACCTCCAAATTTATTATTTTTTGCTCTCCAAAAATGATTCATTCCAACATCATATAATGTTGCTGCAGATGCAAATGTTCCAATGTGCCCACCGAGTTCAGGATATTTTTTATTTGCTCTCACTACCATGGCTGCAGCATTCCATCTTATTAATGATCTTAACTTACGTTCTATATTTTGATCTCCAGGAGATCTTTTTTCTTCCTCAGGAGGTATAGTATTTACGTATGGAGTAGTTTGAATATGAGGAATTTTTGATCCGGCTTTATAGGATTGATCAATTAATTGTTTTATTAAAAAATGTGCTCTTTCTGAACCATCATTTTGTAGAACTGCGCTTAAAGAATCTAACCATTCTTTTGTTTCAACAGGATCAATATCATCATTACTACTAACCATCTTAACTTCATTTATTAGTCTAGTTTGTTTGATCTGTTTTGGCTCAACAACTTTTGTTTCAGCTTTGATATCAGGCTTTGTAGCAGTTTCAGCTTCCTCAATTAACTTCTCTGTTGAAGGTGGGATTTTATCACTTAAAGTTTTAGTATTTTTTTCCTCTTCATCCTTATTGTCTGAAGATAGTGATAATATCAAATCACCTTTTGAAACTTTGTCACCGATTTTAACTTTTATATTTTCTACTGTACCCTCATAATTTGATGGTACTTCAACACTCGATTTATCGCTCTCCAGCGTTACGACGGGGTCATTTTTGTTGATTTTATCGCCCTTTTTTACAAGCACTTCAATTATTTCAACGTTTTCAAAATCTCCAATGTCTGGAACTAATAAATCTAAATTCATTTTTTTATTATATATATATCAATATTTGCTAAAAAAATAATTTACATTATTAATTATGTATAAAAACTGTACAAATTGCGCCTGTAGCTCAATTGGATAGAGCGCTTGGCTACGGACCAGGAGGTTCTGGGTTCAACTCCTAGCAGGCGCACCAAAACGAAAGGATAAATGAAAATATCACTTGAAAAATCTGTAATATATTTCTTTTGTTTGGTTTTGTTATTTATATTAATTATGGCAATAATCCTTTAATGAAAAAATTTGAACAATTAAGTAATAAACCAAGTTACATGAAACATAATGGTGGTTTGTTATTTAGATCTATAAGCAAAAAAAAATTTGAGTTTAAAACAAAAATCAAAAAAACACATTTAAATAAAGCCGGGATAACCCATGGTGGTTATATATGCACAATAATTGATGCTGGAGCAGGAACTGCTTGTCACAAAGCAAGTGGCAACAAACCCTGTGTAACTATATCGTTGGATATTAAATTTATAGCTCCTTCTAACTTGGGAGATGAGTTATTAGGAATAGTTGAAATTCAAAAAGTTACTAAATCAATGGTATTCATTAATTGTAAACTAAAGTGCAAAACCAAACTTGTTGCAAGTGCAGTTGGAATTTGGAAAATTTTAAGAAGACCACTTCCAAATGCTGGCTTAGGTGGATAAATTTTATTTTCTTAATTGAATCAAAAAAACTGGCAAAACTAAAACTAATCCAATAATTGATGAACTTAAACCTGGTGCAATAAATAATAATGAAATAATTCCAAGATACCATCTTTGAAAAGTTGATACTGATTTAAACAAATATCCTGTGAAACCAATTCCAATTAATCCAATACCAATCATTGCAGATATTAAAGTTACAAAGAAGTCATAGAAGTTAAATCCTTGCGCAACCAATAATAATGATGGTGAATAGACGAACACAAAGGGCACAAGCGCTTTTGCGATACCTAATCTAAAAGCCGTGTTACCAGTAGTAAATGGATTTGATCCAGCTATACCCGCTGCAGCGTATGCTGCAAGAGCAACTGGCGGGGTTATATCTGCTAAAACTCCATAATAAAAAACAAAAAAATGCGAAACTATTGGTTCAATTTGTAATTGAGTAAGAGCTGGCGCTGCAACAGCAACAAGAATTATATAAGTTGCAGTTGTTGGAACTCCGGTACCCATGAATATGCATGATATTGCAATTAATATTAAAGAAAAAAATAACGTCAGATCTTGAAGTGTAAAATAATTAAATGGTAAAAAATTTAAGAAGAAGCCACCAATATCTCCTGCTGTTTGTATTACTACATATCCTAATCTAAATCCGACTCCGGTTAATGTAACTACACCAACTATTATACCGATTGAAGTAGCAGCTGCCCCAACTGCTAAAGTGTTTTTTGCACCTCTTGCTAGGCACTCAAGTAAATCATTTAACGTAAGTCTATTTTTTTTCCTAATAAATCCAATGACTACACAAGCAATAATTCCATTTACTGCGGCATAATCTGGAGTACGACCAATCAAAATTAAATATACTAGTAAAATTAAAGGAACAATTGCTAGCCAATTATCTCTTATTATTTTAAAAAATTTTGGAACTTCACTTTCATTTAAACCTCTAAGACCTAATTTTTTTGCCTCTAAATGAACCATTACAAAAATTCCAAAATAATGAAGCAAAGCAGGAATTAATGCTGCCGCCAAAATATCTCTTAAGGGTAATTCTAAATATTCAACCATTATAAAAGCTGCAGCTCCTAAAATAGGTGGAGTTATTTGTCCTCCAGTAGAAGCTGTGGCTTCAACGGCTCCAGAAAAATGTGGAGGGTAACCAACTTTTTTCATTGCCGGAATTGTAAGAGAACCAGTTGTAACTGTATTTGCAATTGAAGAGCCAGATATGGTTCCAAGAAAAGCTGAGGAAAAAATTGCAACTTTTGCTGGTCCTCCAGAATATCTTCCAGCTATTACCATCGCTAAATCAATAAATAATTGACCTAAACCTATTCTTGTTGCAAGTACACCAAATAGAATAAATAAAAATACATATTGAGCCATGACTCCCACAGCAATTCCGTAAATTCCTTGGTTGGTTATATAAATATGATTAACAAAACCAGCCCAACTGCTACCACCATGCTTTAAAGCTCCAGGAAAAATAGGACCATAAAGTGCAAAAATCATAAATATTACGCATATTAATGGTAGAGTGTATCCTATTGATCTTCTTGCAGCTTCTAGTGTTAAAATAATAAGAATAGAACCCATAATAACCTCCGTGTTAGAGGGATTTCCAACTCTGCTAGCTAATATTTCTGGGGGTAATAATGGTAAATAAAGTGCAGTTATAACTACTAAAATCGAAAAAAAAATGTCTATTAATGGAACTTTATTTTTAGATTGTTTATCTGCAAAACTTTTCCATCCATAAAATAAAAATACAAGACCAACAACAAAAGAAATATGAATACCTCTATGAAGAATATCTCTTATAGTTCCAAATCCTGAAGCATAAAAATGGTAAATTGACATTGTAACCAAAGCAACAAAGGTCAATTTTTTTAAGAAATTTTTTAACTTTCTTTCATTACTTTTTATCTCAAATTTATCTTCAAGTTTTGCAACTTCTTCTGGTGAAATATTAAATTGAGACATAATAATGCCCTAGATCTAATTGATCTAGGGCAAATTGATTTTTAAGATTTAATTTAAAAGTCCTGCTTCTTTATAGAACTTTTCTGCACCAGGATGTAGTGGTACACCTACCCCAGAAAGAGCTGTGTCAGGTGTTATAGTTTTTCCCTTAGCATGACCAACATCCATAAGCTTTCTAGATTCTTTATTCCATAAAGCTTTTGTAATTTGGTAAATTAATTCACTATCCTCTTTAGCTGATGTAAACCATTGAGCGCCCACTGCTACAGTATTAACTTGATCAACACCTTCATATGTTCCTGAAGGAATCGGACTTTCTGAGAAAAAACCATATTTTGAAGTTAATGCTTTTGCTCCAGAACCATCAATTGGTACTAATTTTATATCAACTGCAGATGCTAGTTCTACAATTGCACCAGTTGGATAGCCTGCAACAACAAAAATTGCATCAACTTTACCATTTCTTAGAGCATCTGTTGCAGCTTTACCTTTTAAAGCTTCAGCTTTTACATCACTTGTGCTTAGTCCATTAGACTCTAATATTAACTTTGCATCGACATATGTTCCAGATCCAGGTTCATCTAGTGAGACCCTTTTTCCTTTTAAGTCTTTTACCGAATTAATATTACTTTTTTTAAGTGCCACTAAATGTATATGTTCTTGAAAAAGAGCTGCAATAGTTCTTAAATCTTTAGCAGGTTCTTTTCCTTCCATTGTTCCAGTCCCAGTATAAGCCCAGTAAGCAACATCTGATTGTGCAAAACCCGAGTTTCTTAATCCTGAGATTATTGCATTCACATTATCAACTGATCCTCTTGATGAAACAGCTGATGCTATTAGATTTGGCACTCCACAGCTTCCACCTTTACCACACTCTCTAGATCCTGGCGGTTTTGAAATTGCATTAGCAATCATACCTCCAACAGGATAGTAAGTATAAGCAGTACCTCCTGTACCAATTGTAAAAAATTTAAGTTCTTGTGCAAATGATTTTCCTGACAAACCAATCATCAAGAATAATATCATAAGAGAACTTTTAAATAATTTTTTAAACATATTTTTCTCCAATCTATTAATTATTATTACTATATAATAACAATCAAATATTATTGTCTATATAAATTTAAATATAATTATGGTTTCTTAAGCTCTTCTATGTTTTTATATTCTTGTAAAATTGAGGGGTTTATTAATGCTTGAGTATTTTTTATTTTGTTTCCCTCAATAATATTTTTAACGGCAAGCTCAACTATTTTTCCATTTTTTGTTTTAGGAATGTCAGAGACTTCAATTATTTTTTTTGGTACATGCCGTGGGGACGCTTTTTGACGAATAGTCTTTTTTAATTTTAGCGATAGATTTTCATTTAGTGTTTTTGGTTTTTTAAGAACTATAAATAAAATAATTCTAACGTCGTTATCCCACTGCTGTCCAATAACAATAGACTCTTTTACCTCATTAAATTTATCAACAATAGAATAGATCTCTGCTGTACCTAATCTTGCACCCCCTGGGTTAAGAGTTGCATCTGATCTTCCATAAATAACATATCCACCGTTAGGTTTTCTTTCTGCATAATCTCCATGATGCCAAACATTTTTGTATTTTTCAAAATAAGCTGACTTATATTTTTTATTATTTTTATCATTCCAAAAATAAATTGGCATTGATGGAAATGCTGATTTACAAACTAATTCTCCCTTTTTATTAATTAGCGACTTTCCTCTCTCAGAAAAAACATCTGTGTTCATTCCCAATCCGTTATTCTGAATTTGTCCTCTATAAACAGGAGAGTAAATATTTCCTAACACAAAGCATGAAACGAGGTCTGTTCCACCTGCAATAGAAGCCAGATGAACATTTTTTTTTATATTTTTATAAACATAATCAAAACCATCAGGAGATAATGGTGATCCAGTAGAACAAATAGTTTTAAGAAATTTAAGTTTATACTTAGTCTTTATATTTAAACTTAATTTTTTTAATTGATCTATATATTTTGCGCTGATGCCAAACAGTGAAATTTTTTCTTTCTCGGCTATTTTAAACAGTAAATCACTTCTTTTATACATTGGGAAACCATCAAAAAGAACAATAGATGCTTTTGATGCTAAAAAAGTCATTAACCAATTCCACATCATCCATCCACAAGTAGTGAAATAAAAAACATTATCACCTGGTTTCACATTACAATGTAGTTTATGTTCTTTTAAATGTTGTAGTAAAACACCACCAGCTCTATGACATATACACTTTGGTTTGCCTGTAGTACCACTTGAATACAAAATTGCTAACTCTTTATCAAAATCAAACTTTTTAAATGAAAATTCTTTTTCTTTTTTGTTTTTTAAATGTTTGTAATAAAAAATTTTAGTGCCTTTTATTTTTTTGTGTTTTAAATATTTTTTACCTGGATAATTTGTAATGAGTACAGTTTTAATAGATTTAATTTTTTTGAGAATGGATGGTAATCTTTCAATTATATTTATTTCTTTACCGTTATAATAATATCTATCAGTAATAATTAAAAGTTTTGGTTTAATTTGTGAAAATCTTTCTGTTACCCCTTGTGTTCCAAAATCTGGAGAACATGATGACCATATGGCACCTATTGCGCTACTTGCTAAAAAACTCTCAACTGTCTCAATTTGATTTATCGTGTAAGCCGCTACTCTATCCTTTTCTTTAATTTTGTTTTCTCTTAAAAATTTAATAAGTTTTAATGTATTATTATTTAATTCTTTCCAAGACTTCTCAACTCTATATCCATTTTCACTAATAAAAGTAATAGCTTTTGAATTATCATTTTTTGATAATAAATTTTCTGTATAATTTAATTTTGATTTTATTAAAAATTTGCTTTTGATGATTTCTTTTGGAAAAAAAAACTTATCATTTTTTATACCCTTAACATTTGCATATTCCCAAATTGAGGACCAGAATAGCTTTGGATTTTTGATAGTCCAATTAAAGAGTTTTTTATAATTTTTATGAGACTTATAATTAAATTTTTTTCCCAGATATTTCTCGAACTCAAACAAGTTTGATTTTGTTTTTGTTTTAGAATCAGCTTCCCACAATTTTTGAGGCATAAAAAAATATATTTAATTTTTTGAAATTATGATAACCTTAAAACGTTAAATAATAAAAATGAGAACTTTTTACTCAATGATTCGGACTAGTTTTAACCTATTTTTGTTCTTTAGGAATAACAATATATAGTATTAGTAAAAAAAATCACACCAAAGCTAGAAATGAAAAAAAATAAAATAACTGCAGTTCTTGGACCCACTAATACTGGAAAAACCTTCCTTGCAATAGAAACAATGCTTTCTTTTGACTCAGGAATGATTGGTTTTCCATTAAGACTTTTGGCAAGAGAAGTGTATGACAAAATCATTACAAAAGTTGACTCATCAAAAGTAGCATTAATTACAGGTGAAGAGAAAATTATTCCAATAAATGCAAAGTATTTTCTGTGCACTGTAGAGTCTATGCCATTAGACAAAAATTTAGAATTTGTTGGCATAGATGAAATACAAATGTGTAATGATCATGAGAGAGGTCATATTTTTACAGATAGATTATTACATATGAGAGGCGAGAAACTTACTATGCTGATGGGATCGAATTCTATAAAAAATATTATTCAAAAACTTGATGGTGATATTGAGTTTAAAAATAGACAGAGATTATCTAAATTATCATTTGGTGGTCATAAAAAAATTTCAAGAATTGAGAGAAAAAGTGCAGTAATTGCTTTCTCTACTGAAGAAGTCTATGCAATAGCAGAATTAATTAGACGTCAAAAAGGTGGAGCAGCAATTGTAATGGGATCACTGAGCCCCAAAACCAGAAATGCACAGGTTAGTTTATATCAGTCAGGTGATGTTGATTACTTGGTTGCCACCGATGCAATCGGTATGGGAATAAATATGGATCTAAATAATGTTTATTTTTCTAATTTAAAAAAGTTTGATGGTAAAAAATTAAGAAATTTAAATATATCTGAGATTGGACAAATTGCTGGTAGAGCAGGAAGATATTTAAATGATGGTATGTTTGGCACAACTGGAGAATGCAAAGAAGTTGGGCCAGAAGAAATTGAGTCATTAGAAAATCACACCTTTCCAGATATTCAAACAATATTCTGGAGAAACTCTAAATTGAATTTTACAAATAAAGTTTCATTATTAAAATCTTTAGAGCAAAGACCTCTTAAGGATTGGTTGAGGAGAATAAGTGAGTGCCAAGACGAAAAGGTGTTAAAATATTTTCTAAAAGAGGCTACAAATATTGAAATTAAAGATAAAACTGAAAATTTACAGATACTTTGGGAATGTTGTCAAATACCAGATTTTGTAAAGAAAACATATGGTCATCACATTGAAGTAGTAAGTAAGATTTATAATTTTTTAACAAGTGGAAATAAAAAAGTTTCAAACCTCTACATGAAAGAGCAACTGTCCTTATTAGATAAATTAGATGGAAATGTAGACTCATTGTCTAATAGAATTGCCAATGTGAGAACATGGGCTTACGTATCAAATAAGTCTAATTGGGTAGAAAACCAAGATTATTGGATAGAAAGAACTAAAAATCTCGAGGATAAACTCTCAGATAGGCTGCACGAAGAATTAACAAAAACGTTCATTGATAAAAGAGCAAGTGTTTTGGCCAAAGGTTTGAAGCAGGATATTGTGTTTGAAACCGAAATTATAAATGATGAGGAGGTGATGATTAATCAACAATATATTGGTCGTTTGAAAGGTCTCAAATTAGAATTAGATTTAAAAGTCGATACATTAGATGCAGACGTAAAATCGTTAAAAAAAGCTGCAAGACAAAATGTCAGTCCTGAAATTATTAGAAGAATTACACAAATAATTGATACCGGTTTAATTGAGCTTAAAGATGATTTTAAAATTTATTGGAATAATAATCAAATAGCTAAATTAATACCTGGTTCAGACTATCTTAATCCGCAAATTCAGTTGATTATTGATGAAATGATTGAGAATTCAGAAAAATCAAGGCTAAACACCTTTTTACAAAATTGGGTGAATAATAAAATTGAAACAGAGTTAAAAAGTCTAATAGATTTGAAGAATGTAAAAGATAATAATCCTGAATTAAGAGCATTAGCATACCATCTTTACGAAAATAATGGGGTTGTAAAAAGAGATGAAGTATTAAATTACCTAAATGAATTAAATCAAGACGAGAGAAAAAAAATGAGAAATCTAGGAGTGAAATTTGGAAGATATCATATATTTTTATTTAGATTATTTAAGCCAAGTTCAGTTTCATTAAGAATCCTTTTATGGAAAATATACAATGAAAAAAATTTTGATTTTTTACCTCCAACTTTTGGTTTGAATTTTTTAGAAGAAAAAAATGTTTTAAACAAAAATTTAATGCTCTTATGCGGATTTGAAAAATTCGAAAATTTATACGTGAGAATAGATATTTTAGAAAGATTATTTTTAATGATTTTTAACACTAAATCAGGGAATAAAGTCAAAGAGGTAAAATTAGTTCCAGAGATGCTCAATTTGTTAGGTTGTAATAAAGAAAAATTTGTGAAATTAATAAAGAACATGAAATACAAGACTTTTGAAAAAGATAATAATTTATACTTCAAATATAACCCAATAAGAAAAAGAACTAAAAAAGAAATTATAAAGAATTCTAAAGATAATCCATTTAATGTTCTATCACAACTTAATTTAAAATAATGTTTAATATTTTTAAAAAAGAAGAAACTGGAAAAGATAATAAGCATCCATCAATACTTGCTGTTGCTTGTTTACTAATCCATTCTGCTAAAATTGATCAGAATTATACTGACAAAGAAAGAAAAATTATAAAAGACTCAATTATTGAAATGGGTGCCAACAGGGAAGAAATTGATAAAATAATTCAAGATGCTGAGAATAGAGAAAAAGACTCAAATCAAATACTTGATTTTACCAGAGAGATTAAAAATATTAATGAGGTGGATAAAAAAATTATAATAGAAGCGCTATGGGATATTATTTACTCAGATAAAGACGCAGATATGTATGAAACAAACCTTATGAGAAGATTATCTGGTTTACTTTATCTGGATCCAAAGGTTGTAGGAGATATTAAAGAGAAAGTCCGTCAAAAAAAAATATGACATATTTGGTTAATGATAAATGCATCAAATGTAAATTGATGGATTGTGTTGAAGTATGCCCTGTAGATTGCTTTTATGAAGGGAAAAATATGCTTGTAATTAAACCGGATGAGTGTATAGATTGTGGCGTTTGTGAGCCAGAATGTCCAGTAGATGCTATAATATCAGATAATGATGATGAAAACGGAAAATGGTTGGAAGTGAATAAAAAATATGCGGATATATGGCCAAACATTAGCGAAAAAAAAGATCCTCCATCGGATCATGAACAATTTAAAGATGTAAAAAATAAGTATGAAAAATATTTTAAAGAAAATCTTGAATAAAAAGAAAACTAAAAAGGCTGCTAAAAAGAAACCCAAAGTTACAAAAAAAATTACCAAAATTAAAAAAATTCCAAAAGTTGTTAAAGTTAAAAAAGTTTTAAAAGAACAAAATAAAAAAAAAACAACAAAAGATAAAATTAAAAAAGATAAGATAGAAGTTAAAGTTGATCCTTTAAGAATTCCTAAGAATAATGAACAAAAGCCTGAGATCAAAAAAGTAAAAAAGCAAGAAACTGAAAAAAGATTATTTAAAGTTAAAGATTATGTTGTTTATCCTAAACATGGAGTAGGTCAAATAACTGAAACCACAAAGATTAATATAGGTGGAATTGACGTAGAAACTTACGTTTTAAAATTTGAAAAAGACAAGGCAAACGGGATGGTACCAATAAATAAGCAGTCTCACCTAAGACCGCTAGCTACTATAAATCAAATCAATAAATGTGTAAGTATTTTGAAAAGTAAGCCAAAAATTAAACGTTCAATGTGGAGTAGAAGAGCTCAAGAATATGAAGCCAAAATATCTTCGGGAAAAATTTATGAATTAGCTGAAGTAGTAAGAGATCTTAATAAAGGTGACGACATAATGATTGATCAATCATACAGTGAAAGACAATTATTTGAAAAAGCTTACGAAAGATTATTAACAGAGTTTCATATTGTAATGGGATCAAGCTTAGAAGATGCACAAAAAAAACTAGATAAAGCTTTAAAAAGAAATTTAGAAAAACAAGAACAAAAAGTGGTAGAAAAACCTGTTACACAAGAGCTGATAAATCAAGAAATAACAAACTAAAAAAAAACGCTTCCCACGCAATCGCCATGAGAAGCGTTATCTATTAAAAAGAATACTAAACTATCTTCTTTTTTTCTTTTTAGCTTTTTTCTTAGCTTTTTTCTTAGTTTTCTTTTTAGCAGCTTTTTTTCTTCTTTTAGCCATCTTTAGCTCCCTTTTTTAAAAACGAATCTTTATGATTCGTTAATTACTAATTTTTATTTTTTTTGCATAGTTATGTCAAACATATAATTTTTTGAAAAAAATTTGTAAAAAATAATTTTTACTTTATTTTTTTTAATAATTAAAAAAGTTAAATAAATCGCTATTAATAAAGTGTTTTATCAAAACTTTTTAATATAGTTTTTCAAATTGTTTTTTGTATTTTGTAACTATTTTATATCTTTTAAGTTTAAGAGTTGGAGTAAGCATTCCATTCTCAATTGAAAATTTTTCGTTAATTGTAAAAAATTTTTTTATATTTTCTATTTTCGAAAGCTTCTGATTTATTTTAGTAATTTCTTTTTCTATTTCTTCATAAGAAGTATTTATATGTTCTTCAGATAAAACCAATAATGCAACTAAATAAGGTTTATTATCTCCATAAACAATTGACTGATCAATTAATTTTGAATTAGTTAGCTCATTCTCTATTTTTACAGGTGAAATATTATCTCCCCCTGGGGTTATTAGTATATCTTTTTTTCTATCTGTGATTTTTAGATAGCCATTTTCAAAAACTCCAATATCTCCAGTGTATAACCAACCATCTTTTAAAACTTTTTTTGTTTCTTCATTATTATTCCAATATCCTAACATTACATTTTCACCTTTAACTAAAATTTCCCCATCTTCAGCAATTTTTACCTCATTACCTTTAAAAGGCGGGCCAACAGTTTCAACTCTAATATCATATATTGGGTTGCAACTTACCACTGGTGATGTTTCGGTCAGTCCATATCCTTGTAATGTAGGAAGACCTATGGCATTTAAAAAAACTCCTACGTCTTTATCAAGAGCTCCACCTCCTGAAACAAATGTTTTTAACTCACCTCCAAACTGAGACTTAATTTTTTTTCTCACTATCTTTTCTAGTAAATTATCAATAATTTTCTCTACAAATGATAAATCCTGCTTAGCAATTTTTTTCTTACCAAGTTCTAACATTTTTAATATTAATTTTTTTCTAAGGCCGATAGCTTTATTAAAACTAGCATTGATTTTTTGATATAAATTTTGGTAGAATCGAGGTACGGCAGTCATAATTTGGGGCTTACAATCGTTCATGTTTTTTATTAATTTTTCTATACTTTCTGCATAGAATATTTTTGCCCCAACACTGATTTGCACAAATTGAACAGTGTGTTCATAAGAATGAGAGAGAGGTAACCAAGTTAAAAATCTAGTTTGGTTTGTTAATAAAGGTTTTAAGATATCCAAAGCCCCTTCACAGTTATTTAAAATACCTCCATGACTTAAAATTACTCCTTTTGGATTGCCCTGAGTACCTGAAGTATAAATTATACACGCTGGATCTTTTCTTTCCAATTCTAACTTTGGTATAGTCTCATCTACATAATCTAGTTCAGTAAGTAAATTACTTAAATTAATATATTTACTGTTATCTATATTTAATTCTTCGAATGAAATTATTTTTTCTATAAATTTATTTTTATTAATTATATATTTAACCTTATCAAATTGTTCTTGATTAGAAACAAAAATTAGTTTTGGAGTACAATCATTGATTATATATTCATAATCACGTTCTGCATAAGTAGTATAAGCTGGAACAGTAATAGCTCCCGATAACATTATAGAAAGATCAGTAATAAACCATTCCGGTCTATTTTCAGATATTAATAAACATCTATCTCCTTTTTTTACATATTTTTTTATTTCTGAAGAGACTTTTTTTAAAGAATGAAATGTTTCATTCCAAGTAAACTGATTTGTTTGATCTTTTAATGATGTGAGAAATTTATTGTTTTTGTTTTGTTTTTTGTAATTTACAAAAAAAAGTTCAACAAGATTATTTATATTTTCTTTATTCATAAATTGTTGGTGGGCAAAGAGAGAATCGAACTCTCACAGTATTGCTACTATTGGATTTTGAGTCCAACGCGTCTACCAGTTCCGCCATTCGCCCGATACTTAACATATTTTAACTCATAGTATTAAATCACTTATTATAATAAAAGAAAATATGTTTAAAGAGCTGTACAATAAAACAATTAAACTTGCGGGTCATAGAAAATCAAAATTTATTTTAGGATTTATATCCTTTATTGAAAGCTTTATATTTCCAATACCTCCTGATGTATTAATAATTCCAATGACAATTGCTAGGAAGTACGAATGGATTAAAATTGCCTTCATCGCTACAATAGGATCTGTTTTGGGTGCATGCCTCGGATACTTTATTGGATATGTATTTTTTAATGAAATTGGACTAAAAATTTTTGAAATTTATGGTGTAGATGACGCTTCATTTTTAAAAGATAAAGTATCCTCTGAGGGAGGGGTTATAGCTTGGATAACTCTTTTAGCGATCGCTGGTTTTTCACCTGTACCATTTAAGTTACTTACAATTACAAGCGGATTCATAAACTTTAATATTTTTTATTTTATTCTGATTTCTCTTTTAACAAGAGGCTCTCGATTTTTTTTAATAGCATTTTTGGTGGGAAACTTTGGCCCAACAATGAAAAAAATTATTGAAAAAAAACTACTTAAATTTTCAATTTTTTTTTCTATTATTTTAGTTGTTTTTGCCTATTTAATTTATAAATTTTTAAATAATTTTATTTAATTGAAATGATTATTTTTCCAAGTAGAAAAAGTTTTTATATTATTATTTTTTTTATTTCGCTAATTTCGATTATATCAGCATTATACGTTGAATATATTCTTCATTATGAACCATGTAAATTATGTATCTACCAGAGAATACCTTATGTATTTGCAATATTTATAAGTTTAATTGGATTTTATTATTCTACTAGCGACAAAATTTTAATAATAATAATAATGATTTTT
Organism: uncultured Pelagibacteraceae bacterium; assembly: GCA_902529785.1. Taxonomy (GTDB): domain Bacteria; phylum Pseudomonadota; class Alphaproteobacteria; order Pelagibacterales; family Pelagibacteraceae; genus Pelagibacter. The sequence goes on from CABZXV010000001.1 coordinate 108,684, forward strand.
ATTTTGAGTGCTATAATTTCTGGATATCATTTCGGAATTGAAAATAATTTTATTGACGAGATTTCTAGTTGTACAAATAACTCATTAGACTTATCGGACAAAAAAAAATTATTAGAATCTATCAATAAAAATATGCCAATCAGCTGCAAAGATGCAACTTTTAAAGTTTTAGGGATTTCACTAGCGGCAATTAATACTCTTTTATCAATTTTAATTATTATTATTTCAGTTAGAACATTAACTTATGAAAAAAACTAACCAAAGAAAACTAGAGGAATTTATAAGAGTTGATCACGCAGGAGAAAGAGGTGCTATTAAAATTTATGAAGGTCAATTACTTGCTTTAAATACATTGATTAAAAATGATGAATTAAAAAAAACTATAACTGAAATGAAAAAACATGAAGAAGAACACTCAAATTTTTTTGAAGATGAAATAGAAAAAAGAAATATCAAGCCAACAAAATTACTACCTTTGTGGGATTTACTTGGATTAGGTCTTGGATTTGGTTCTACGATACTTGGAAAAAGAGCTGCAATGTTGTGTACAGCATCTGTTGAGGAAGTAATTGACGAACATTACAAAAATCAA
>CABZXV010000002.1 GCA_902529785.1 uncultured Pelagibacteraceae bacterium
AAAATACTGAGTTGGATTGATAATATTGTTCAAGTAAGTATTAATGATAAAAAGAACCAGTAATTTAGATAAAAATAAAACTATTAATAGAAGACTTTTTATTCTTGGTTCAGCAAAAGTTGGACTATTAGGATTAATAACTTCAAGATTATATAACCTTCAGATATCTGAAAAAACAAAATATGAAACTTTGTCTGATAATAATAGATTTAGAGAATGGAAGACACCACCAAAACGGGGTGTAATTACAGACTTTTATAATAATATAATTGCAGACAATAAAAGAGTTTATCAAGTGTATCTGTCTTTAGATGAAACAAAAGATTTTAATAGTTCAATATTTAAACTAAAAAATATAATTGGTTTAACTAATGATCAATTAAGTAAAATTTATGAAAAAAAACAAAAAATTAAACCTTGGGATTCCATCTTGGTATCTGAAAATTTATCTTGGGAGAAATTTTCAAAATTAAATTTATATCTGCACGAAATTGAGGGAGCTAAACCAGTTTTATCTACTTCTAGATATTACCCTTATTCAAATGATTTAGTTCATATAATTGGTTACGTGGGAGAGGCGAGCGCAGATGATATCACGAAGAATAAAAAAATTGAGGAAAATTTTGTTCCTGGCTTAAAAGTTGGAAAAATTGGGATTGAAAATTCAACTGACCAAATATTAATTGGAAATTATGGTATAAAAAGATTTGAAGTAAACTCCTCGGGAAAAAAAATTAGAGAAATCAGTTATAAAAAAGAAACACAAGGAGAAAACCTTAGAACAACTATTGATATAGAGGTTCAAAGACTTGCACAAAAACTTCTTGATAATAAAGCAGGCTCTATTTGTGCTATGGATATTTTTAGTGGTGAAATAATTGCACTTGCATCATCACCAACTTATGATCCAAACAAATTTACATATGGCATTAACAAAAAAGATTGGAATGCAATTAAAAACAACAAACTAAGACCTTTAGTTAATAAATCAATAGCAGGCTTGTACTCTCCAGGATCTACTATAAAACCGTTAGTAGCTCTCGCAGCTTTAGAGTATGGCATTATAAATCCAAAACTAAAAGTTAAATGTAAAGGACATGACCATCCATACGAATTATATGGACAAAAATATCATTGTTGGAAAAAAGATGGGCATGGAATAATGAGTTTAAGAAATGCAATTAAGCAATCATGTGATATTTATTTCTATGAAGTAGCAAGATTGCTTGGAGTTGATAAATTATCAATTATAGCAAAAAGATACGGCCTTGGCTCAAAAGTATTAGAAAATATATTCCCAGAGGAAAAAAAGGGACTTGTCCCGTCGACAAAATGGAAAAAACAAGTTCTTGAAAAATCTTGGTATCTTGGAGAGACCGTAATAACAGGAATAGGCCAAGGTTATATACAAACAACCCCTCTGCAGCTTTGTTTGATGACTGCTCAATTAGCAAATGGTGGATTTAAAATAAAACCAAAAATAATTTATAATAATAATTTTAATTACGAAGAAATTTTATCAAAGATACAATCTGAGAAAAATAAACCTATTAAAGAAAACGTATTACAAGAAAGAGATATAAATCTTTATGAAAAATTATATAAGAATTCTAAAAATATAAAAATTGTTCTTGATGCAATGTATGGATCAACAAATGAGCAATTTGGAACATCATTCAGATCAAGACATAAAGATAAAAAATACAGATATGCTGGAAAAACAGGAACCTCTCAGGTAAGAAGAATTACAGAAAAGGACAGAGAACTAGATTTAGATACATCTGAAATTGAGTACAAAAATAGAGATCATGCATTATTCGTAGCATTTGCCCCTTATGATAAACCAAAATATGCAATTAGTGTTTTAGTTGAACATGGTGGATCTGGAAGTAAAGCCGCAGCACCGTTGGCTAATAAGTTGATTAAAAAAATAATTGATAGAGATAAAGATAGAGAAATAAAAAGAAAGGAGCTTAAGAATATTTAATGATGTCCTCGTATTTAAATTCCTCAAATTACTTTTTTTTCGACAAATTAAAATCTATTGATTATTATCTAATTTTATTAGTTTTATTAATTGGAGCTATTAGCGTTTTTTCAATTTATTCAACTGAAAGTGGAGACTTTTCTTTTTATACAAAAAACCATTTAATAAGACTGGTTGCTTTTTTTTTATTATTCTTAGCTTTATCATTTGTAAGAGTCTCAACTTGGTATAGGCATGCATATACATTTTATTTACTAGGACTTTTGCTTTTATTGTTAGTTATTTTTTTTGGAATTTCAGCTTCAGGTTCCAAACGTTGGATAAATTTATTTGTATTCAATCTTCAACCATCTGAACTGATGAAAATTGCAGTAATAGTTAGTTTTGCAAGATATTACCATAGGATACAAACTGCAGATATCGAAAGTTATAAATATTTGCTGCAACCTATAATACTTTTATTAATACCTTGTTATCTAGTCATTACTCAACCTGATTTAGGAACAGCTATTTTAATAGCAGGGAGTGGAATAGCTATTATTTGGTTGGCAGGTTTAAATATAAAGTATTTTATTTATTCAGGTCTAATAGCTCTTGTCTCCTTGCCGTTTATAATTTCAATTTTAAAACCATATCAAAAATCTAGAATTTTGACTTTTTTTAATCCAGAGAGAGATCCTTTAGGTGCAGGTTATCAGATAATTCAATCTAAGATAGCCATAGGTTCTGGTGGCATGTATGGAAAAGGATTTTTAAAAGGAACTCAAAGTTATCTAGAATTTTTACCTGAAAAACATACAGATTTTATATTTACTCTTTTTTCAGAGGAATTTGGATTTTTAGGATCAATCTTGCTTATATTTTTGTATGCCTTATTGATTTTTAGGATTATAAAAATAGGATTTTCTTGTAGAAGTTTTTTTGCGAAATTATACTGTTTTGGCTTTTCATCAGCTCTCTTCTTATATGTATTCGTTAATATGGCTATGGTTGTAGGTCTATTACCAATTGTAGGTGCACCTCTACCAATTATGTCTTATGGTGGATCGTCAATGCTTTCAATTATGATTGGCTTAAGCATTGTAATGAGCTGTAAAATTTACAGCCAGGAAATAGTATCAAATTAAACTTATTACAAATTCTTATACCAGCCGCGATCAATTATCATATATAATTATATAAAACTCCATCTATATTTCTAGAATGTCTGATAAAAAACTAAAAATTGGAATCGTTGGTGCAGGCATCCAAGGAGTTTGTAATGCTCTATTTCTTCAAAAAAAAGGGTACCAAGTAACACTATTTGATAGAGATGAACCTGGTAATGCTGCATCTTATGGAAATGCAGGACACTTCTCACCCTATGCTTCAGTTCCATTAAACAGACCAGATATTCTCTCTGATGTTCCAGCGATGTTGATGAGCTCAAGAGGTCCACTTGCTTTGAAGTGGAATTACGTTCCAAAAATGATTCCATGGTTTTCTAGGTTTATGGTCAACTGTACGAAAGATAAAATGATGCATACCGCTAAATATATGCATCAAATTTTAGACCAGTCATTAATTGCATATGACGAACTTTTTGATGAAATAGATTTAGAGGGATTAGTTGAAAATAATGGAATACTTTATATTTGGAACGAGAAAAATTTAAAAAGTAGAGAGTTAGAAATAAAAATTAGAGATGAATTAGGTGTCAAACAAAAAATTGTAAATAAGAAAGAAATTCACGATTTAGAACCTAATTTGAAACCTATTTACTCAGGTGGTGTGTTCTATGATTACGCAAGACACGCAAGGAACCCAAAAAAAATTTTAGTAAAACTATTTGAAAATTTTGTTAAAAAAAGTGGTAAATTTATTAAATTAAACATTCAAGACGTTAACTTTGATGAAGGTAAACCTGTATTAAGATCAGAAACGCAAAGATTTGTATTTGATAAATTAGTAATTGCATGTGGAGCTTTCTCAAAAAGACTAACAGATAAATTGCATGAAAAAATTCCTCTTGATACTGAAAGAGGATATCATGTTCATTTTAAAGATTTTGATCATTTAATTTCCAGACCAGTTGTAAATTCTAATAGAGGTTTTGGAATGTCCCCAATGGACCAAGGATTGAGAGTAGTAGGAACAGTTGAGTTTGGTGGTTTAGAAAATGCTCTATCGAAAAATAGAATTAAAAACTTAATTTTAAATGCAAATGAGATGCTGGACGGATTACCAGAACATAAAGATGAGTGGCTTGGCTTTAGGCCAACTTTGCCAGACTTTTTGCCGGTAATTGGACCTTCTAAAAATTATGAAAACGTATATTATTCATTTGGTCATCACCATTTAGGATGGACTTTAGGTGCAATATCTGGAAAAATAGTTTCTGGGATGATTGCAAATGAAAATACCAATATGGATTTAAAACCCTATAGTTCAGTAAGATTTGCATAGTAAAGTTATATAGTGTGGATATTAAACTTGAGGATAAATATAAATTAAGCAAAGGAACTAGATTTTTAACTGGTGCTCAAGCTCTAGTTAGAGTTCCAATTGTACAATCTAGAAGAGACAAAAAACAAAATCTTAATACTGCATGTTATATCTCTGGTTATAGGGGCTCACCCCTTGGTGGTTACGACCAACAAATAATAAAAAATGAAAAATATTTGAAGGAAAATAATATTTTCTTTCAACCTGGAATTAATGAGGAGCTTGCAGCAACTTCCTTATGGGGCACACAACAAGTTAATCTTAGAAAAAAAGATAAATATGATGGTGTATTTGGTATTTGGTATGGTAAAGGTCCAGGTGTAGATAGAGCAGGAGATGCTTTAAAGCATGTAAATTTAGCCGGTACTTCAAAGTTTGGTGGCGTTATTGCTCTAATGGGAGATGACCACATTTGTGAATCTTCTACAACTTCACACCAGAGCGAATTTGCGATGATCGATGCAATGATACCTTTTTTTAACCCAAGTGGAGTTCAAGAAATACTAGACTATGGAATAATAGGAATCGAATTATCTAGAAAAAGTGGTTGTTGGGTTGGTATTAAGTGTGTCCATGACAATGTTAGTTCAGGCGCAACAGTAGATTTAAATGAAAACAGAGTTGTTCTTAAAGATCTTTCTGATGAGAATTATCCATCTGATGGACTAAATATAAGATTGAAAGATACAGCCCAAGAAAAAGAATACCGCTTACATCATCATAAGTTAAGATATATTAAAGAATATTGCAAACTAAACAATTTAAATAAATTATTTTTTGACTCTGAAAAACCTAGAATTGGAATAATTAGTACAGGAAAATCTTTCTTAGATACTAAGCTAGGACTCGAAAAAGTTGGGATAAATAAAGAAGTTGCAAATAAAATAGGAATTAAATTTTTAAAAATTGCCATGCCTTGGCCATTAGAAGAAACAGTAATTGAACAATTTGCAGAAAATTTAGAAAAGATAATCGTAGTTGAAGAAAAAAGATCGATTATAGAGACACAAGTTAAAGAAATATTATTTAATAAAAACTTAAAGGTAAAAGTTGTTGGAAAAAAAGATGAAAATGGTAATGATTTATTTGTTTCTTCTGGAGCTTTAGACCCAGGACAGATTGGCTTAAAAATTTATGAAACAATAAAATATCTACAATTACCTAAGGATGTGACTAATTTTTCAATGGAATTGAAATCTTTAACTGAATCAACTAATTCAAATATTTCCTTAAAAAGAATCCCACATTTTTGTTCAGGTTGCCCTCATAATACCTCAACTAGAATTCCAGAAGGTAGTAGAGCAATAACAGGTATTAGTTGTGCTTATCTTGTCGAACATATGGAAAGAGATAACGAGGGTTTTTCTCAGATGGGATCCGAGGGAGCTACTTGGGTAGGAGAGTCAGTTTTTAGTAATACTGACCATATTTTTCAAAATATGGGAGATGGAACCTATATTCACTCTGGAATTCTCTCGATTAGACACGCAGTTGCAGCAAAAACTAAAATGACATTTAAGATATTATACAATGATGCTGTCGCCTTAACTGGTGGACAAGCATTGGATGGCTTACCAACTGTTGCTCAAATGTCTAAACAGCTTGAGGCAGAAGGAGTTGAAGAAATAGCAATAATTACAGATGAAGTTAAAAAGTATGGTGACACTGGAGGTTTTGCCAAAAATTCAAAAGTTTATGACAGAAAAAACATTATAGATGTTCAAATTGAATTAAGTAAAATTAATGGAACCACTGTAATAATTTATGATCAAACTTGTGCAGCTGAAAAAAGAAGAAGAAGAAAAAAAGGGATTTTAGAAGAACCTAAGAAAAAAATATTTATAAATAAGGACCTATGTGAAGGATGTGGAGATTGTGGAATACAATCAAATTGTGTTTCAATTGCACCAGTTGAAACTGAGTATGGAAGAAAAAGACAAATTGATCAATCATCATGTAACAAAGATTACACATGTGTCGATGGATTTTGTCCAAGCTTTGTAAGTCTTGAGGGCGATATATCACTTAAAAAAAATTACAATGAAAACCTTATAAATAAAATAAATTCAAAAATCGAAGAGCCAATATTACCCGAAATAAATAAATCTTATGGAATAATGATTGCTGGTATTGGTGGAACTGGCGTTGTTACAATTGGAGCAGTGCTTGCAACAGCTGCTCAAATAGATGGTAGAGGATCTGGTGTTCTTGATATGACTGGACTAGCCCAAAAAGGAGGAGCTGTTAAAAGCTTCTTAAGAATTTTTGAAAAACCAAAGCATGTTGGCGCAATCAGATTATCCTACGGGGATACAAACTTACTCTTGGGATTTGATTTACTTGTTTCAAATGATTTAGAAATTATAAAAACTTTGGATAAAAAAATTTCAAAACTAATAATTAATACAGATGAAGTAATGCCAGGAGATTTTACGCGTGACAAAGATTTTTATTTACCATTCGAGGAAATGCGAAACAATTTAATTAATATAGCGGGGTTAGAGAATATTAAATTTATATCATCAAATAAAATTACATCTAAGATCTTAGGAAATTCAATATTATCAAATATGTTTAATGTTGGGGTTGCATATCAATCAGGCCTGATACCAATTTCAGCTTCATCAATTGAAAAAGCAATTGAATTAAATGGTGCAAGCGTAAAAGATAATATAGATGCCTTCCGATTTGGTAGACAATACAAAAATTTAAAAGAAGAAGTAAATAGCATAATCAAAGACGAACCTGAGATCTTAGAGGGTTTTGATGCCAAATATCAGAATAGATTAAAATTTTTAGAAGACTATCAAAATACAAAATATGCTCAAAAATATAACGATTTGGTTAGTTATGCGAAAAAGATAGATAAAAATGTTGGAAATGGAAGTCAATTCTCAACAGCAGTCTTAAAAAATTATTTTAAATTAATGGCTTACAAGGACGAGTATGAAGTATCTAGATTAATGACAAATAAAAAATTTATAGATGATATAAATAAAAACTTTGAAGGGAACTTTGATTATAATTTTTATTTAGCTCCACCAATCTTCAGTAAAAAAAGCAAAGTGGATGGTAAATTAATAAAAATAAAATTTGGTGGATGGTTATTTAATGTTTTTAAATTGCTTTCAAAATTTAAATTTTTAAGGGGTACAAAATTTGATCCATTCGGTTATTTAGATGAAAGAAAAAAAGAGAGAGAGTTAATAAGAGATTATAAGCAAACCATATTTGATATTGGATCAAAAATTAATAAATCAAACTATGATACAGCTGTTAAAATAGCATCAATACCTGATCAAATAAGAGGATTTGGACATGTTAAGGAAAAGAATATAAAAGAAGCCATAAACAATAGAACAGATTTACTAAATTCTTTTCATGAAAACACTTAGCCCAATATATTTAGCTTCTTTATACTTAGTGCTAGCATGTTTATTCTGGGCTGGAAATTTTATAGTGGGTAAAGCAGCAAGTATTATTGACATACCTCCAGTATCATTAAATTTTTATAGATGGTTATTGGCTTGGATATTCCTACTACCATTTACCTATAAGGAATTACTTAGTAAGAAAAAAATCATATTGGATAATATTTTTTTATTTTCAATTTTAGGGATATTGGCTGTTAGTGTTTTTAACTCAGCTCTTTTTTATTCATTGAGACATACCCAAGTAATAACTGGAGTACTTATGATATCCACAGTTCCAGTTATGATAATATTATTTTCATCTTTACTTAAAATTGAGAAAACAAATTTCTTTCAAATAACTGGTGTATTTCTGTCACTTACAGGTGTTTTGTTTATAATAACTAAGGCAAACTTAAACAATTTATTAAATTTATCTTTTAATAAGGGAGATATTTTCGCATTAATTGCTATGTTTGCTTGGTCACTATATTCAACTCTCTTAAAAAAAAAGGAATTTAATATATCTCCAATTTCCTTATTGCAAGTCGTTATCACTTTTGGAGTTATTTTTTTAATTCCTATGTATTTTATCGATTATAGTTTAGGAAGCACAATAAAATTACAATCTTCTTTTTATTTAGTTTTATTTTATGTTGTTTTTTTTCCTGGTTTAATCTCGTTTTTATTTTGGATAAAGGGTGTAAAATTAATTGGCGCAAATAGATCTGGAGTTTTTTTACATTTGATGCCAATTCTGGGTGCTATAATGGCTATGATAATTTTCAATGAGAAAATATTATTTTATCATTTCTTAGGTGCAATTTTTATTATTGCTGGTATCACAATCTCAAATAAAAAAACTAAAAATGCTTAAAGTTGCTATTTTAGACGATTATCAAAACGTTGCTCAAGAATTTATTGATTTGAAAAATCTTTCATCAAAATTTGATATTGAGATTTTTAGTGAACCTTTTGAAAACGAGGATGATGCCATAGAAAAATTAAAAGAATTTGAAGCTCTGCTTATTATGAGAGAAAGAACGTCAATTACTTCAAATATTATTAAAAGCTTAAAAAAACTAAAATACATCTCTACAAGCGGAATGAGAAATAAAGCAATAGATCTTGAAGCAACAAAAAAAGCTAAAATTATTGTTACAGGCACAGAAATCAATTCAAATCCAACATGTGAATTAACATGGGCCTTAATTTTAGGACTAGCAAGAAATATTAAAGTGGAAGTTGATAATATGTACCAAGGCTATTGGCAGACAACAGTGGGAGTTGAATTAAAAGGAAAAATTCTTGGTCTTATTGGGTTAGGAAAAGTTGGATCTCAAGTTGCTAAAATTGGAAAAGCGTTTGGTATGCAAGTAATGGCATGGAGTGAAAATCTCAGTCTAGATAAATGTAAAGAGCTTGATGTTTTGCCTTCAAGCAAAGAGGATATAATCCAAAATTCTGATTTCATATCAATTCATGTACAAGGGGGAGAAAGATATAAAGATTGTTTTAAACTTGCTGAGTTTGATAAAATGAAAAAAACAGCCTTTTTGATTAATACCTCAAGAGGTCCAATTGTAAATGAAGATGATTTGATTATAGCACTTTCAACTAATGTAATCGCTGGTGCAGGAATTGATGTTTATGATAAAGAACCTTTGCCTGCTGGTCACAAGCTAAGATTTGTACCTAATGCGCTTTTGCTCCCACACCTAGGTTATGTAACAGCAGAAAATTATTCTATTTTTTATACACAAATGATTGAAAATTTAGAAGCTTGTGTTGCCGGTAAGCCCATAAGAGAAATAAAGTAAAGTGGAATTACCAGTTGTAAATCATCCTGATTATGAAGCAAAGATTGGTGATGATAATAAATTTCCAATTAAAAAATTTGGTGAATTAGCAAATTTTCTTAAAAAAGAAAAAGTAGTTAAAAATTTTTATAAACCTGAGCCATGCTCAATCGATACACTTAAAGAGGTTCACTCGGAGGAGTATATTTTAAAAATTAAAAATAAAACATTAGAAGAAACACTAGTTAAAAAAATAGGCTTTCCTTTAGTTGATAGTGTTGTAAGAAGATCTTTAGTTGCAACAGGTGGAACCGTGTTAGCTTCTAAATTGGCCATTAGCTATGGAATAGCTTGTAATACTGCTGGTGGAAGCCACCATGCAATATATAACGAGGGAGCAGGATTTTGTGTTTTTAATGATGTAGCTGTTGCTGCAAAATATCTTTTAAATAGAGGACTAGCTAATAAAATTCTCATTTTAGATCTTGATGTTCACCAAGGAAATGGAAATGCAGAAATATTTAAAAATGAAAATAATGTTTTTACATTTAGCATGCACTCAAAAGTAAATTACCCTCCTATAAAATCAAAAGGCGATTTAGATGTTGAGCTTGAACAAGACATGGAAGACGAGCAATACTTGGATATTTTAAAAAAGAATTTAATTTTCTTGAACGATTTTAATTTTGATTTTGTATTTTACATCGCAGGTGTTGATATTCATTTTGGCGATAGATTAGGCAAGTTAAAAATTACTGATATTGGCATTAATAGAAGAGATGAAATGGTTATTAGAAACTTTTTTGAAAGAAAAATTCCTATTTGTGGTGTTTTAGGGGGTGGTTATAATAAAGACTTTGAAAAACTTATTGAATTGCACGCAAGTTTACATAAAAATTGTGCAAAATATTTAAATGACAAAAAATAACTCAAATTTATCAGATCAACAAAAAAAAGTTTTATTTGAAGAAGCAACAGAGGCTCCTGGTTCTAGCGAATTAAATTTTGAAAAGAGAGAGGGTAGTTATTATTGTGCAAATTGCGAAACAAAATTATTTGATTCTAATACCAAGTATGAAAGTGGCTCAGGATGGCCTTCATTTTACGAGTCTCTTCCTGATGTATTTGAAACTAAAACTGATCATTATATTGGATATGCTAGGACTGAATATCACTGTAAAAAATGTGGTGGTCACCATGGGCATATTTTTGATGATGGACCACAGCCAACTGGTAAAAGATATTGTAATAATGGGGTGTGCTTAGTTTTCAAACCAAAATAATCGATTTCAAATTATGAATTTAATTGAAATACAAAATAGGATTATTTCAGAAAAAATTAAGCTCAGAAAAAAATCAAAAAACTTTGTTAACAATTTTAAAAAAATTGAAAAATATATTCAAAAAGAAGTTGCGATTATTAAACAGTCAAAAGACTCAATTATTCCAGAAATAGAATTTGAAGATATTTCTATTAAGGATCAAACAATAATTAAAGATAAAGTATTCAAACGTGGTTGTGTAATCATTAGAAACGTTTTTGATAAAAAAAGGGTGAGAGAATTAAATGAAGATTTAGATAAATATGTCTTAGAAAATAATTATTTTGAAGACCAAAAAAAAAAGATAGGTATAGACAAATACTTTAGCGACTTAAAATCAGGAAAACCTCAAATTTTTGGATTGTATTGGTCTAAAGCTCAATCAGAAATTAGACATTCTAAAGAAATGGAAACTGTTAAAAAATGGTTAAATAATCTTTGGAACTATAATTATGAGGGTAAAAATGTATTTGATCCAAATAGAGAACTTGTTTATGCAGATCGAGTGAGAAGAAGAGAACCAGGAGACGATACGTTAGGTTTATCTCCACATTGTGATGCTGGATCAATTGAAAGATGGACAGATAAAGCATATCAAAAAATTTACAATGATATTTTTTCAGACAATTTCGAAAATTTTAATCCATATGATGCAAAATATAGAGATGAAACAATTGAATTTGAATCGCCAGCCGTAGCACATGTATTTAGAACATTTCAAGGATGGACTGCCTTAACAGAACAAGGTCCAAATGATGGAACTTTACAATTAATTCCTATTGTAAAAGGTATGTCATACGTTTTAACAAGAGCATTACTAGACGATGTACCTGAAAATGAATTATGTGGATCAAAAGCAGGAAAAGCTTTATCGATAAATGAAAAATATCATAGTTTGTTACTAGAAGGTTTAATCTCAATTCCAAAAATGAATCCTGGAGATACTATTTGGTGGCATCCAGATGTAGTACATGCAGTTGAGGAAAAACATCAAGGTAAAAATTACTCAAATGTTATTTATGTTGGAGCTACACCTTATTGTAAAAAAAATATTGATTATATAAAAAAACAATCAAAAAAATTTATTGAAGGCAAAAGTCCACCTGATTTTGCTCCTGAAGATTATGAAGTAAATTATAAAGGTAGAGTCACAGTAAATGACTTAAGTGAATTAGCAAAAAAACAATTAGGATTAGTTGATTGGAATTAATTTATTTTAAAGATGCTTCTAATTGACCATTTTTTTCAAGATCTCTAAGTTCTTGATAACCCCCGATATGCTCATCGTTAAAAAAAATTTGGGGAATTGTTCTTCTTCCATTAGCTTTTTGAATCATTTCATCTCTAAGCTCAGGACCTGTAGATACGTCAATAACTTTGTATTGAAGATTATTTCTTTTTAATAATCTTTTTGCAGCATCACAGAATGCACACATTGGTCCTGAATACATTGTTATATTTTTCATACTTTAGATATAATTATATTTCTTGATTTTACCAGTTATGAATTTCATTTTTCTTGATCTTAACTCTTATTTGTTTTCTTGAATATTCGAACTTTTTTCTATGTTTAATGCTTTGTGAATTTACTCTTTTTCTCCATAACCTAAAAGACGAAGGTTTTAAATTTCTTCTCATAATCTTAATTACGTCAGATTCTGTTTTTCCAGTTTTTTTTTCTATATCTTCAAATGTAATTCTATCTGCCCATGCTGCCCAAATGACCCAGTCTGGACTACCAGGTTTTGGCTCAGGATTTTTAACTCTGGTTGTGGGCCTGTGACTTTTTTTCATAAAATTCCAGTAATCTTGAAATAAATAAATAATGCAAATTTATATGCTTATGATATTATCATCTTTAGATAGTCCTATCTAGCCATCTTTAGCTCCCGGTTTTTTAGGGCTATCCATCATGCTTCCTTTAAATTATTTTCTATTTCTTCAAATTATCTTATTCATGTTTATAACCCCTGGAACTCCTAGGATTGTAATCATTTCATATTCTATGAATTATGGTGTTAGAAATTGTATTTGGACTGCACTAGGAGATGTTACTGCAAATATTATTCAAGCATGTCTTGTAATTTTTGTAATTGGATCTTTTATCTCTGATAATCCAACTTTATTAAATATTATTAAATGGTTTGGTGTAATTTATATACTTTACCTTGCATTCGATATTTATAAATCTAAATCTAAAGACATTAACTCAAGTGAAACTTTACAAAAAAGTTCGTTATCATTTTTTAAAGATGGTTTTTTAGTTGCGGGCACAAGTCCTAAAGCTTGGATGTTCTTCCCTTTTATTTTTCCTCAATTCATTGATTTCAATTCAAATTTCGTTGCACAATTTTTAATTTTAATAACAACTTATGTAATATTAGATTTTTTATCTTTGGTTGGTTATGCAATTTTAGCAAATAAAATGATTACATGGGTTAAAGCTAAAGCAAAGGTCATAAACACAATTTCTGCGTGCGTCCTAGTTGTTATAGCTCTTATAATTGCATTTATGCAACAATATTGACCATTAATGCGATACTACTGTTACTTGAAAAAAAACTAAATTCTTAGTTTAATAAGGTTTAAATTAATTAATTAATAAGAGGAGATAAATGAAAATTAAAAACATTATAATTACATTTGTTTCTGCAATAGCAATTTTATTTTCAACTTCAGTTGTTTCATTTGCAAAAGTTGTTGGTGATAAAATTATCCTAGGTGCTGCAATTTCTTTAACTGGAAAATATTCATCTAACGGAGTTCACACTCAAAACGGTTATAATATGGCCGTTGATAGAATTAATGAGATGGGTGGTGTAAAAGTTGGAGGAAAAACTTACAAGTTTGATATTATCTATTACGATGATGAGTCAAATCCAAAAAGAGCAGCACAACTTGCAGAAAGATTAATTTCACAAGATGGTGTTGAGTTTATGCTTGGGCCATACAGTTCAGGTTTAACAAAAGCAATTGCGCCTGTAACAGAGAAATATGGTGTTCCAATGGTTGAAGCTAATGGTGCATCAAGATCTTTATTTACTAAAGGTTATAAATATTTATTTGCAGTGCTTGCGCCAGCAAACTTATATTTAGATGTTGCAATTGAAACAGCCGTAGCGCTGAATGGTGGAAAAGGTGTAAGAATTGCTCAAGCTTTCGAGCAAGATGCATTCTCACAAGACGTTAGATTAGGAATTCTAGATGCAGCAGAAAGAACTGGATCTAAAATCATAATTGATGACAAACTACCAAAAGAGCTAAATGATATGGCTGCAACTTTAGCAAAAGTTAAAGCTGTTAAGCCAGATGTATTAGTTGTATCGGGTCACACAAAAGGTGCATTAACTGCAATCAGACAAATAGCTGAAATGAAAGTTGATGTTCCAATGTTAGCAATGACACACTGTGATGCTGCAAAATTATCTAAGCAACATGGTAAGAACTCACAATACGCACTATGTGCATCTCAGTGGCATAAAACATTAACTTACAAAGATGATTTCTTCAAAGACGGTATGACATATGCTGCAGACTTTGAGAAATTATTTGGTTATGATCCGCCATATCAATCAGCAGAATCATCAGCTGCTTTATTAGTATTCAAAGATGCATTTGAAAGAGCAAATACTTTTGATCAAAAGAAAGTAAGAGATGCTCTTGCAGCTACTAATATGCAAACATTTTATGGAAACATTAAGTTTGCCGAGGGTGGTCAGAACGTTGACAAACCAATGGTACTTTTCCAAGTAATGTGTGATGACGCAGGAAAATGTGAAAATAAAGTTGTAGCTCCATTAAAATGGGCTTCAGCAGAATTAATTCACCCAATTCCTAAGTGGTCTGAAAGATAATTAAAAATAATATTAGCCCCCTAGCAATAGGGGGCTTTTTTTTATATAGCATTTAGAAAATATGGATTTTTTAATTTTCCAAGTTCCAATGTTAACTTTACAAGCCGTGTTAGATGGTTTGTTACTTGGAATTTTATTTGCGTTAATCGCTTATGGAATGGCTCTCCAATGGGGAGTAATGAACATAATTAATATTGCACAAGGTGATTTAGTTATATTAGGAGGATACATTGCATACTTTATGTATCTGTATGGAATTCATCCCGCGTGGGGAGTAATAGTTTCACCAATAATAATGTATTTTGTTGGTGTAATAATTTATAAATTAGTAATTAATAAAGTAGTTGATAGAGATCTATTCATTTCGATTTTAGCAACTTTCGGAATTAGTATCTTATTCATGCAACTAATGAACTTTGCATTTGGTGCAGATGTTGTCCTTGCAAACTCAGGATATGGTACAACTATGCTGTTTGATAACTCTGTTACATTGCCAAACTCAAAGATTTTTTCAGCATTTATAAGTATTGTGTTTGCTATCGGGCTTGTTATTTATATGAAAAAATCTAAGCTTGGGAGGGCTATTAGAGCTACAGCCCAAAATGCTAGAGCTGCAAAAATTTTAGGCGTAGATACTGAAAAAGTTTATGCAGCAACTTTTGGAATAAATGCTGCTCTTTGTGGAGTAGCTGGAGCACTTATTTCTATTACATTTACTATTCACCCTTATATGGGCTTACCTTACACAATTAGATCTTTTATGATTGTAATTGTTGCTGGACTTGGAAATTTACCTGGTGTTGCAATGTCAGGTATGGGTTTAGGTGTATTTGAGGAGTTTGCAGATTATATTTTAGGAACAGAATTTAGAATTGGATCAGTATTTTTACTGTTAGTTTTAATACTTGTTTATAGAAGATTTAAACTTTCAAGAAAAAGAGAATATCTAAAATAATGAATAAAAATATTATTTTATATGGAGCTATTTTAATATTTGGTATTGCCGCACCTTTTATTTTCCCAGCGTTTAAAGTTCAATTATCAATCCTTTGTATATTAATAATTCTAGCTATCACTTGGAACGTCCAAGGTGGTGAAATGGGTTATAATACTTTTGGAAATATTTTGTTTTATGGACTGGGAATGTATTTATGTGCCTCAGTTCAGGTAGGAATGTTTTTTCCTTTAGGAGAGTGGACTGAGGGTGGTGGAGAAAAAACTTTTGTTCATACTCCTGCTCAATTCTTTCAAGGATTTGCAGTAGGCTTGGCAGTTGCAGCAGTAGTCCCAGCAATTATAGCTGGTTTAATTGGTTATTCAATTTTAGGTTTAAGAGGACATTATTTTGCAATTTGTACATTGGGTTTAGGAGTTGCGGCTGGAGAAATTTCTGGTGGAATAGAAATAATTGGAGCAGGGCAAGGTTTTACAACACCACCATTTCCTAATGTCGATAGATTAGAAGCAAGAGGTGAGTTTTTCTACTTTTGTAGTTTTATAGTTTTGGTATTCACGTTTCTTGCAGTTAAAGCAATTTACTCAACAAGATTTAAACTTGTTCTTAATGCAATTAGAGATAACGAAGATAAAGCTGAAGCAATGGGTATTCAAACAATGAAATATAAAATTATTGGTTGGATGATCTCTGCATTTTTCTGTGGATTGGCTGGGGGTATCATGGGTGGATTAGTTGGGTATATAGACTCAACTGATGTTGCATTTGATGGAAGAGAAATGGGAGTATTCATGGTCTTGATGGCTATACTTGGAGGAAAAGGAACCTTGTGGGGACCAGTAATTGGTGCAACTTTATTTCATATATTTAAAGAAGGTTTTTGGACTTTCTTCTTAGGTTGGCAGTATGTTGCTCTTGGAGTTTTGATTGTTGTAATTGTTATCTATTTCCCAGAGGGGATTATGGGTTGGTTGAGAGAAAAGTATCCAGAGAGATTTGGTGAAGTTGTGGATGAAGCAGATCGGAAAGCACAGGTTACACTTAAATGAGTATTTTAGAGGTTAACAATGTCAGTAAGTCATTTGGCGGAGTAAAAGCGAATGTTGACATATCCATGACAGTTGAAAAAGGAAAAATCGTAGGTTTAATTGGTCCAAATGGATCAGGAAAAACTACATTGTTTAATTCTATAGTTGGAACATATCCTATAGACCAAGGGTCAATTAAGTTTAATGGTAAAGAAGTTTCTGAATTACCAGTTCCAGTAATAGCTAAACTTGGTTTACTTAGAACTTTCCAGCAAACAAGAATTTATGGAAAATTGAATTGTGTAGATAATATGCTTATAAGTCACAAAGCAAGTGATGAAAGTTTAGTTTCTATATTTTCACAGATACCTCAAAATCTTACAGAAAAAGCTGAAAATTTATTAAATTTTGTTGGATTATATCAAAAAAGAAAACTAAGAGCTGGAGATTTATCATTTGGTCAGCAGAAGTTATTAGAATTAGCAATGGCATTAATGAATGAGCCTGAGATGTTATTACTGGACGAACCGACTGCAGGCATCAACCCTACATTAATAAATGGAATTATTGATAGATTGATAAAAGTAAATCAAGATTTTGGAATTACTCTTCTTGTTATTGAACATAATATGAGAGTAATAATGCAATTAGCTGAAAGCATCTTTTGTCTAGCACATGGAAAAATGCTTGCAAATGGTACACCTGAAGAAATTAAAAATGACAAGCGTGTTATTGACGCTTATTTAGGAGCTCAATAATGGCAAATCAATACGAAGTTCTTGGTAAAGCTCCTGGAGCAGAGGATTTAAAAAAACTATCGTCTGAAAATGTTCATTTAACTATCAAGGGTTTATCAGCTGGTTATGGTAAGATGGAAATTTTACACAATTTTGATTTGTTTGTAAGTAAAGCACAATCTCTCTGTTTGATTGGTCCAAATGGTGCAGGAAAATCAACTATACTTCATTCAATATATGGTTTTACAAATATTTTTTCAGGAAAAATAGAAATTGATGGAAAAGAAATAACTAACCTCAGCCCTGCAGAAAAACTTAAGTCTGAAGGGATAGCATATATTCTACAGGATAATTCGGTTTTTCCAGATATGACTGTAGAAGAAAATCTTCTAATGGGTGGATACATTAAAGATAAAACCGAGGAATCTTTTGAAGAAGCAGAAAGAGTTCTTCAAAAATATGAAAGATTAAGAAATAGAAGAAATCAACCTGCAAAAGTGTTATCTGGCGGAGAAAGACGACTATTAGAAATTTCTAGAGCCTTAGTTATGAAACCTTCTATCTTGCTTGTTGATGAACCATCAATTGGGCTTGAGCCTAGATACATTCAAATGGTTTTTGAAATTTTAGATGATCTTCAAAAAAATGAGAAAAAAACAATTATATTGGTTGAGCAGAATGCCAAAAAAGGTTTAGAGTTTGCTGATATTGGTTATGTTTTAGTTTCAGGAGAAACAGCTATTGCAGGTAAAGGAGATGATCTTTTAAATAATCCAGATGTCGGCCGTCTATTTTTAGGCGGTTAATGATAAACTTAAAATATTTTATCAAAGGAATAATCTGTTCAAAAAAATTTGATAGTCCAGCAATTGCATTAGGAGCTAGTTTCATTGCTATAGGCGCCTTATTAAAAAATTTGGGGTTTAATATACAAGAAAGTATTTTCTCAACATTTTTAACTTATGCTCTTCCAGGATCATTAGTGATGGCAGAGTCAATGCTTATTGGCGCTTCACTAGTAAATATTTTTTTAGCAGTATGGTTGGTAAATTCTAGACTATTTCCAATGACAGTTTCAATTATGCCATTACTTAAACATGATAGCCAACCAAGATGGAAATATTATCTATCATGTCACTTTGTAGCTGTTTCGTCGTGGTTGATTTTAAAAAGTAATTATGAGGAAATTGATAGGAAATATAGAATTGATTTTTGGATTGGTATAGGAACAGCTACTTGGCTGATTGCCATTTTTTCAACAGTATTAGGATTTTATGCTGCCGACTTTTTAAGTAAAGATATGATAATTGGACTTGCTATCGTAAATCCAATTTATTTTATGTGTGCAATGATAGGAGTTATGAAAACTATACAACTTTCCTCCTCAATTATTCTGGGCGCTTTTTTAGGTCCAATTTTTTATTTTTTTTCACCAGAATGGAGTGTTTTACTTGGTGGATTGGTAGCTGGTTCAATTGCTTATTTGATAGGAGAAGTTTATGACAACTAATATTGTTTTAGCAATTTTAGTAACTTCTCTTGCAACTTATATTTCAAGATTTCTTGGTGCTTTAACTTCAGAAAAGATAGGAGAGACATCTAAAATTTATAAATGGTTTAATTGTGTAGCATATTCAACTCTTACAGCTTTAATCTCAAGAATGTTAATTTTCCCATCTGGAGATCTTTCAGATGTACATTATATTTTAAGGATAATTGTCATTTTATTATCAATATTAATTTTTTATGTCACTAAAAGAAATTTAGTTTATCCGACCATATTATCTGCTATAATTTTGGCTACATTAAATAGTTTTGCTGTATGAAAAAACTTTTTTTTATTATATTTTTTCTAATATTTTCTAGTAATGCAAATGCTGGATGTGATGATCCAATAGCAGATGGAGTAGACTATTCTAAATGTAAATTTTCAGATGGTCAGGATTTACAAGGAACTTTTCTTCCTAACTCTAATCTCTCATTTGCTAGTTTTATTCAAGTAAATTTTGACAAAAGTATAATGATGAATTCAGATTTAACATTTGGAACTTTTTCAGAGTCGTCGTTCATAAGAGCTAATTTATATGAGTCAAATTTAGGTGGTGGAAATTTTGAGCAATCAAATTTTACAAGTGCTAACTTAACTAGAGTAGATTTTACAGGTTCTACTCTCATAGATGCAAATTTTCAGAATTCCAATTTAATGGAGGCAAACTTTACGTCATCTAATATTTTAAATGCAAATTTCGATGGTGCGAATTTAATTGGCGCCACTTGGACAATGGGAGAAATTTGTGGACCAGAGTCTATAGGTATTTGTAATAAATAAACTCGTGAACAACCTTCTTAAATTAGATGGATTTGAAATTTCCTTTCATGAAAAATCTAAGAGGATAATAAATATAAAAATTGAGGATCAAATTATTGATCGATTAGTGTTTCCATTTAAAAAATTTAATATTACAGCATTAGAATATAAACCATTTACAAGGTTCACTATTGCAAAAAGTTTAGATGAAACTGCATCTAATAAATTAAGTAATTTTTTAAACGAAATTATTAAAGATAGAAATACCGGTTGTTTTATAATTGGTCCCAAAAATAAGTCTTCTAAAATAGATCAAACATTTTTAGTTAAACTATCAACTGCAATAACTCACTTAATTGGGAATCCAAATCACGACTCAATGGCTGGAAAATACTATGCAAGGTTTCACGTTAAACATGAAGATAATAGCGACTCATATCTTCGTAAGGCATACATAAATATGGATTTACATACTGATGGAACATATGTACGAGAAATAACTGATTGGATATTAATGTCAAAGCTTGAGGAGGAGAATGTAATTGGTGGAGAGACTGCTTTACTACATCTTGATGATTGGGAACATTTGTCTGATCTCTCAGATGATAAAATTGGACAGCAAAATTTTATTTGGGGATCTCCAAAAAGTAAAAATATTGATTATAAAGTTGAACACCCTGTGTTTTCAAAAGATAGTGATGGAAAACCTATTATTTCTTACATCGATCAATTTCCTGAACCAAAAAATATGGATCAAGGACTGTTTTTACAAAGATTATCTGATGCTCTTGAGGGTAGTAAAAATAAGATAATCACATCTTTACCAGTTGGTAGCGCTGTTGTGGCGAATAATTATTTTTGGCTACATGGTCGAAAACCTTTTAAAGAAAATAAAAATTTATCAAGAGAATTACTAAGAATAAGAGGTTCCTTTTTTAACAATTAAGTGTAGAAAATACACTAATGAAACTTGGATTTATAGGAACCGGCAAAATTACTTCAGCAGTGGTGATGGGTATATGTAATTCTAAAATCAAGTATTCTAAAATTATTGTATCCGAAAGAAATAAAAAAATTTCAAAAAAATTAAAAAAAAGTTTCAAAAAAATTTATATTGCAAAAAATAATCAAGATATTGTTAATGACTGTAACTGGATTTTTCTAGCAGTAACACCTACTGTTGCTAATCAAATTATACATAAGCTAAAATTTAAGAAAAGCCAAGTAATTGTAAGTTTTATATCAACAATGAATCTTCAAAATATTAAGAAAGCTGTAAAAGTAAAAGCAAATATTTCGAGAGTAATTCCTTTACCACCTATTTCTCTTAAAAAAGGACCAATTCCTATTTTTCCACCAAACAGGAAAGTTAAAAACTTTTTTAAACATCTTGGAACAGTTGTTGAAATTAAAAATGAAAAATTATCTAAAAATTTTTGGTCAACATCTGGAATGATGGCACCTTTTTATGAATTATTAAGAACAATGTCTGAATGGTTAAATGAAAAGGGAATTCAAAAAGATCAAGCTCAGAGATATATAACATCTCTTTTTTTAGCTCTTTCTGAAGATGCTGTGATTAATTCAAACAGAGATTTAAAAATACTTGTCAAAGACTCCCAAACACCAAAAGGATTAAATGAGCAAGGTGTAAATGAATTAAAAAAAGCAGGTTTCTTTAAAGCTACTAATAAGACCTTAAATAGTATTCTTAAAAGATTAAATAAAGTATAATTTTACATGCAGCAAGCTTCAAACATTCTGCAAATTGATAACTTATCAAAATATTTTGGTGGTTTAGCAGCTGTATCAAATTGCTCATTAAAAATAAAAGAAGGTTCAATTACAGGAATAATTGGTCCAAATGGATCAGGTAAAACTACTCTATTTAATCTTATAGCAGGCAATCTCAAATCATCAGATGGAAAAGTATTATTTAATAAAGAAGATATAACAAACGTTCCATCTCATGAGCTTTTTTCAAAAGGTTTACTTAGAACTTTTCAAATTGCCCACGAGTTTTCAAATATGACTGTCCTTGAAAATTTAATGATGGTACCAGGTAATCAAACAGGTGAAATTTTAATAAATGCCCTTTTAAAACCAAATTTAATTAAAAAAGAGGAAGATATAATTAGAGCAAAAGCATACGAAGTAACTGAGTTTTTAAATCTCAAACATCTAGCAAATGAACGTGCTGGTAACTTATCTGGAGGGCAAAAAAAGTTGCTAGAACTTGGAAGAACAATGATGGTGGATGCAAAGCTTGTTTTGTTGGATGAAGTAGGAGCAGGGGTTAATAGAACATTATTAAAAGACCTAGGAACAGCAATATTAAGACTTAACAAAGAAAAAAACTATACTTTTTGTATGATTGAGCACGATATGGATTTTATAAGCAGAATGTGTGATCCAGTCATTGTAATGTCTGAAGGTTCTGTTCTTTTTGAGGGAACTTCAGATGAAGTTAAAAAAAACGAAAAAGTTATAGATAGTTATTTAGGTAGAAAGAAGTAAATGGCATTTTTTGAAGGAAATAAAATGACAGGTGGATACGGTGATGGTCCTGATATTATCAGCTCGTGCACTATTAATGTTAATAGGGGTGAGATAGTTGCGATCCTTGGACCAAATGGAGCTGGTAAATCTACAGCAATGAAGGCAATGCTTGGCCTATTAAATCTAAAATCAGGCAATATAACAATTGATGGAGAAGATATTTCTAAACTATCTCCTCAAGAAAGAGTTAAAAAGGGAATATCATTTGTACCACAAACTAGAAATGTTTTTGCAGAACTTACTGTTAGAGAAAATTTAGAGGTTGGTGCTTTTTTAAGATCGGATAATGTAAACAATGTTATCGAGGAAATATATGATCTATTTCCAATCTTAAGAGAAAAAAAAGATCAAGTTGTTGGACAATTATCAGGAGGGCAAAGACAACAAGTAGCTTTGGGACGAGCTCTAATGATAAAACCTTCTGTTCTTATGTTAGATGAGCCTACAGCAGGAGTTTCACCAATAGTTATGGATGAATTATTCGAACACATTATTAGAGTTAAAAATACAAAAGTAGCAATCATTATGGTCGAACAAAATGCAAAACAGGCTTTAAGTATTTCTGACAGAGGATATGTGCTTGTAACTGGTGAAAATAAATTCGAGGGATCTGGCAAGGAATTATTAAATGATCCAGAAGTAAGGAGATCTTTCTTAGGAGCTTAGTATGGATTTAATTAATGCAGTAATAGTTTTATTGAATTATACAATTATTCCGGCTTTAACTTATGGCTCTCAATTAGCACTTGGAGCAATTTTTGTAACATTAATATATGGCATTTTAAGATTTGCTAACTTTGCAACTGGGGACATGATGTCATTTGGTACAATGTTTGCAGTGCTTTTGACTTATTACTTTCAATCAATTGGAATTAACTTTGGTTTTCTTCCCACTGCTTTGCTCACTATACCTTTTGCAATTTTTATGATGATTTTGTACATGCTGATAATTGATCAAACAGTTTTTAAATATTACAGAATTAAAAAAAGTCCACCAGTAATGCTTGCAATGGTTAGCGTTGGTGTAATGTTTGTAACACAGGCGATAATAAGAATAATAATTGGACCTACTGATCGTAGATTCTTAGATGGTGAAAAATTTATTTTAAAAGCAACTGAGTTTAAGGAGATGACAGGTCTTGCAGAAGGATTAACAATTAAATCTACACAAATGATAACAATTGTGGTCACTATAATTGTTGTTGCTATTATGTTTTGGTTTTTAAATAAAACTAAAACTGGAACTAGCATGAGAGCTTACTCAGATAATGAAGATTTAGCTCTTCTCTCAGGAATAGATCCAAAAAAAGTAGTTCTAATTACCTGGATTATAGCAGGAATATTAGCAACAATTGGTGGAATTCTTTATGGTTTAGATAAAAGTTATAGACCATTCGTGTATTTTAATAACATGTTACCCATTTTTGCTGCAGCGATAGTAGGTGGAATAGGAAATCCATATGGAGCATTCTTCGGTGGTTATGTTATAGCATTTGCTGAAATATTTTTGACATATGCATATAAAAGATTTTTAGTTTATATTTTGCCTGAGTCTTTAGAGCCAAATTCATTGATGCAATTATTATCAACTGATTATAAATTTGCGATTTCATTTTCTATACTAGTTATTGTTTTGATATTTAGACCATCAGGTATATTTGAAGGAAAACGCATATGAGGAATTATTTAAATATAATTATAGCGTATTCAATAATGATGTTTTTAATTATTTTAGTTGGCATCTTTCAGTCTTGGTCTATAGCATTAACAATTTTTAATTATTGTATGATTTCGGCAGTAATGACACTGGGAGCAAATATTCAATGGGGTTATGCTGGCTTAATAAACTTTGGAATCATGGGCTATACTGCATTAGGTGGTTTGGCGGTTGTATTGGTATCTGTAGCACCTGTCCCCGAGGCTTGGAGAGTGGGTGGAGTAAATATGATGACTTGCCTAGGAATAATCATATTAATGATTTTTTCTACAAGGTATATTTTAAAAAATATTCAAAAATCTAATAAAAGAAATTATTTAATAGCTGGAATAATTATTGTTGGATTAATTCTAATAAAAATAATTGCTGGACCTGCAATTGAACAAATAGAAGCTGTTGATCCGGCAAAGACAGGATTTCTAGGAGGACTTGGGTTACCAGTTTTATTCTCATGGATAGTTGGAGGACTTTTTGCTGCTGGACTAGCTTTTATTGTAGGAAAAGTTGCTCTAGGATTAAGAGCAGATTATTTGGCTATTGCAACGTTATTGATAGCTGAAATTGTTGTTTCTATTATTAAACATGAAGATTGGTTAGCAAGAGGTGTAAAAAATGTTATTGGATTAAAAAGACCAGCGCCTTATGAAATTGACCTACAAACTTCTCCTTGGTTTATAAATTTAGTAGAAAAATTTCACTCAGCAAAATTAGATTTAGCAAATTCATTGTCGGAAAGACAAGATATTTTAAATCAGTTAGTGATTGATGCATCTTCTGTTTATGTAAAACTATGTTTTGCAGGCATGTTTTTAGTTGTAGTTATAATTTTATTAATAATTACACAAAAAGCTCTTTACTCACCTTGGGGCAGAATGATGAGAGCAATAAGAGATAATGAAGAAGCCGCAAGTGCAATGGGCAAGAATGTTGTTAAACAACATTTGTTTATATTTATTCTTGGATCGGCAATAGTTGGAATTGCTGGAGCTATGATGGTAACTAATGATGGCCTGTTTACCCCAGGCAGTTATAGACCAATGAGATATACATTTGTAATTTGGGTTATGGTAATTGTTGGTGGTACAGGAAATAACTTTGGAGCAATTCTAGGAGGGTTTGTTGTATGGTTTTTATGGGTAGAGGCAGCACCAATTGCTTTGTTCTTTATAAATTTATTTACAGCTCATTTACCTGAAACAAATGAAATCAAAGTTCATTTAATTAATAGTGCTCCATATTTTAGATTTTTGCTTGTTGGTATTGGACTTCTTTTGATAATGAGATTTAGACCTCAGGGAATAATTCCAGAAAAAATTGTAAAACAATAATTTACGATGAGTTTTTTCATTTTAGGGTTCTTTACAGGACTGAGCTTAATATTAGCTATTGGAGCTCAAAATATATTTGTAATTGAGCAAGGTTTAAAAAAACAATTTATTTTTATTGTATGTGTAATTTGTACATTTTCAGATTTCCTTCTTATTTTTTTAGGAATATTCTTATTTCATTATTTTGAAAGTTTTTTTTCGCTTTCAGTTGAGTTAATTTTAAATATCCTTCTATTTTTATTTTTAGTTCATTTTATTTGGAAAAAACTTAAAATTATAAATACCAATTTTGAAATAAATCAAAAAAATGAAACCAAAGGTCTAGGTTCTGTAATAATTAAAACTCTAGGTTTTACTTATTTAAATCCTCATGTTTATTCAGATACTGTATTTTTTTTAGGAAATTTTTCTAAAAGTTTTTTAATTAATCAAAAACTATTATTTGGATTTGGTGCAACTCTTTCCTCAATTATATTTTTTTTTACATTGGGATACTTATCTAAGTTTTTATCTAATTACTTGAATAGCAATAAAGTTTGGAAAATTATTAATATGTTAATAATTTTATTTATGTCAGCACTTAGTATTTTTGTATTAATCAATATTTTAGGATAAAAAAAACTCCAGCGACTTTCACCGCTGGAGTTAAATAATAAAGTATTATCTTTGTTTTTTGTCTTTAAACTTACCGCCTTTGATTTCTTTCTCAATAAAGGCACCAGACGCTTCTCCAACATCTGTAAGTTCTACACTTGATGCTCCTTCATAATTTACAGCTTTTCCACTAGCTAATAAATCTAAAGCTTTTTTCAATTCACCAGGATAAATTTTTGTTCCTGGAGCATTCGCAACTGACATAACGTTTGCTTGTACAGTTGCTCTGTCAGCTTTACCACCGGCTTGCATAGCTAATACTATCAAAGCTGCAGCATCGTAAGATTCTGAAGTGTAAGGACCAGAAGAATCAATTCCTGCAGCGCCAGCAACATCTTTAAATATTGTAGCACCTTTACCCATTGATCCTGGAAGTGATCCAAAAGATTTATTTAAATCATTACCAAATCTGTCTGTTAAAGAGTCACCGATCATACCATCAGATAATACAAACACATCAAATGCACCTGAATCTAATGAACCATCGATGATACTTCCACCTGC
This sequence comes from uncultured Pelagibacteraceae bacterium, assembly GCA_902529785.1. Lineage (GTDB taxonomy): Bacteria > Pseudomonadota > Alphaproteobacteria > Pelagibacterales > Pelagibacteraceae > Pelagibacter. The sequence continues at coordinate 26,647 of CABZXV010000002.1, forward strand.
TTGGTCTAAGTAACCTAATACAGCTAAAGCATCTCCACCAGCAGCTGCTAATGTAGCAACCTCGGCACCGTAGTCACCTTTACCTTCTTCGTGAGCAGTTACAACTGTTACATTTATCCCATGAGCTTTAACAGCCGCAACGTATACATCTGCTAAACCTTTTCCATAGTCATTATTTGTGTGAGTAACTGCAATACTTTTAACTTTTCTGTCTTTAGTAATATCTGCTAATACTTGACCACCTCTTGCATCTGATGGAGCAGTTCTAAAGAAAAATCCATTATCTTTAAGATCAGTTAATCCTGGAGAAGTCGCAGATGGCGAAATCATAACAACACCATTTGGAACAGCAACATTAGTTGCAATAGCTCCAGTTACACCAGAACAGTCAGCACCCATAATTGCTACTACACCGCCAGATATTAAACCTTCAGCAGCAGCTGTTGCAGCGGCTGAGTCAACACAAGTTGAGTCTGCTCTTTCAACTGAAATTTTCTTTCCACCAAGTAGCGAACCTGAGTCAGAAGCTTCTTTAAAAGCAAGCTCAGCCGAAGCAGCCATTGCTGGAGTTAAGGACTCAATAGGACCAGTAAATCCTAAGATAATTCCCATTTTAATGCCATGTCCGTCCGAATATGCTTTTGATGCAAAGCAAGAGACAAATACAAACATCGCCAATACTAGTTTTTTCATATATTCCCTCTAATTGTTAACAATTTATATAAACAAAATTAAATCTTATTAGTTTTAATTTTCAATGGGAAAATTATCTCATTTTTTGGGCAAAAAACACAGAAGTTATAACAATTATTCCACCTAATATCGTGATGAATGATGGAATCTCACCAAAAATAAAAAAAGTAAGTATTAAACCAAAAACAGGAAATAGAGCATAGAAGGGCAAAACCATATCAAGAGGGTAAAATTTATATAAATAAAACATCATTAAATGTCCAAGTAAGGAAATAATTGCCCCAGCATACAAAACTGTAAACCAACTCTCTAAACTAATATTTGTTATTGTTTGAATAGCGTTACCCTCAAATACAGATGATAATATAATTAAAATTAAAAATCCTGTAAAACTCATTATTGTATTTGTATACTTAACATCTAAATCTTTTAGATATCTTGAAAAGACTTGTGAAAGCCCATAAAAAAAGGCCATTCCACAAATAAGTAGTGATCCTATTATTTCATCAACAACTTTTGGATCAAAAGCAAGAACGACAATTCCAAAAAACGATGTCATAATTAGTAGCCATTTTTTGTAACTTATTTTTTCATTTAAAAATATAGAACTTAATATAATTCCAAACGGAATTGAAAGCTGAGCACCTATTGTTATTGGAGCTAGTATACTAGAGGCATTGATAGATAAATATAAAAACATATTTACTGCAACACCAAAACAGATTGAAAATCCAATTAAAGGAATAATGAATTTTTTTTTAGGAATATAAAATTTAAAGAAAGGAACTAAACAAATGAATACAACAGCCATTCTTAAAGCTCCAAAAAGAATTGGAGGAATTGAATCATTTAATCCAAGTTTTCCCGTTGGATAAGCACTTCCCAATAAAAAAACTACAAACAAAATAAGTAATGTGTGTTTTGTCGACAAATATTATCTTATAGAGAAAGGATCTAAAGTTGGTTCATCAGAAGTGTAATACCATGTAGTTTTTACTCTAGTATAGTCTTTAATTGAGTCCATTCCCGCTTCCTTTCCATATCCACTATCTTTAATTCCACCAAAAGGTGCTGAAGGTGAAATTAATCTATAAGTGTTAACAAATGTTATTCCAGCTCTAATTGCATTAGATACTCTTAAGCCTCTAGCAAAGTCGCTAGTATAAACTCCTGAGGATAATCCATATTGGTTATCATTCATTTTTTCTATGACTTCTTTTTCATTATCAAATTTCATGACAGACAAAACTGGCCCAAATAATTCATTTTCAGCAGTTGGAAGGTTATGATTATCACATTCAATTATAGTTGGAGGAAAATAATACCCATCATTAGAAAAAGGATGTCTTTTACCTCCACATTTTATTTTTCCACCTTGTTCAACTGTTTTTTTTATATTTTTTTCAATAATTTCTAGTTGCTTAAAATTACTCAAAGGACCCATTTCAGTGTCTGGATCCATGGGAGTGCCTATTTTTATTTTTTCAGCTCTTTTTATGAGTTTATCAAGAAACTCATCATAGATTCCTTTTTGCAAATATAGCCTTGAACCTGCAATACAACTTTGTCCACTAGCACCAAATATACCTGCAGTAATACCGTTTATAGCATTTTCTTGATGAGCATCATCAAATACTGCAACAGGACTTTTTCCACCTAATTCTAAACTTACCTCAGATAAGTTTTCTGCAGAGTTTCTAATAATATGCCTCGCAGTTTCAGGCCCTCCTGTAAAGGCAACTTTTTCAATTAAATCATGTGTCGTTAAAGCTTTACCGCATGGATCTCCAAATCCTGTAATCACATTTACTACTCCTTTTGGAATACCAGTTTCTTCTATAAGTTTTGCAAATTCAAACATCACCGCAGGGGCGAGCTCAGAGGATTTAATTACAACTGTATTTCCCATAGCTAGAGCTGGAGCAAGTTTTGTTGCTGTTAAAAACATTTGGGAGTTCCATGGCACAATTGCTGCAATAACACCTATAGGCATTCTTGAGGTTATAGCTTGAATGTTTGGTTTATCTATTGGAAGAACAGTACCTTCAACTTTATCAGCCATACCAGCATAATAGTCATAATATTCTGCGATATAGTTTGCTTGTTTATTGGTTTCTCTAAATAGCTTTCCAGTATCAATCGTTTCAATCTTGCCAAGTAATTCTGCATTGTCTCTAAGTTTGTTTCCAATAGCTCTTAAAAATTTAGCTCTTTCTCTTGGCAATATTTTTGGCCAATCCCCTTCAAAAGCTTTCTGAGCAGCTTTAACTGCTTTATCGACATCATTGGCACTTGCTTCTGGAACAACAGCCCATGGTTTGTTATCTTCTGGGTTTAATGTTTCAAAAGTTTTTTTAGTATCAGAATCAACCCATTCTCCTCCAATAAACATTTTATATTTTTTTAATTCAGACATTTTGAATATGGTCTTTTATTATATTATTTACATCATCTGAGCATTCAATACTACAGAGATGTTTTCCTTTAGGAATAATTTTTACAACAGAATCTTTAATTTTTTTGCCTAAATTAATTGACATTTCTGGAGTTGATCCTGCATCACCTTCACCCGTTATTACCAAAGTTTTAGTATTAATGTTTTCAAATTTTTCATTGTCTTGATGTTTCACGAATAAGGAATAGATTTTTATAAAATTATTCATATTATTGTTTTGAAGAATAGTGAAAATTTTATCTGAGATATCTGGATTTTTATTTAAAAAATCTTCTGTAAACCATCTTTTAAGAGCGTCTTTAGTAAGTTTATGATCTTTTTTGGTTTGTTCAAATCTATCATTTACTATTTTCTGTTCTTTATCAGATCGATTAAATATAGAGCATAAAAGTGTAAGAGAGGCCAATCTATTATTAAATCTTGTAGCAAAATTTCTTGCAATTAATGAACCTATAGAAAAACCAACTAAGTGAACTTTGTTAAATTTTAATTCATCAATTAAGTTTATTATTTGATCCGAAAAGTCATCAAAACTTAAATCATTTTTGTTTAAAGGTGTTTTGCCATGACCTAGAATATCATAAATTAAAACTGTATTATCAAATTCATTTATCTGAGGATCCCATATAGAGTGATCAAGTCCCACGCCGTGTATAAATATGATTGGAGTTCTATCTTTTTTATTTAATATATAAAATGTACCTTTAGAGTCTGTTGCATTGATCATTATTACTTTGGTTCAATGCCCATTTCCTTCATGTCTTGGTACCTATCACCTGTTCTAGCATGTGCTCTTCCAGTTGAAGCACCTCCAATTGCGATTACAATTTCGTCATCAAATGGAGCATCATGTATTGTAAATTCATGTGTTAAATAATAAGGTCTTAAACCTGAGTCAGTTTTATGCATCATTGGAATTGATATTTTTGATCCGGCAGGACCCCTTGTATTCGTAAAACTTAGGTAAGATGTACCACCGACTGCATCTCTAAATTTATTTCCAAATCTCAATGTGTGAATAAAAGCAGATGCATGCTCAATTTCTCCATTTAATCCAACTACACCGGCTTTTCCATAAGCTAATATTTTATCAGGAGAGCCTATTTCTTTAATTAGTTCTGGCACAAGTAAATCGCCAAGTTTTGGAGCTAGATCTAAAATTATAGGTTTTAAGTCCTCTACAAAACCTTTACCGTCCCAGGGATTTTTAAAAACTGCTGCTACAGAAACCATTAAAACTGGCTCTTGAGCTTCTTTTCCACCCTCAATAAAAGTTTTATCTACAAATTTATTAAATTTTCTTAATTCTAATTTCATTTTTTAATTCGATGTGTAAAGCTATCTCTTCTAAAACTGTATAATGCTTTTGGATCTACATCAACATCTATAACAACTGGTTTGTTTGCTTTAAGTGCACTTTTAACTGCTTGATTTACCTCTGATAATTTTTTCACTTTAATTCCTTTTGCACCGTAAAGTTTAGCAACCTCATCAAAAGGAGGACTTTGAATATCTGCGCCCAAATACCTTTCACCATAAAAATCTTTTTGGTAAGCCTTTTCGGCACCCCAACTTTTATTATTCATAACTATTGTAATTGTATTTATTCCATGCTCTACGGCAGTGCTTAATTCTGAAATAGTCATGCCAAATCCACCATCTCCCATTAAACTAACTACAGTTTTGTTAGGTTTCGCAACCTTAATGCCTAAACCACAAGCAAATGAAAAACCTACTAATCCAAAATCTAAAGGAGTAAAAAGAGAAGGAGGATTGTAATACTCTAAAGCATCAGTAGCTTGAAGGCAAAGTGTACCAGCATCAAGTGTGATAGCTGAATTTTTAGGAAGAACTTTTCTTAACTCTTTAAATAGTCCATTTGGTTGTATTGGATAATTTTTAGATTTCATATTATCCCTATTTATTAAAAACTTTGATCTTTCTAATAAAAAATTATTTGTCCATTCTTTATAACTTAAAATTTTCTTTTGTTTTTTTAAATCATTCAACATTTGATTTGCCACATTTGCAGCATCGCCATGAATACCAATACTAATAGGAAAATATCTTCCTAACATTTTTTTTTCTAGTTCGACTTGAATAATTTTAGCTTTCTTGTTTATATTATCGTAAGAATAGAAAGTAGAATTAAAACCAAGTCTTGTTCCTAATGCAATAATAAGTTCTGCTTCTTTAACCAGTCTTGAAGCAACTAAATTGCCTCTTGGCCCCATTTGTCCAGCATTTAGTTTGTGATTAAATGGTATCGCATCTCCGTGTCCAGCGGCTGTTACTATTGGAACATTTAAAAATTCAGCAAGATCAGTTACAGATTTAAATTTTGAATTATATTTTATACCTCCACCAGCAACAATTACAGTTTTCTTTGAATTGAGAATAAGTTTTGTTGTTTTCTGAATTAAATCTTTTTTGCTTTTTAAATTACTTTCATTTTTAAAAGACTTTTTATTTACATTGATTTTAAATTTTGAAGTATCTGAAAGTACATTTCTTGGTAGATTAATACAAACTGGACCTCTCCGTGGTGACATTGCAAGATTGAAGGCATCGCTAAAAGCTTTTGGAATATGGCTTGCCTTTTTTACAGTCCAGGTTTTTTTGGTTATTGGATTAAACAGTGACTGTTGATCAAGTCCTTGGAAGGCATCTTCCATTTTATCCTTGGTAGAATATAAACCCGCAATAGATATGACAGGCGAAAATGCAGCTTTTGCTTGAGCAATACCTGTAACAAGATTAGTTGCTCCTGGGCCGTTTTGTCCAGCAATAATAACACCAGGTTGATTAGAAGCCCTTGCATAACCATCAGCCATGTGAGTTCCTGTTCTTTCATCTCTCACACCTATAAATTTAATTTTTTTCTCATGATACAACGCATCAAACATTTCCATTGTAGCAGAACCAATTAAACCAAAGACGTGTTTTACTTTTTCTTTTTTTAGGGATTTGACTGCCGCTTGACCACCGGTCAAGGTATTCTTGGATTTAATCACGATACTTTTTTAACTTCAGTATCTAGATCATCTTTAAAGTTGGGCATTACTTTTTCAGTGAATAATTTAATACTTTTCATACAATCTTCATGTTTAACACCTGGAAAGTTAGACCAGACTTGAAGATTTTGAAGATTTAGCTCTGATTGAAGTTCTTTAATCTTATCTGTTACATATTCAGGAGTTCCAAATAACATATTTCTCTTGTGTAAAAACTCATAATTAAGAAGATCTAATTTACCTTTTGTTTGTGGGAGTTCTTCACCTGGATCCATATGATTTCCTAGGCCTCTCCAATGACAAACCCATCTCATATAATTTACCATGTGTTCTCCAGCTTTCTCTCTAGCTTCTTCCATTGTGTCTGCAACAAACATATCTCTAACAAGAGTTACTCCTTCTCCTAAAGGAACATTTTTTTTAGTAACTTCTGATCTTTTATTTTTGTATGCTTCAAATCTTAATTTGAGTGCTTTAACAGTAGGTATCCACATAATTACATTAATATTATTTTCTGCAGCCCACTCAATAGATCTTATACCATCTACAACTTGATGTATTGGAGGATGTGGATTTTGGTACGGCTTAGGCAGAACACTAATTTTTTTCATAGTACTATCTTCCATATTCATAAATTCTTCATTAGGTGGACTCATATCATGTTGCCATACATAGTTAGGTGATGGATAAGTATAAAACTCTCCTTCGTGATTAAAAAATTTTTCTGACCAAGCTTTTTTTAAAATTTCTAATGTCTCTGCAAACAATCTAAAGTTTTTTGCCTGATCTTTTAAATCTGCTTCTTTATTTAGATTTATTGCTTCTCGACCATAAACTCCTCTGGCAACACCAACTTCTACTCTTCCTTTAGAAAGTTGATCAAGTGTTGCAATATCTTCTGCCAATCTTATTGGGTTATGAAAAGTAATTACGTTTGCAGCTTGTCCTATTCTTATATTTTTTGTTCTTGCTGCAGCATCTGCTCCTAACATTAAAGGGTTTGTGCAAGATTCCATTCCCTCATGATTAAAATGATGTTCTGTAAACCATATTGAATTCCAATTATTTTGATCACAAAATTCTGTGATTTCTTTAGTCTCATCTAATAGCTGGTGATATGGTTTGTGAGTCCAATTGGTGGTATTACAAAAATAACCAAACTTCATTAAAGCCTCCTTTAAAAATTAATTTAAAGACGACCGATCCCACTTTCGTATAAGATTTTACGACGAGTTATGTATCGCTTTATATGACAATATTATTATTCTTATCTTTGATATTCAACGAATTTTTTTAAAGACTTATTTAGAAATTTATCATATCTGATGCCACCGTTACTAAATCTTCGCTTATTTAAAAAAGAAAAATTCATTTTAAAGTCATAAGAAGGCTCAAAAAAGAAAGGAACAGAGAGCCTTTTTTGCTTATTCCACAATACCCTATGATTTGTTGCTTTAAACTTGCCTTTGCTTAAATATTCTAGTGCTCTACCTGTGTTCACTACCAAGGCATTTTTATTGAAAGGAACATCATGCCATTTTTTTGTTTTTCGGTTTTGAACTTGGAGACCACCTTTTTTATTTTGATATAAAACTGTGAAAATACCACTATCAACATGTGTTTCACATCCAAGTGCGACCCCATCTTCTTTAGATATTTCAACTGGTTTAGATTGATTTGGGTAATAATTAAATCTTAAAGTGCTAAGTGTTTTTAATCTCGAAAAGGCTTTTTTAGATAAATTGGGGTCTTTTTTATAAAGTTTTATAATACTTTTAAAAAGAGTTTCGCTTAAATTAAATAAATTTTCAAAATAATCTGCTAGTTTTTCAATAGATTGCTTATTAAATGACCTCTCTATACTTAAATGCTCGATGTATTGATTTCTAGTTTTTTTTGAAAAATACTTTGTCACTTTTAAGTCACCTAAGTCTAATCCTTCTTTTCCATTAATATCATTTGGAAAATATCCTCGATAAATATTTTTACTCCTTTTATTCCATTTCTTTGGAGCCAATTTAAATTTATTTTTCTTATTTGATTTAAAAAAATTTTCTCCGATGTTGCATACTTTATTTATTTTTTTTAATTTTATTCCATGACCGACTATTTGAAAAAAACCAACTTCAACACAAGCTTTTTCAATTTCCCTTGTAATTTTTAATGTTGCTTTTGAATTGAAGTTATTTTTTAGAATAGGATTGATATTTATTGTTGGAATATAATTTTTTCTTATCATCTATTCGCTGGTGTATCTGTAGCAATCATTTGTCCTCGGACTTTTTCTCTAAAATAAATATACACGCCAGCGCCAATAATTATTGATGCACCTAGAAAAGTTCTTGGCACTGGTATTGTTTCAAATAATATATAACCAGCTACCATTGCAAACACTATGTATGAATACTCAAATAATGAAACCACAGAAGGTGAGGCAATACTATAGGCAGTAAATACACAAAAAAATGAAATCGAAGCAACTATTCCCATAATTAAAACATAGGGCCATGCCTCTCCTGGGTTAGTAAACCATTCTCTAACAATAAATTGTAAAGTTGGATCTGTAAAAGTGTTAAATTTTCCATCTCCGCTAACAAAAAATATTACCAAACTTGCAAATAATGCAAAAATATAAAGCCAAGTCATTTGAGTATAAATACTATCTCTATCGGATGTATATTTTGTTATTGTCATCGAGATTGAATAGCAAAGCGCACATGCTACAGGTGCTAATTTAAAGAAATTAAAATCATCTAAAGATGGATTTAAAACAATTAATACTCCAATAAAACCAACTACAATTGCACTCCATCTTCTAATTCCAATTTTTTCTTTCAAGAAAAATTTAGCAAACATAGACATAAAGAACGGGCAGGAGAAAAATAGTGCACTTGTCATCGCAAGCGTCATAAAAGTCAGTGAAATATAAAAAAAACTAAAACCAAAGAAAAAACATACAACTCTTATTAATGTTAATAATGGGTAATGGGTTTTTAAAGATATTGTTTTTTTAGTAATTAAAACAAATGATAGCAAAAATACTGATTGTATAAGGGTTCTTCCAAAATAAAGCTCGAATAAAGCAATATCCTCAAAAATAAATTTAATTAAAGAGTCTTGTATTGAAAAAAAAGCCATACCAGTCATTATAAAAAAAATACCTCTGGTATTTTGGTTTGTGTCCATGAGACACCTATATCAAATCAGTGGTGATAATAATATTAATTATTTAAAATTGCCTCTGAACCTTTTTCAGCAATCATAAGTGTAGGAGCATTTAGGTTTGCACTTGGTATTTCAGGTATCACTGATGCATCAATCACTCTTAAATTTCCAATTCCATTTACCCTCAAATCCTGGTCTACTACTGCCATATCATCAACTCCCATTTTGCATGTTCCACAAGGATGATATGCAGTGTCTGCTTTCGATCTAATATATTCATTTAATTCATCATCTGACTGTGTATCAAAACCTGGCCCAACTTCATCACCAGCGTGCTCTGCTAAAGCTGGCTGTGCTAGAATTTTTCTTGCAATATGAATACACTCTCTTGTTTGTTTAAGATCTTCTTCTTCTTTTAAATAATTAAATAAAATTTTAGGGTAATCGTATGGGTCTGAAGAATTAAGTGTTATTTCACCTCTACTTTTTGGATGATTTGGACTTGCATGTAATTGATAACCATGTGTATCAGGTTCTTCTAGGCCATGATTTATCACAAATGATGGAAAAAAATGAAATTGAATATTAGCAACTTTTCTATCAGGCGATGATTTTGCAAAACCACCAGCCTCTAAAAATGATTTTGAGCAGGGTCCAGATTTAAACATAAACCATTGCATACCTGCTAAAATTTTAGGAATTAATTTTGTGTATGTGTAAAGTGTATTAGGAGTTTTACATTTTTGCTGTATGTAAGTTTCAAGATGATCTTGTAAATTCTTTCCAACACCCTTTGAGTGATGAACAACTTCAATACCATTATCTCTAAGATGGGTTTCGTCGCCTATACCAGATAACATTAATAATTGTGGAGAATTTATAGATCCTCCACTCAAAATTACTTCCTTATTTGCATAAATCTTTTCAACTTTGTTATTTATTTTTACTTGAAGACCAACTGCTTTTTTTCCCTCAAATATTATCTTTTCAACAAATGAGTTTTTTAAAATATTTAAATTTTTTCTATTTTTAACAGGGTTTAAATAATACTTGGCAACTCCAGCTCTCTCGCCTTGATGCATTGTAGTATCAAACATGCCAAAACCCTCTTGTTCCTCACCATTCATATCTATATTTGTTTTGTGACCTGCTTCAGCTGCAGCATCAATAAATGCTTTAAATAATGGATTTGAATTATTAGATAAATTTACTGGAAGTGGTCCCAATGAACCTCTATATTGATTTTCACCTTCGGACCAAGTTTCAATCTTCTTAAAATAAGGAAGAACTTTATCATAGGACCAATTATCTAAACCAAAATTTTCCCATCTAGTATAGTCATCTCTATTTCCTCTTACAAAGACCATTCCATTATGAGATGAGCATCCTCCAATCATCTTTCCTCTTGGGCAAAAAACACGTCTATTGTTCAAATATGGCTCAGGTTCTGAATAATATTTCCAATTATATTTGGGGTCATGCATTGTATATAGAAGAGCTAATGGCATTTTAACCTTCCAAATATCACTAGATCCACCTGCCTCAAATATAGCTACAGAATTATTAGCATTCTCAGATAATCTGTTAGCTACTACACATCCAGCTGAACCAGCACCAACTATTAGATAATCAAAAGCTTGCATTTAATTTGGATGATCACCCTCGACTGCAATCCTGTCCATAACTCTTTCATGGCCCAATCCTCTGCCAGGAAAAAAATCAGTCAGACCTTGGTGAAGGGTGCTTCTATTGTCCCAAATTGCTACAGCATTTTCAGTCCATTTAAATCTGCATGTAAAATCAAGTCTTTCTTGATGTAAAAATATTTCATTTAAAATATCTGAACTTTCATTTTCATCTAAATCTAAAATTCTTTTAGTGTACATTGAATTTACATACAAAATTTTTTTTCCTGTTTCAGGATGAGTTCTAACTACTGGATGGGAATTTGAATATTCATCTAGATTACCATTCCCTTCCATTTCCTTATATGCATCAACAAATGCTGCTGCCCCTAGAGAGCTATGAATGGCTCTCTTATCATTAACCTTATCTTTAATTTTATCGCTTAATGTGTCGTAAGCGATTTCCATATTAGAAAACATTGTATCTCCACCAACTGGTGGTACTTTAATTGATCTTAAGATAATTACTTTTGTTGGTTTAGGATTATAACTTACATCAGTATGCCAAGTTTCACCCCATTGTCTTTTTTCTTCTGGAGCTTTAATTATTCTTAATATTTCAGGATAATCTTTTCTTCCTTTAACATAAATATGTCTTTCTAATGGACCAAAATGTTTTGCTAAATTTATCTGTTCTTGCGATGTAATATCTTGATCTCTAAAGAAAAGAGCTTTATGTTCTAATAATAGATTATTTATCTTCTTCCAATTTTCTAAAGAGCTATCTTTTAAATCGATACCTCTTACTTCTGCACCTAATGCACCTGATACTAATTTAATTTCCATAGTTTATTTTTTTAACCTACCAGATAATTCTAAATTTTCAGACTTAAAACTTGATTTATTTTCGTCAATAAATTCACCCATAATTTTAAGCTTATCTTCCTCAAATTCTGTGACCTTTCTTTTCCCCAAGTCAATATAAAGGGACAAACTCTCCATAGTAGCAGCAAGAGTTTTAGTTTCTTTTTCGTACATTTCACATTTTAAATGTAATCTTTTTTTATCGTGATCAAAATGTGTGCAATATACCTCTACTTCTTGATTTTCTTTAACCTCATTATTGTAAGTGGTTCTAGTTTCAACAACCATAGTACTTCTCAGATTTGATTTTGCATTTTCACCACCCATTTGAAATTTATTAAGCATCGTTTCCCATGCTTGATCAAAGATTAAGATATAATAAGCCATATTCATATGTTCATTATAATCTGTCCACTCTTTGATTATTTTTCTAGTTGCTAGATGATACGACATTTTTTATCCTTTATTAATTTTATCAGCTATTAGTATTTTTCTTTTCATTTCTCTAAGGACTGGTTTTTCAATTAACTTACCATCTATAACTACTAAACCTGTATTTGAATTGTTAAATTCTTCTAATATTTTTTTTGCCTTAGTAATTTCATCTTTTGGAGGTGTAAATACTTCATTTAAAATTTGAATTTGTTTGGGATGAATAGAGCCTTTTCCAGTAAATCCAAGATTTCTCACTTGTTCAGCTTCTTTCCTCATTCCATCCATGTTTTCTAAATCTAAATAAGGCACATCTATAACGTCTACACCGACACTAGCTCCCGCATGAACCAACTTCGATCTTGCGTGAACAAGATTTTCCCATTTATTCTCAACTCTAAGCTCTGCTGCCATATCAACTCCACCAAAATATAAAGCTACAATTCTCTTACTAGCATGTGCAATATTATAAATATTTTCTAAAGCTTCATTTGTTTCCATTATAACATGAAGATCGGTATCTAAATTACAGTCTGTAAGAAGATCGTCTATAAATGTTATTTCATCTGGTGTTTTAACTTTTGGTAACATAATAGCCTTTAGATTTACTTTACTTGATATAAAAGCTTCTAGATCTAAAAGACCAAATTTAGTTCTTTGATTATTAAACCTTACAACCAGTTCTACATCATTTTTAACTTCGAGCGTTTTAAGAGCTTCTATAGTATTTTTCCGGGCTTGTTCTTTGTCATTTATTGCTATCCCATCTTCTAATTCAATACAAACCATATCAGCACCTGATGCAATCGCTTTTGGAAACATTTCAGGGTGAAGACCTGGTGTAAAAATAAAACTTCTTCTTACTTTTAATTTATCTAAGTCCATCTTAATTTTTATAATCTGGCTCTTCTTTGTCTAAAATGATCCTGATTTGAGATAAAAATAAATTTGCAAAATCAGTAGGAAAATTTTCATGCTCCTCTGCAGTTTTTTCTGCAATTTCATGGCTTACAACATTAAGTTCCTGGTTTGTTGATAGAGCAGTAAGATATGTTTCTGCTGCTCTCTCAAAATAATAAAGAGAGTTAAAACCTTCGGCCACTGTTCTTCCTGTGGTTAAAATTCCATGATTTGCAAGCAACATGTGTTGTTTGTTTCCTAAAGCATTTGCCATCTTAATAGACTCTTCTTCTAGTCCTAGACCTCCAAATTCTTTGAATGCAGATACTCTATTGTAAAACATCATTGTATTTTGATCGATAGGTTTCATAACAGGATCTTTAAGAGTGGAGAGGGCAGTTGCATATTTTGAGTGAACATGAAAAATGCATCTTGCATGCGGTGCTTTTTCATGTATCGCGCTATGTATATATAGAGCTGTTGGATCAATAATGTCTGGTTTATTCTTTAGTTCTTCCTTATTTTCTTTAGTCACCAAGATTAAATCGCTTGCCTTCATATTACTAAAATGAATGCCTGCCTTATTTACGTAAAAATCAGAAGAGTCAGGGACGCATGCACTAAAATGGTTTGCAACACCCTCATGCATATTTAGTCTTGCTGTCCATCTAAAAGTTGCAGCTAATTCCTTTTGTAATTCAGATATTTCCATTTGTATGATTTTAAAATATAGTTGAAAAATAAATTATGAACAATAACGTTTTTATCTCATGTGCGGTTACAGGGTCTGGAGATACTGCAAGCAAACATCCTGATTTACCAAAAACTCCAGAGCAAATAGCTAAATCAGCAATAGAAGCAGCAAAAGCAGGAGCTGCAATTGCTCATATTCATGTAAGAGAAGAGGATGGAACACCAAGCAGAAGGCTAGAATTATATAAAGAAGTAGTAGATAGAATTAGATCAAGTGAAACAGATGTTATTTTAAATTTAACAACTGGGATGGGTGGAGATTTAGACATTGGTCAAGGTAAAAATCCATTAGAGTTTGGTCCAATGACCGATATGGCAAATGTGATGGAAAGAATTGCTAATGCAGAACAATTTTTACCTGAAATTTGTACTCTAGACGCAGGTACATTAAATTTTGGAGACGGTTCAGTAATTACAGTTAATACACCAAATGATTTAAGGAAGGCTGCAAAAAAATTACAAGAGATTAAAGTTAAACCAGAAATAGAAGCATTTGATTTAGGAAATATGTGGTTTGGATCACAATTGTACAAAGAAGGTTTGCTTGATGATCCACCAATGTTTCAAATGTGTTTAGGTATTCCTTGGGGAGCTCCCGCTACCCCACTAGCAATGCAAGCTATGAAAGACATAATGCCTAAAGAAGGAGTGTGGTCAGGTTTTGCAATATCAAAAAATGAAATGCCATTTGTAGCTCAAACAGTTGTAATGGGAGGAAACCCAAGAGTAGGTTTGGAGGATAATTTGTATTTATCAAAGGGCAAACTAGCAACAAATGCTCAATTAGTAGAGAAAGCAATTAGGATAGTTACAGATCTTGGAGCATCAATAATGACAGCAGAGGAAACTAGGACAAAACTTAAGCTTGTTAAACACAAGTAATGTTAAATATTAAAAAAGTTGCTGTAGTTGGAACAGGTGTTATCGGAATAGGGTGGATTATAAGATTTCTAGCTCATAATAAAATCGTTTATGCTTATGACAAAAATCTTAAGCAAAAGAAAATTTTAATAAACGAAATCAAAAGAGCACTCCCATATGTAAAAAAACTTTTTAACAAAAAAAAAATAAACTTAAATAATTTAAAATTTTTCTTATCTTTGGAAGAGGCAGTTAAAGATGCTGATTTTATTCAAGAATGTGCACCAGAGAATTATAATTTAAAAACTGTTTTAATGAGGGAAATTTCTAAAAGTTGCAAAAAAAATGTTTTAATTTCATCAAGTTCTTCAGGATTGTTGCCATCAAAGATTTTTTCAAAATGTAAAAATATTCAGAGAGGCATAATTGGCCATCCATTCAATCCTGTATATTTATTACCTTTGGTAGAAATAGTACCTGGTAAAAAAACTAGTGAGAAATCTTTAAAAATTGCAAATAAATTTTATAAGTCAATTTCAATGAATCCAATAGTTCTAAAAAAAGAATTACCTGGTTATTTATCTGATAGACTTCAAGAAGCCTTATGGAGAGAGGCGCTTCATATTATTAATGAAGGATACGCTACAACAGAGGATTTAGACAGAGCAATAGAGGATGGTCCCGGTTTAAGATATTCTTTGATGGGAACATTTTTAACCTTCCATTTAGCGGGTGGAAAGGCTGGGATGAAGCATATGTTAGAACAATTTGGGCCAGCATTAAAACTTCCATGGACTAAGCTTAAAGCGCCAAAATTATCAAAAAAACTCTCAGAAAGGTTGATTTCAGGCACAAAAAAACAAGCTAAAGGAAAATCAATAAATCAACTGTCAAATATAAGAGACGAGTATTTAGTCAACTTACAACTATTTAGAAAAAAATATGAAAATAAAATTAGAAAATAGATATCTAAAGAAAAATTAAAATGGTAAATTAAATACATGGACTTCAATCACTTCTTAACTAGCTATATGCCAGATACAAATGTAGGTTCAAAACTACATTTTAAAAATATGTTGGAAGAATGTGTTGTTGCAGAGAAACTTGGTTATGCAACAGTATCAATTCCTGAACATCATTTAATAAATTTACTTATGATGCCATCACCTTTGCAGATGGCTGTAAAAATTGCATCTATAACAAAAAATATTAAAATCACGACTGGAATAGTTGTTTTACCTCTTCATGATATGAGAATATATGCTGGTGAAGTTGCAACAGCAGATATTTTAACTGATGGCAGGTTAATTTTAGGAGTTGGAAGAGGTGCTTTTGCTTGGGAGATGCAAAGATTAGGAACTCCCATAGAAAAGTCAAAGGAAAAATTTATAGAGTCACTCGAGGTTTTACAATTACTGTTAAAAAATAAAGAAGTTTCATACCAAGGTAAATTCTATGATTTTGAACCAATTACTATAATGCCTCGACCTATAAGTAACCCTGTACAAATGATGATAGCTGCCATGAATTTAGAAAGTATTAAAGATGCAGCATCAAGGGGATTTCATGTACAATCAACGGTATTGTCAGGTACTAAAGATCTTTTATTAAGTAGAGTGAATGCGTTTAAGGAGGGTTGTACAAAGTTAGGTGAAGAAGGAAAACTACTCAAACTGTCTATGCAACGCATGGCTTATTTAGCAAAAGATGAAAATGAAGCTAGAGAAAAAACTAAACTTGCTTACGAATATTATAAACGATTTGATAATATGTTTACTGGCCCTGGTAAAGTAAATGAAGGAAATATTGAAGCTTTGCCTAGAAAACAAACTTTAGATGAATTAAAAGAAAATCTTTTGATCTGTCCTTTGAATGAAATGATTGATAAATTAAGTGTCTATGCCGAAGCGGGAGTTGATGAAATTATTCTTAGTTCAAGTTTTGGTCAATCACAAAATGATTTAATTGAGTCGATGCATAGAATTGGTGAAAATGTAATTCCATATTTTAAAAAATCAAATATACAAGTAGCATAAACATCTATGAGCATCATAGATTGTAATTATTCAGTAACAGGATCAGGACCTGCAATTTTTTTTACCCATGGAGTAGGAGGAGCAGAGGATGCATGGAGATTCATAGTTCCAAAACTCAAAGATAAGTTCACAGTTGTAACCTATGATTTAAGAGGTCATGGAAAATCACCTGTGAGTAATAAAGATTTTAATCTAGATGATCTTGTTTTAGATCTTGAGAGAGTTAGAGAAAGAACAGGTATAGAAAAAGCCCATTTTATGGGGCATTCTCTTGGAGGAATGATTGCACCTGCTTATGCAAGGAAATTTCCAGACAGAGTAAATTCAGTAGGTTTATTGTCAACAGTGGCAGGAAGATCGGATGAAGATAAACAAAAAGTATGGAATGTGATCTCTGATTTAAAAAATAAGGGTGTTGAACAAACTTTAAAAAATTTAACCACGAGGTGGTTTACAGATGACTTCATAGAAAAAAATCCTGATCTTGTATCAAGAAGATTAAAACAGGTTATAGATACTGACAAAGATGTTTTTATTAATGTATTTAAAATATATGCAGAAACCGAGATGATTCCATGGTTAAAAGAAATTAAGAAGCCATGTTTATTTATGACAGGAGAAAATGATGGAGGTTGTACACCTTTTCATAATGAAAGAATGTCAAATGAGATTGAAATTTCAAAATTGGTTATAATACCAAAGGTAAAACACTCTTTTTTGATAGAGGCTCCTGAGCAAATAACAAAAAACTTATTAGAATTTATTGAAAGTTTGTAAAAACTTAATGCATTCTTAATGTATTTCCATCAACCCCAACCACTTGTCCTGAAATTCTAGAAGACTCATCTGAAATTAAATAGCAACACATATTTCCAATATCTTTCTCATAAACCCAAGTGTTCAGAGATGTCATAGAAACAAACTCACTCTCAACAGCTTTCTTAGAAATTTTTAAAAATTTTGCTTTATCTCTGATTACTCTGCCCATCCTATCTCCTTTGACAGTTCCCGGACAAATCGCATTTACTCTTATTTTGAATTTTCCTAATTCCATTGCTAAGGTTTTTGTCATACCCACGACTGCCCATTTACTTGCTGAATACGGAGATCTTAATGGAAAACCAAATATACCTGCAGTAGAAGATAGATTAACAACAGATCCACCTTTATTTTTTTTTAACATTGGAATTGCTAATTTTGAGAAAATAAAATGACTTATTACATTTATTTTTAATGTTTGTTCCCAATCTTTTGTCTTAAGTTTATCCATAGTTCCAGTTGGACCTGCTACTCCAACATTATTAATTAGAGCATCAATTTTTTGTGTTTTTTTTTTAATTTCTTTAAAAAAATTAATCACATCGTTTTCATTTGAAGCATCGCAATGAAAACTAAACAATCTTTTATTATTTAACGGATGTTTTTTTAATTTATTTATTGATTTTAGATCTATGTCACACAAAAAAACTTTTGCACCTTTTTCAAGACACTCTTTTGCTGTCGCCCAACCAATCCCTGAAGCACCAGCAGAAATAATTATTTTTTTACTTTTAAAATTATATGACATTAATAAATTTAATCGGTTAAACCATCAGATCTAGCTTTATTTCTTTCTATATGTATGGGCAACACCTTTCCATAAATTGCTTTAGAATGTTCAGGTGTATTTACTCTCCATGGATCTAATACATATGCTGGTATACACATGTAACGTGAGGTTTTTCCTATTATTTTGGTTACTCTATGCATAGTAAATCGTCCTTTAAATATTTGTAAATCACCAGGTTTTAATTCAAGTTGTTTAACTTTTGAACGATCTCCATCTAACACTTTTCTTACTTCATCAAATCTTTCATTTCCTGGTTCTCTTATATTTGGACAATACTCAAATATTCCACCTCGCTCTGGTTTTTGTATCATAAGACTTAAGGTAAATTCACAACTATCAAAATGCCAAGGCAATATACCATCAGGCTCCATTACATTATAAGCATGACAAGCTAAAGGATCAGCCCATCTATAAATGGGAGAAATTCCTAAACAAGCAGATACAAATTTAAGCAATTCTTCAGTTTCGTAAAGAAATTTCATTTCCGAATCCTCAGCAAAGCAATCAGAGTTTAGATATCCATTGTATCTGTTCATAAATATTCTTTTTGGATGATCCTTCGGAAGAGAGAGGTCATCTTTTGCATAAAGATATGCATTGATACTTTCTTTAGACATATAAACTTCATCAAGCTGTTGCTCTAATTCTTTTCTCATAACTTCTAAAGAATTTGGTAAAATAAAGTTTGGGATTACCGAACAACTATCATTTTTTAATTCTGATTTACATTTTTCGATTATTTTTTTTATCTTAGGAGATTGTAAGTCATGAATAGGATATTTTTCTAAATCAACAATTTTGTCTAAGTTTTTTTTCATAACTAATTTATATAAATTATGAGCTTCTCAGTGATTCTTGTAATTCTTTATTTGAAATATAGCCTTTAGCATTTCCTTGTTTATCAATAACTTCACAATTGGAATTACTACAAACAACTTGAGGTAGAAACTCTTCAATAAATTGGTCCTCTTCAACTTTAATTAGGTTTGTTTTATCAATATCATCTGATTGATTAATAGGTTTCATAATAATTTTTGCTTTAATGACTTTGGTTCTATTCACATCTTTTACAAATGCCTCAACATATTCGTCTGCTGGGTTCATAATAATTTCCACTGGTGTTCCCACTTGTACAAGTTTTCCTGCATTTAAAATTCCAATATGATCTCCTAATCTAAGTGACTCATCAAGATCGTGAGTTATAAAAACTATAGTTTTTTTTAATTCTGCTTGGAGATCTATCAATTGTTTTTGCATGTCACTTCTTATTAATGGATCTAATGCTGAAAAAGCTTCATCCATAAGCATAATGTCAGTATCAGTGGCTAAAGCTCTTGCAAGTCCTACTCGTTGCTGCATTCCACCAGATAGTTGAGCTGGATATTGATTTTCAAATCCAGATAAACCTACAGACTCAATTTTCTCCATCGCAGTAGCATTTCTTTTTTCAATTTCCACACCTTGCATTTCGAGTCCGTAACCAACGTTTTGTAAAACTGTCTTATGCGGAAATAAGCCAAACCTTTGAAATACCATACTCATTTTTTGCCTTCTAAATTCAATTAGTTGCTCTTTATTGAGTGTAGTCACGTCTTTGCCTTCAACTAAAATTTCCCCAGAAGTGGGATCTATCAATCTATTTAAGTGTCTGATTAATGTAGATTTTCCTGATCCAGATAACCCCATGCACACAAAGGTCTCTCCCTCCTCAATTTTTAGAGAAACATTGTCTAATCCAACTGTATGTCCTGTTTGCTCTAAAACATCCTCTTTTGTAGCACCATCCTGAACCATTTTAAGAACGCTGGACGGCTTAGGTCCGAAAATTTTATATACATTATTGATTTCAATTTTTGACATTTCTAAAAGTCTAATTCTTTTAATGCATCAAAGCAAACCTACAATTAAATAAATAAAAAGCTTTCAACCATTAATTGAATTGAAATTTTTACCATTTTATATAATTATTTATAATGAATTCAATTTCTAAAATCTCAAAAAATAGCACTTACCTTCAAATTATTTGGAATGATGGGGAGGAGAGTAAATTCAATTATATGTGGCTAAGAGATAATTGCCCAACAGCACATGACAAGGACTCACGACATAGAATGTTTAATATTTTAGAAGTTTCTAAAGATATAAACCCTAAAAAATATTCTCTTAATGATGATGGAAAATTAGAAATTGAGTGGAGTGAGGGAGAACATACAAGTTATTATGACCCAAAATGGTTAAGAGAAAATTGCTATACAATCAAAAATAAACAAAAATATAAATCTCCTTATCAATTTTGGGATAATAATTTAAAAAATAATTTTGAAAGTATATGTATTGATCATGATGAAGTAATTGACTCTGATGAAGGTTTAATAAAATGGCTTGAACTATTACATCATAAGGGTATTGCCATAGTTAAAAATTCACCAACTGAAAAAAAATCAGGATTTAAAATTCTTCATCGAATAAGCCATGTCAGAGAAACATTTTTTAAAACACCTTTTGAGGTAATCAATATTCCAAAACCAAATAATTCTGCATACACGGCGCATGCTTTAAGAAATCATATGGACTTACCCTGGTTTGAATTGCCCCCTGGTTATCAGTTTTTACATTGTTTAGTAAATGATGCAAATGGTGGAGACTCTTCAGCAATCGATGGATTTGCTGTGGCCGATTATTTAAGACAAAATGAAAAAGATATATTTGAAACACTAGTTTCTGTGCCTCTTAAATTTAGAGATAAAGATTATACTCAAGAGTCTCATAGAAGTTATCATGCACCTGCAATTAGTTTAACAAAAGATAAAGATTTTCATGATATTAGATTTAGTGTTGCAACAATGGATGCTTTAGATTGTCATCCAGATCAAATGGATAAAGTTTATAAAGCCCACCATAGATTTGGAAACCTTCTACACGATGATAGGTTTCAGATTAAATTTAGATTAGGACCTGGAGACATATTTTCTTTTAATAATAGGCGTGTTTTACATGGTAGAACTGCTTTTGATCCAAATTCAGGCCATCGTCATCTTCAAGGATATTATTTAGATAGAGATGAAATACTTGGAAGATTGGAATATCTTAAAAAATATAAATTATAAGTTTTCAAATATAAGATTGTTATTTTTATTATATTTCAAAAATTCCTTTTTGTTTTTAATTGTATAATAATATTTCTCTTTATTAATCATTTGTATTTTTTCATTATTTAAAAACTTTTTATCTAATATCAGATATTTTATTTTTTTATTTAGGCTACTTTTCAAAATAGATTTTACACTGGATTTGTTAGAAAATGATAAACCTACTGATAGTTTTGAATTAAGTTTAAGAAGATTGTATATATTTTCATGCTTAAAAGAGATAAAAATACATTTTTTGAAACTTCTTGTCTCTTTAATTAAATTAGATAAAAGTATTTTATTAAATAATGGCTTTATTTCAATAAAGACAGGAAATTTATTTTTTGAAATTTTTAGAACTTCTTTCAATTGTGGTATTTGAAAGTTTTTATTTTTAATTTCTTTTAGATCTTCATAATTAATATTTTTGATACTTTTGTTTATTTTAAAAATTCTCTTTAAAGTAAAATCATGAAAACATACAAACTTTTTATCCTTGGTTGAATGAATATCTGTTTCAATCCCAAATCTTTTTTTAAATGATGCTTGAAATGACGTTAAGCAGTTTTCTTTGTAATTCTTATTTACAATTCCTCTATGAATAATGTGCATAAAAAAAAAGGGCTTCGTTCTCACAAAGCCCTTTTAATTAATTAGTTTAAAGATTTATTTTGGAATCCAACTTTTCCATTTGCCAGGATTGTTGTCTTTCCATTCTTTAACAACTTCTTTAAGATCTCTATTTTTCTGTTTTACTTCAACTAACATTACAGCTTGATCAGCATTATCGAATTTCATTTTAGTGAAAAATTCAGCTGCTTTAGCGTGCTCAGGTTTAGCAAAAGTATCAGGATTACCATAATTGAAAGTGTAGTCCTTTGCCCAACCAGTTGCTGGCCATGCTGCAGTTCCACAATCTTTCCAGTTGTTTGCTTCTGTGAATGAATCACAAGTCTTATGTGCAGGAAGTTTTACACCAACCATGTCATAAGCACCAAAGAACCAGTGAGGCTCCCATAGATATAACAAGAAAGGTTCTTTTCTTTCATAAGCAGCTACAGCTTCTGCGATTGCTGCTGCTTCTGTTCCTAATTCGTCAGCTTGGAAATCAATACCTAAAAGATCAAGTCTTTTTTGGTCATGACAGTTCCACCCTGCAACAGGACATGCAATTAATCTTCCTTTGCTTCCAGATTCAATTGTAGCAAATTTGTCTTTATGCTTGTTTAAATCTTTCCATGATTTAATGCCTAAACTTTCGGCTGCATATCTTGGAATGTAATAGTCAGATAAACCTATAATCCCAGATGTTCCTAAAAGTTTTACACTTCCATCACCTTCATAATTAAACATAGTTTGACCATCATAAATAAGCGGACCTTTCATCATTACTGTGTCTGCTTCGGCATAACTTGGCCAACTTTCACATGCAAAATCAATTTCTCCAGCTGCAATCGCTTCCCATAAACCTGTACCTGATGGGAATACAACTCTTTTGACTTTGTATCCTAACTCTTCTTCTAGCATACTCACAGCTACTTGACATGTAATCTCTCCACCAGTCCAGTCAGCTACTGCTGCTGTTAATCTTTTAGCATGTGCAGTACCAAAACTTCCTAGAACTAATACAAGTGACAATATCAATGCTGAAATACTTTTTGATATTTTCATATTATTTTCCCTCATTTTAATTAATTAAAAAACTTATTTTAGATCAAAATTGATAGTTATGTAAACTTCTAATATTGTAACGTTTTTGTTTAGAATGCTTATAAACCAAGTGCTTCTCTTTGCTTTTTTGTCCAAGCAAGAGAAATTCTATCAATAATAATAGCCAATAAAACTATTCCAATTCCTGCCGCAAGACCTCTTCCAGTATCTGATCTAGCTAAACCATTGAAAACTTCTAACCCTAACCCTTTTCCTCCAATCAGAGGAGTAACAATTTGCATTGCAAATGCCATAATTACTGTTTGATTAAAGCCAACAACTAAACTTGGTACAGCAAGTGGAAATTTAATTTTATTTAATGTTTGTAATAATGTTCCTCCAAATGATCTTGAAACTTCAGAATATGTTCCTGAAACTTGTGTTAATCCCAGAGAAGTTAATCTTATAATTGGAGGTATTGAATAAATTACTGTTGCAAGAACTGCTGACACTGTTCCTCCTCCAAAAAACATTAGCACAGGTATTAGGTAGCAGAAATAAGGTAGAGTCTGCATAGCATCCAAAACAACGTTTTGAACATTTCTAAATCTCTCATTGTATGATGCAATTATTCCAAGTGGAACACCAATAGCAAAACACA
Source organism: uncultured Pelagibacteraceae bacterium (assembly GCA_902529785.1). GTDB lineage: Bacteria > Pseudomonadota > Alphaproteobacteria > Pelagibacterales > Pelagibacteraceae > Pelagibacter. The sequence goes on from CABZXV010000002.1 coordinate 50,493, forward strand.
AAATTACTGAAACTAAAACAGATGAAAGAGTGATCATTGCTTGGGGCCATATCCCGTTAGCACCTATAAATAACAATAATAGCAATGTAACAACAGCAAATCTCAATCCAACAGTAAAATATCCAATCGCCACAAATATACCCGTAGTGTACCACCATGGAATATGTGTGAGAAAAGTATCAAGTGGTCTTAAAAGATTAAGATAAATAAATCCCCTTAAACCTTTAGTAAATGCAATGAAGCCAGGGTTAACAGTTAATGATTTTACTCCATCGGCAATTGGTTGTCTTATAGAAAGTTTCCATTCCTCAGGAAAAGTTCCTATTTTAAATAAACTTGAATCTATAAAAGAAATGAGAAAAAAAATAATAAATGAAGGTATGATGTAATACCTTTTGCTTAATAACTCGCCTATATCTTTAGCGGTATCTTTATTAAATAAAGATATTAAAAATTCAAAAATATAAGCAATATATTTAGTGATATTTATGCAAACAAAATTTACTAAACCACTCAAAAATTCTAAAGGTTTTTCTATAATTCTAGCAATACTATATTTTTCCCAAGCTTGCGGTAGTAAGTAAAATTTTTGAACATCCGAAGGCAAAGTTGTTTTTGGTTTACTTAATGCTAAACCAAACCTATCAAACATAATAGCCATAAATAATATACAAAGCCCTCCTTCCATTGCCCAACCAACATCTAAGTTTCTTATTGCTAACCAAACTTGTCCCCCAATACCTTCGGCTCCTATAAAACAGGCAAGTACAACTAATGCTAATGCCATCATTATTACTTGGTTTATTCCCATCATTATGCTTGGAAGAGAAAGTGGTATCTTAATTTTAAATAATAACTGTAACCTACTTGATCCAAAAGATGTAGCTGACTCAATCGTTTGTTCAGGAACCTGTCTTATACCCGTATTAGTTAATCTAATTATTGGAGGCATTGCATAAATCATTGTTGCCAATATTGCTGGCGCCCCACCTATTCCAAAGAAGAATAAAGCTGGGAAAAGATATACAAAGGCAGGCATAACCTGCATAGTATCCAAAATAGGCTTCATAAAATTATCAAACCTATCACTTTGAGAGCACATCACACCTAATGTAACGCCAAATACAACACACAGTAATACAGACAAACCCATTAAGGCCAAGGTCTGCATGGACTCATCCCACATTCCTGTTCCTCCCCAGAAGTAAATAACAAATAAAGAATATAGTCCAAGCCTTAAGCCACCTGCTATTAAACAAGGTAAAAAAATTATCGCTGCAATTAACAACCAAGGTGAGTCAATTAGAAAGTCCTCTAGGAAATAATATCCATTTTTTATATATCCAGCTATTATCTTGGTAAACCATCTGTAATTTTTTTTTAAATAATCTTCGCCATCATTAACCCAGGCAGTAAATGTAAATTCATCAGTGACTACCTTGGGCATTTTGGATGGACCTTCACTTTGAAAAGATAGCCATAAAGCTATTAGAAAAGTTATTAAGATTGCTGAATATGTTATTATATTTTTGGAGTTATTAGATTTTTCTTCAATACTTGTAACTTCAAATGACATATTGATGTGAAACTTAAAATAAATAATTTTACATTTAAAGAAAAATATTGTCTATTTTTATGATATTAAAATAACAAAAAATATGAGTAATCAGCCAAAAATAACTTGCTCAAATGTTTGGAAATTATTTGGGTCGGATGAAAAAAGAATTATTAAAGATTTAGATAAAAATTTATCAATTAAAGAGGTTCAAGAAAAAACAGGACACGTCGTTGCTGTAAAAGATGTAAGCTTTTCAATAGAGAAAGGTGAGACATTTGTTGTAATGGGTTTATCAGGAAGTGGAAAATCAACCTTAGTTAGATGTATTTCAAGATTAATCGAACCAACAGCCGGAACTGTAAAAATGGATGATGTTGACGTAACAAAAATGAGTGGCAGAGAACTATTAGATTTAAGAAGAAATAAAATGAGCATGGTTTTTCAACATTTTGGTTTATTTCCACATAGAACAGTTGTGGAGAATATTGGATATGGTTTAGAGATTAGAGGAAATAAAAAAAATGATAGAATAGAAAAATCAATGGAAGTTTTAAAAATGGTTGGCTTAGAGGGTTGGCACAACAATTACCCAAGAGAATTATCAGGAGGAATGCAGCAAAGAGTGGGTTTAGCTCGTGCATTGGCTGTAGATCCAGAAATTTTAATTTTTGACGAACCTTTTTCAGCACTAGATCCATTAATTAGAAGAGAAATGCAAGATGAGCTATTAAAGATTCAAGAAAAATTACAGAAGACTATGGTATTTATTACTCATGACTTCTTAGAAGCTATTAAAATGGGCGATCATATTGCAATTATGAAAGATGGAGAAGTTTCTCAAGTAGGTACACCAGAAGAAATTGTTGCTAACCCAAAAGATCAATACGTAAAAGATTTTTGTGAAGACGTACCAAAATACAAAGTTCTTAGTGCTAGCAAAGTAATGAGGGAAGAATGTTGCGATGATACAAAAAAAATGTTTGAAAACGGATCAAATAATATACCTCACAACTCAAAAATAGAGACTTTAATTGATAAGCTTGTAGATACAGATCAAAAATTTCCAGTTGTTAATAGTGAGACAGGTGAACTTGTTGGTGAAATTGATAGAGCCATAGTTATGAAATCAATGAAATCTGCTAGTTAATTTCTCTACTCACTTTAGTTTTTTTTTGTTTTACTTTATCTCTCCAAATTATAATCATTCCAGCAAATACAATTACGAAAACTCCTGGGAATAATTGTTCCCAAGGGGCCTCATTAAAAAATAACCAACCTAAAACAAATGATGAAGGAATACCAAAATATTCAAACGAAGCCATCTTACTTGCAGAGATTAACCTATAAGAATAGATAAAAAGTATTGCCGCAGTACCTCCAAGAATACCAGTCAATGTCATAAGAAAAAAATCTTGGCTGCTTTTTATTTCCTCATGTCCAGTAGTCAATAAAAACAGCGCAACACCACCAATTACATTAAATATTAAAGTGTATAATTGAATTTTTGCTGTTGAGTGACCATCAGGTATAAATTTTAAAATTATCACACTTAATGCCCAAGCAATCGCAGTTAGAATTGGAAATATTGAGTAAAAACTAAATATGTCACTTCCTGGCTGAACAATTAAAACAACTCCAAAAAAACCTATAAAAATTGCAGACCATCTATAAATACCAACTTTATCCTTTAAAAAAATTATTGATAAAATTACAATGAAAAATGGTGAAGAAAATGTAAGAACCATAGCGGTTGCAAATTCTAAATTAATAACTGAAATAAATATAAATATATTCATTGATAAGAAAGCCAACCCTCTAAAAAAGCTTAAGACAATGAATTTGTTGTTTAGGTTCCTAAAAACTGAAATGTACTCTTTTGTAAATAAAATAAGTATAAATAATGGGATTACCCCCGCAATATTTCTGAATACTGCTAACTGAATTACAGTATATTCATTACCCAAAAACTTTATTACAACCATATACATATCCACACATAGAATTGCTAAGAGCATTGTAACTATTGCTAAATATGTTTTTTTTAAATCTGTTTTTTCTGAAGAAATATTCATTTATAATTTTTTAAAATTGTATACTTTATAAAAGAAATGCAAAGTTTTAAACTTAACGAAACCGATATTCTATCCAATCAAGATTGGACGTTTCCTACTAACATAGCTTATGGCCCTGGCAGATTAAAAGAAATAGGTGGTATATGTAATAATTTAGATATTAAAAATCCGTTAATAGTTACAGATAAAGGAAGCACAAAATTACCATTTATTATTAATTTACAAAATTATTTAAAAAATTCTGATGTAAAATCAGATTTATTTTTTGATATATCTCCAAATCCAAGAGAAGATGAAGTTTCAAATGGTGTTAGTAAATTTAAAGATGGAAACCATGATGCCATAATTGCAATTGGTGGAGGCAGTGCTATGGATGGAGGAAAATTAATTTGCCTTACAGCAAACAATGATGTTCCATTAAGAGATTTTGAGTTTGAATTAACTCCGCCTATAATTAGCAAGGATAACCCATTCCCAAAAATTATAACTATTCCAACAACTGCTGGAACTGGAGCTGAAACAGAAATTTCAGCTATGGTTACTTATTTAAAAGAAGGTATGAAATTTTGTATGTGGCATCCAGATGTTAGACCTTCCTTAGCATTATTAGATCCAGAACTAACTATTGGATTGCCAGCAAATTTAACGGCATGGACTGGAGCAGATGCTTTAATCCATGGTATAGAGGGTTATTGTGTTCCTGGTTTCAATCCAATGTGTGATGGTGCTGCTTTAGAAGGTTTATCTTTGATATCAAAATCTTTAATCACAGCTGTAGAAGATCCTAGCAATATAGTTGCAAGAGGTGGAATGCATGTTGGATCTTGTTTAGCAGGAATTTCTTTTTTAAAAGGTTTAGGATTAGTACATGCTATTGCTCATATGGTTGGAGCCGAATACAATACTCATCACGGACTAACGAATGCAATAATATTACCTGTAGTTTTAAAATATAATCTACCAGGTATGGAAGAAAAAGTTAAAAGAATGTCTGAAGCAATGCAATTTAAAGATCATTCTGTAGATGCATTTATATCAAACATTGAAAACATTCTTGATAGAATTAAAATTCCAAAAAGTTTAAGCGAAATTGGAGTCCCCGAGGATTGTGTTGATAGAATTGCTGAAAAATCAATGAAAGATCAAGCCTATGGACAAAATCCTAGAAAAGCAACTTTAGAAGAAATAAAGGAAATTACTCTAGCATCAATTAAAAAAGCTAGGTAATAGTAAATTCTCATGCTTGAAAATAAATCAGTTAAAGAAATTATTTCTTTAATTAAAAAAAAGGATGTTTCAGTAAAAGAAATAGTTGGCTTATATTTTGAAAGAATAAAAAAATTTAATCCATCTTTGAATGCTATTGTTTCAATTAAGGATGAAGAAGAAATAATTAAAGAAGCTGAGATTAAGGACAAAAATTTTGACGAGAATAAGCCGTTATTTGGCTTACCTCTCGCTTCTAAAGATTTGCTAGATGTAGTTGGTTTTCCAACCACTTATGGTTTTCCTGGATATAAAGATTATTTTCCAAAAAAAAATTCTATAATTGTTGATCGTCAGATAGATGCTGGTGGATTAATAATTGGAAAGACAAATACTGCTGAATTAGGAGTAGGCGCTCATACAGCGAATAGATTATTTGGAATAACACCAAACATTTATGGAAATAGTCAATCATCCGGTGGATCAAGTGGTGGAGCTGGTGTTGCAGTTGCAGCAAATTTACTGCCGTTTGCTGATGGTACAGATATGATGGGTTCTTGTAGAACACCTGCTGCTTACGCAAATGTCTATGGTTTTAGACCAACACCAGGATTACTTCCCGATTATCGGACAAATGAAAAAAAGAAAAATCTTCCAGTTATTTCAACACCAGGATGTCTTGCAAGAACACCTGATGATATGTCTATTCTTTTAGATGTTATAGTTGGACAACATAAAGAAGATCCAATTTCTTTCAGTTTAGATAATTCATTTAGTAAGGTTAATTTAAGTGACCAAGAATTTTCAAAAATAAAAATTGGATGGTTATCTGACATGAATGAAAATTATCAATATGATCCTGAAATAATTGAAATATGCAACAAACAATTAAGCAATCTTGAAAAGCATAAAGTTGTAATTGAGCACTTAAAACCAAAAATAGATGCTCATAAATTATGGAATTGTTGGGGTACATTGAGAGCAAAAAGTATTTATGAGGATATTATTACAATGAATATAAAAGATGTTAACGAAATGACTCCACAAGCGATATGGGAATACAACAAAGGTATCAAACTCACAGAGGAAGATATAAAATCTGCTCTCAACTCAAGAATTGAATTGTCAAATGACGTAAACAGTTTGTTTGGTGATTTTGATTTTTTAGCTTTGCCATCTCAACAATCATTTCCTTTTGATAAAAATTTAAGACATCCAGAAAAAATTAATGATAAAATAATGGATACTTATCATAGATGGATTGAAATACATATATTCGCTAGTCTTTTTTACTTACCATCAATTTCTTTACCTATTGGTTTTAATAAAGATGGATTTCCAATAGGTATTCAAATTATAGCAAAACAAAAAGAAGATTTAAAAGTGATATCTTTTGCAAAAAAATATGAAGAAATTTTTAATTTTTCTAAAATTAAACCAAAATTAAACTAATGGTCAGACACAAACATCATTTTAAAATAGCTTTTGCGTTAGCAATAGCCGCTGGTTCATGGGGAGTTTATTGGCTACCTCAAAGAATTTTAGAAGATGGGGGACTAACTGGAGGTTGGGGAACAATTTCTCAAATGATGATAGGAATTTTATTACTTACACCCATCTCTTTGTGGAGAAAGTATAAAGGTCGTACATCTGGTTTAGAAATCCCTTTTGTTGGTTTTTTAACCGGTAGTGGTTTTATATGTTACGCATTAAGCTTTTTGCTTACAGATGTCGTACGAGCATTGATTATGTTTTACATGATACCTGTCTGGACGACTATTTTTGAAATATATTTTTTAAAAAAAAGACCAGGTTTAGAAAGAGTTTTAACTTTAAGCCTAGCACTAGGGGGTTTGTGGGTAGTTTTTAGTCAATCTAACATTATACCGTTACCACAAAATGCAGGAGATTGGTTGGCATTGGTAGGTGGTGTGCTATTTGGGGCTGGGTTAATACGTTTAGAAATTTCCAAAACAGATGGTGTCTTTCCAGTAATCTTTTCTTTCTTTGTTTATGGGACAATATTTAATATTTTTGCTGGCTTTATTTTAAAAGATTACTTGGGGCCTATGCCACCGATTGAAGCCTTTGCATCAATGTTTACTTTTTTAGTTCTTATTTCAGTATTTTATTTTATTCCTACCGGAGTAGTTATAATGTGGTCTCCATCTGTTTTAGGTGCAGGCCTTTGTGCAATATTATATTTAAGCGAAATAGTGGTTGGAGTTATATCAGCTGGCATTCTGACTGACGAAACATTTGGTTGGAGAGAAGTTGTTGGAAGTACAATGATTGTTGTAGGAGGAGTATTAGCTGTTGTTCTAGCACCAAAAGAAGAAAAATAGATGCTATTTAAAGAAAAGTTTAAATCAAATTCAAAAATATTCTTAGATGGTGGAAATGGTTCTGAGATTGCAAACTTAGGAGGTGAGATGACGCCAGCTTTTTCTGCATTAGCAACAATCACAGCACCAGAAATTGTAAGACAAGTTCATGAAAATTTTATAGATGCAGGCTGTAATCTTATTACAGCAAATACCTTTAGCACTACAAGACACAATATGAATAGTATTAATAGAGGTAACGAAACAAAGGAGTTTATTGTTAGATCTGTCGAAATAGCCAAAAAAGCAATTAAGAATAAGGGAAAAGAAAATATAGTTGGAATAGCAGGAAGTATGTCGAATTTTTTCTCATTGAAGGAAAATGAATTTGTTCCAGATCCAAAGCACATACCTACATTTAGAGAGGAAGAGAGAAATTATAAAGAGGCTGCTAAAATCTTAAAAGAAGAGGGAGTCGATCTTTTAATTCTAGAAATGATATTAGATATAGATCACTCTAAAATCTTACTTAATTCTGCATTAGAAACTGGTTTACCAGTTTGGGTTGGACTAAGTTGCTGTATAAGTAAGTTTGATAATAACGTTATTGGAAGAAATTTTAGGGCTGAAAAAGAAAAATCACTTATTTATGATGAAAGTATATATAAAGAGCAACCAAAATTTATTCCTGATGATAAGATTGTTCTTTTAGATGATATTATGAAATCTCTAACAAATATCGGTGGAGATGTTTATGGCATTATGCATACTTGGCTTGTTGATGCCTTTGATGGATTGAAGGTGATTAAAAATAATTGGCAGGGTCCAATCATGTTTTATCCTGAGATACATAAGTTTGATACAAAAACACATAAGGCAACAGTGACATACGCAGAGGATGAATTTGCTGATGAATGTGTAAAACTAATTGATGATCAAATTCAAATTATCGGAGGGTGTTGTGGTGTCACAGACAATCATCTCAAAAAATTAATTTCTAGGTATTCTTAATTTTAATATTAATTGTTAACTAAGTTTATCAACATATTAATCATATCAACTTTATAACTCTCTTTTGTTGCAGATTTTGTTTCCAATACTGAAAAAAATGCTGCGACTTTGCCAGTTTTAAAATTTGTTGCCAAAAACTGACCTCCATATCCAGAGTGTCCAATCATGTTACCTGATACCATTGTTGAATTTGAGTAATACAAATATTCATTTTTTGATAATTCCATGTATTTAGGCCCTAAATTTTTAATAGTTTTGTCTAAAAAAGAAGGTGATCCAACTTTTCTATTTCCAACTCCCATACCTTTTCTTGCAAAAAGCAAACCCATTCTTAAAAAATCTCTAGCAATTAAACAACCACCACCAGACATCCATGGCATCCCATATCTATCAGAGGCAATATATAAACCTTCTTCAAAGCCAGCTGCTTCAACTGCCGATAAAACCCAATCTCTTAAAGTTCTTCCACTTACCTTTTCTACAATTAATCCCACTACATCAGTATTTGCAGATTTGTAAAATGCATATTCAGATCTATTAATTAAACTTTTGTTTTTAATTTTTTTAATTGAATTTAAATATTCTTCTTGGCTTAAATGATTTTTTAAATTATTTGGTAGTCTCCAACCTCCAACGGGCTCATGTAAAAATGAAGAAGAATATGCTTTGGTATAATCTTCGGTATAGGAATTTATAATATTCATATTCAAAACATCTTGTACTTTTGCTTCAGCGTAACCGCTTCCAATTTTAGGCAAATAATGTGAAATTTTTTTATTCAAATCTATTGATTTATTTTTAACAAGTTCACCAACAAATAAGTTAATAAACATTTTAGTTATTGACATAATTGTCTGTGGTTGATTTTTTTTGAAATCTTTAGCATATTTTTCAAATAATATATTTTGACCTTTGCCAACAATTAATGAGCAAAAAGATTTATTTTTGATCATTTTTTTAACCAATGGTATTTTACTAATTTTATTATTAGGTTTCGAATTTAGTCTTAATACTAGATCAGATCTTAAATAAAGACTGTACCGATTTATTTTATGTAAATTTCTATAACCAAATCTTCTAGTTTTTGGAAGATTCCATAAAGCCTTATTATCGCTAATTGTTTTTAACTCAGGATTTTTAACAGAAGCTAATTTTTTTATTTTCAATATTTTAAAGATTTTTTTTGTTCGTATTTTTGGTGATATCCTTCTGCTTTACAATAATTTTTTTCCTTGGATATTTTTGTTGATACCTTGCCATCCAATTTTTTATTCACCTCGTTTAACACCTTTTCAGCAATCTTTTTTTCTTCATCAGTATTATAAAATATTTCAGATCTATATTGAATGCCTACATATGTACCCTGTCTATTTACTTGTGTAGAATCGTGCAGTTCAAAAAATAGATTAACCATATCTTCATATGTTTTTTCTTTCTCATCATATTGAACTTTTACAACTTCAATATGTCCAGTGTCTCCACCACACACAGCTTTATATGTTACATTGGGATCATCTCCCCCACAGTATCCACATTCGGTAGAGATTATACCTTTTATACCTTCGTACTTAGTTTCATCCCAAAAGCACCCGATTCCACCAATAAATGTTTTCATAATTTGTTATTTTATACTTTAGTTTTTTAAAATTGAAATTGCTTTAATTTCATCAACCCCTATACCACAACAGCCACCTATAATTTGAGCTCCATCTTTTACCCAATTTTTTACTTCATTTAAATAATCATCAGGAGTCATATCATCTATAAATCTCCAATGTGGTTTTTCATAATATCCTTTATTTGGATATGCCCCTATAATTCCATCAAAATTTTCTCTTGCAGTTTTTATTGCCTTTCCTGTGGTTTTAATATCAGAATGAGCTACTAAAATTGGACCGTTATGAATTTTTTTAAAATTGTTTATAGATATTTCAAAATTTTCATAAACATGAGTATCAGAGTCAATTGTATCGTTGTACCCAAGCATTATCTGATTTTGATCATTCGTTACACATGATACTGACAACCAAACTGGTATATTTATTTTTGTAGAACAGTTTAACATTGTCTCCACAATATCAGCCTGAGAGGACATGGCCTCCAAAATAATTAGATCTACACCTTCACCTGACAAAATTTTTAATTGTTCATCAAAGCCAGGTATCATTGCTTTAACTCCAAGTTTATAAAAATTACCAAAAGTTGAAACGCTTCCAGCAAGAGCAACATCTTTATTTAAATTTTTAATTGCTTCTCTTGCAACTTTAACACTTTTTTTATTAAATTCCTCAATGGAGTCTTCATAACCATACTGTCTCATCGATATAGGGGTAGTACTATAGGTGTTAGTAGTTATTACATCAGCACCAGCATTTATATAATCTTCATGAATTTTTCTTACTAATTCTGGATGATCTACTGAGCACTTTCCACACCACATTTTTTCATCCATTTTAGCGCCATTCTTTTCTAATTCAGCGCCCATTCCACCATCTAAAATAATAGTTTTTTTATCTTCTAATTTTTCATGAATTGATGAATAAGACATAGTATTACTCTTTGCTATTTGTGAAGGTACAAATTTTATTTCCATCAAGATCACGTATGTAAGAATAATAAACTCCCGATCCTTCTGGTCGTTCACCCCCTGATCCTTCGCTAGTGCCTCCAGCTTTTAGTCCTATTTGGTGAAATCTATCAACAATAACTCTTGAAGATGTTATAAATGATATTTGAGTTCCATTTCCAAAAGTTGCTTCTTTTTTATTAAACGGTTTTGTAATGTAAAACTCTATTTCGTTTGTATCTTTCTTTCCATATGCAGCATAATCATTTTCTACAGTTTCGTTTCTTGATAATCCGATGACTTCCAAAACTTCATCATAAAACTTAATGGCAGCATCTAGATTATTTGTTCCTACCATTACATAACCAATCATCCCAACCTCAATTATTTTGAGTATAATATTTTAATTCCAACCAGTAATTGCCTTAACCTCTAGGTATTCAGTAAAACCCCATAGTCCACCTTCTCGACCATTTCCTGATTGCTTAAATCCACCAAAAGGTGCTCCAGTTTCGGCTCCTTGACCGTTGATATAAACTGTTCCTGCTCTTACTTTTCTTGCTACTCTTTTTGCTTTTTCCTTATCTTCAGTTTGTAAATAGTTACCTAATCCGTAAGATGTATCATTTGTGATTTTAATTGCCTCTTCTTCTGTATCAAATGGAATAATTGACAGCACCGGACCAAATATTTCTTCTCTAGCAATTTTCATATTGTTGTTAACGTCTGTAAAAATTGTTGGTTTAACAAAATACCCTTTATTAAGACCATTTGGTAGATCAGGCCCACCTGCAGCAAGAGTTGCGCCTTCTTTAATTCCCTCATTAATAAGATTAATAACTTTATCATATTGAACTTTGGACACTAAGGGTCCAATGTGATCTCCTTTTTTAGATGCCACGTCTACTTTAATTTTATTTGCTTCATCTACAGCTTCTTTTACTGCTCTATCATAAATTGATCTTTGAACTAGCATTCGTGTTGGAGCATCACAAGATTGTCCAGTGTTACTCATTATAGTTCTAACTCCGTCCCTTACAGCATCTGGATAAGAATCCTCAAAAACTATATTTCCACCTTTACCACCAAGTTCAAGTGTAACCTTCTTAATTGTGTCAGCTGCATTTTTCTGTATCAATTTTCCTGCTCTTGTAGATCCTGTAAATGAGACCATATCAATATCTGGGTGACCAGATATATGATTACCAACTACTTCTCCGTTACCATTTACTAAATTGAACACACCTGGAGGAAATCCAGCTTCGTCAATTATTTCCGCAAACAAAACGCCTGATACTGGAGCCACTTCTGACGGTTTTAAAATCATTGTGCAACCAGCTGCAAGTGCTGGTATAACTTTTAGTACTATTTGGTTCATTGGGTAGTTCCATGGCGTTATTAATCCACAGACTCCAATTGGCTCATATCTGATTTGATTATTTGATTTTGGATCAAACTGATGTTCAAAATTAAAATCTTTTAAAATATCTATTACATTTCTAGATATATCTGCTCCCATTTTAGTATGAATCTCTGATGCAAAATCTAATGGTGCACCCATTTCCATTGATTGTGCTTCAACCATTTCATCCCATCTTCTGTTATAAATTTCACAAAATTTTTCTAATAATTTTACCCTTTCTTCTTTCGAAGTTTCTCTCCAGGTTTCAAATGCCACTTTAGCAGCACTTACAGCTTTATCTGTATCCTCTATAGATCCTAAAGATATTACAGCAAAAGCCTCCTCGGTTGATGGATCAATTACATCAAAGTCATTAGGTTTGACTGGTGAAACCCATTTTCCGTTTATATAAAAATTTTTCTTTTCAATCATAAATGCACTTTAACACAGAATTTAAATTTCATAACCTTTTTCTTCAGGCTCATTATCAGTTAACTCCTCTGGAAACCCTTCAGCTCTAAAATCAATTTTATTTATATCTTCCATTCTTTTTACTATCATTGATGACCAGGCTCTTGAGCCATATTTTTTTTGGCCATCTTTAAATATTTCAACTATCTTAGGTGAAATTTCCAAAGGTGCATTTAATTTTTTTGCGAGTTCGTCAAATAGGCCTGTATCTTTTAAAACGAGATCCATTGTAAAATTTATATTATATGAGCCATTTAAAATAACTTGGCTCTCAGTTTCATGAACAAATGAATTTCCTGATGACACAGCAATTCCCTTATAAGTTTTTGCAAGATCTAGGTTTGATTTTTTAGCTATTGTCCATGCCTCTCCAAGGGCAACCAAATGTGTAGAAGCTAAATAATTTGTAATTACTTTAAGAATAGAAGCAGTACCTAATTGTCCTGTATGTAATATTTTACGACCCATTACTTTTAAAGCAGGTAAAATCTTTTCGAATGCATCTCTGTCTCCACCAACAAAAATTGCTATATTTCCTGAAGCCGCCCTATGGCATCCACCGCTTACTGGACCATCTAAGGGTATTGCTTTTTTTTCTATTACTTTTCTTCCAATCCTTTTTACCTCTGCCTCATCAGTAGTACTCATTTCCAACCATATTTTATTTTCAGAAAGACCTTCCAGTATCCCGTTTTGACCCTCCATCACTTCTGCACAAATTTCAGGAGAGGGAAGACAAGTTATTATTAAATCAACTTCCTCAGCCATTTCTTTAGCAGAGTTTGCAATTTTTGCCCCAGAGTC
>CABZXV010000003.1 GCA_902529785.1 uncultured Pelagibacteraceae bacterium
GTTTCTCGCCTAATAAAAATATTGCAGCAAGCAATCCAGTCGGTGGTATACCCATAGTTACTATAGGTAACACTTTATATAATGGATTATTTTTTAGAACATAATAAAAGCATCCATAAGTTATAGGTTGCATAATAAATCCAATGTAAAAAGCTATTAACCAATGATTAAATTTAGCAGTTGATAAATATGATATTGTATCACCTTCAATTACTGCAGAAATTAAAATTAAAGTAGGTCCAGAAAATAATGCAAGCCATGCAACTAAAGCTAAAGGATTAATTTCTTTACTCAAAGGTTTAACAATCACTTGACCGAGTGCCCATATTGCTGAACCTAGAATAGTAAGAGCGATACCAAATATTTTTCCATCTAAATTAGGCGAGCCAGTTAAAATATATACTCCTATAAATGCAAATCCTATTCCAATCAAAGCTCTTAAAGTTGGTTTTTCTTTCAACATGAAAAAAGCAAAAATTACTCCAAAAGGAACTTCTGTTTGTACTAATAATACCGCCGCTGATGCATCTATAAAATTTAAACCAGTATAGGTAATACTGTATTGCAAAGTGTTTGCTATAAACGAAGCGATAAAAATTTTTTTTAAGAAGCCTTTTGGAATAGGAAACCACCAAATTAAAATAGAAGCAGCAAAAATAAATCTTAAACCCATTAAAAGTATTGGAGGAAAAGATTCAAAAGCTGGTTTTGCAATTACAAAACCAAAACCTAAAAAGATAGGAACAAGTGATGCAACTAGAGTGTCTTTAAAATTCATTCAATTCATTTAATATTAATGATTATTCAAGAACTTATGATATATTGTATTTTTTAAATTATGAATTCAACAAAAATAGAACCAAAATACATAAGTAAATCAAATCCACGAGTTGGCCTTATTGCTCTTGCAAGTGATTTTATGATTGAGAGAGATTTTATTAATGTAATAAAGGATAGAGAGATTGATTTTTTTGTTAATAGAATAGAGTGCTATAATCCTTTAACAAAAGAAAATTTGATTAAAATGTCAGATAAAGTAACTGATGTTGCAAAAGATATTCTTCCAGACCAGGATATAGACTGTGTTGTCTATGGATGCACTTCAGGAACAATAGCTGCGGGTTACAATTCTATAGAACAAAAGGTAAAAGCAGCAAAACCAATGGCAGAGGTTACAACACCAAGTACTGCTGCTATAAAAGCTTTAAAGAAATTAAATATAAGTAAGCTTTGTTTATTTACTCCATATAGTAAAAAACTTAATGATGATGTTATAGAATATTTTAAATCTGAAGGATTTGAAATAACTTCCAATTCTTATTTTGATATAGAGGCAGACTACGATATCGGTAAGGTAGATCAAAATTATTTGTATGATGTGTTGTCAAAAATAGATTTAAATGGCGCGGAAGCATTATTTGTATCTTGTACAGCTTTACCAGTACTACCAATAATTGATAAACTTGAAAAAAAATTAAACACAATTGTTTTATCAAGTAACCAGGCTTTAATCTGGGATACTCTAGTCCAAATAAATAAAAATAATCTAGTTGAAGGTTTTGGAAAATTATTCAAATAGAAATTTATGTCATTTACAAAAGAGGAATACAAACAAAGACTAAAAAAAGTCCAGTCAATGATGGAAAAAAAAGGCATTGAACTTTTAATTTCTCACGACACTAATAATATGAACTATTTGACTGGTTATGATGCATGGTCTTTTTATTATGCTCAATGTGCAATTGTTCATATAAATGCAGACGAACCTCTTTGCTTTGTAAGAGCACAAGATGCTGGAGGCGCTTATATAAAAACTTATCTTAAAGATGAAAACATAATTGTTTATGACGAAAATTATATTCACACATGGCCAAAACATCCTTATGACTATTTAGTAAAAATAATTAAAGATAGAAAATGGGATAAACTTTCAATTGGTGTTGAAATGGATGCCCATTACTTCACAGCTTTTTGCTATGAAAAGATAAAACAAGGTTTGCCAAACGCAAAAATTAAAGACTCAGAACGTTTAGTCAACTGGGCGAGATTTGCAAAATCTGATGCAGAAATAAAATATATGAAAAATGCTGCATTGATTTCAGAAAAAGGGATGAAAACTGCAATGGAAGTAATTAAACCTGGTGTAAGACAGTGCGATGCTGTTGGAGAAATTCAAAAAACTTTATTTTATGGAACACCAGAGTTTGGAGGAGAATATTCGAGTATTGCAACACTTCTTCCAACAGGGAAGGGAACCTCAGCTTCACATTTAACTGCTACACAAGATAAGTTTGTAGAGGGGGAAGCAACAATTGTAGAGTTATCTGGAGTTTACAAAAGATATCATGCTCCAATGGCAAGAACTGTTTTGTTAGGAAAACCCGATCAACTAAAAATTGATACGATGAAAAAGACTATTGAAGCTCTAGAAGCTGGAATTAAAGTAACAAAAGCTGGAAATACTGCAAATGATGTTGCTCAAGCATTTTGGGGAGTTTTAGACAAATATGGAATAGAGAAAAAGTCTAGAACAGGTTACTCAATTGGTATTGGTTACCCACCAGATTGGGGTGAACATACTTTAAATATATATAAAGAAGAAATGACAGAACTAGTTCCAAATTCTTGTTTTCATATGATAGCTGTAATGCAATTTGGTGATTGGGGAGTCGAAGCATCAGAATCTATAAGAGTTACTGACAATGGATGTGAATTATTTTGTAATTATCCAAAAGACCTAAATATAAAGAGTTAATTAACTGTTGCAAATAACATAACTAAATGTTTTAAAAACTATCTTATGTCAAAAAAAGCTGATTTCGTAAAATTTGATAAAGTAGACAAAAGTTACGACGGAAAAGTATTAGTAGTAAAAGATCTGAATTTAGATATTGAAGAAGGGGAGTTTGTAACAATGCTTGGACCTTCTGGTTCAGGAAAAACGACATGTCTAATGATGCTTGCTGGTTTTGAAACTCCAACTAATGGAGAAATATTTTTAGATAACAATCCAATTTCTAATATTCCACCACATAAAAGAGGGATCGGAATGGTTTTTCAAAACTATGCATTATTTCCTCACATGACAGTCTTTGAAAATTTAGCATTTCCCTTAAAGGTAAGAAAAATGTCTCAAGAGGACATAGAGAAAAAAGTCGACAAAGCTTTAGCAATGGTCTCACTGGATGGATTTGCAAATAGAATGCCAGGTCAACTATCTGGTGGCCAGCAACAAAGAGTTGCAGTTGCAAGAGCTTTAGTTTTTGATCCTGCTGTTGTTTTAATGGATGAGCCTTTAGGTGCCTTAGATAAAAATTTAAGAGAAAGTATGCAGTACGAAATTAAACATATTCATGAAAGTATTGGTGTAACAGTTGTTTATGTAACTCATGATCAAGGTGAGGCTTTAACAATGTCAAATAGAATTGCGGTATTTAATGATGGTAAAGTTCAACAACTTTCAAGTCCTGATAAGTTATATGAAGAACCTGTAAACTCTTTTGTTGCAGAATTTATTGGAGAAAATAATACTTTTGGTGGAGAAGTTTCTGAAATTTCAAATGGAACATGTAAAGTGAAATTAGAAAAGGGTGAAATAATTGCTAATCCAATTTCAGTTAAATCTGCTGGAGATAAAACTACAGTATCAATTAGACCAGAACGAGCATTGATAAATCCTAAAGATAAAATGGATAATAATCAAAAAGGAAAAATTGAAGAAGTCATTTATCATGGGGATCATACTAGAGTTAGATTAAATTTACTTGGTAATTCAGAATTTATATTGAAAGTTCCAAATAGTTCTCAAAACCTAGATATAAAACTTGGTAATGAAATTAATATTGGCTGGAACAGTCATGACGCTAGAGCATTAGACCCAAAATAAGCTAAATTATTACATTTTCGCCAAAATCACCTGTTGACTCTTATATTCTATGTTGCTGTACTCATTTTTTATAAAAAAAACGTTTAAACGGAGGATAAATGAAAAAATTAAGTAAATTATTACTTGCTTTAACATTTGCAGTTTCTGTATCTACATCCGCTTTTGCAGTAGTTGTTGCATCATGGGGTGGAGCATACACAGAAAGTCAAAAGTTAGGATACGGAGATCCAACATCGAAAGCATTGGGTGTACCAATCGAGTGGGTTGACTATTCTGGTGGACTTTCAGAAATTAAAGCGCAAATAGAAGCAGGAGCAATCACATGGGATATTATAGACGTATTCGCTTATGATACTATTAATGGTTGTGACGAAGGAATTTTTGTTGAATTTGATTTTGACAAAGACTTCCCACCAGCACCAGATGGTACACCAGCTAGTGAAGACTTCTTTACTGATATGCCAAGTAAATGTGCGGTAGGAAATATCTTATATTCTTGGAACTATGCTTACAACAGTGATTTGTTAAAAAGCACTCCAACGACTTTAAAAGATTTCTTTAACACAAAAAGATTTCCTGGAAAAAGAGCTATTTACAAAAGTGCATTAACTAACTTAGAAATTGCATTAGCAGCAGATGGCGTAAAAATGGGTAAAGGTGGAGAATTTATCTACAAAAAATTAGAAGAGCCAGGATATGTTGACAGAGCAATGAATAAAATCAAAGAACTTTGTGAGGATCCAAATGGTGGATGTGTATTTTGGTCAGCTGGAGCTCAACCACCAGAATTATTAATGAGTGGTGAAGTTGTAATGGCAACTGGTTGGAATGGTAGATTTTTCAATGCAGCTGTTGGAGAAGGTGCTCCAATAGTTCAAGTTTGGGATGGACAAGGTCTTGACTATGAATATTTTGCATTAGTGAAAGGTGGACCAAACCAAGAAGATGCTATGAAGGCTTTAGCAATGATGACAAGTACTGAGATGTTAGCAGGAAGTGCAAAATACATTGCATATGCACCATGGAGAAAATCATCAATTGCAGTTATGGAAGCAGGCGAGCCTTGGTATAAAGATGGAAAAACAAATATGGTTCCACATATGCCAACAGCACCAGCTAACCTTAAAAGATACTTCTTAGTAGACGCTGAGTACTGGGCTGATAACGGCACAGAGCTTGGTGAAAAATGGGAAGCAATGAAAGCTAGTATTAAATAATTAAAGTTTTAAACATTTTAATTTTATATTATATTAAGGGCGGTTTTTTTAACCGCCCTTTTTTTTATGAGCTCAGATACAAGAAAAATATTAACAACAGATGGAATTCCTTTAGAGGAAAGTCTTAAACAGGCAGAAAAGAAAAATAAAATTAAGGCTTTTCTATTAGTTGCGCCTTTATTATTATTTTTAATCATTACATATATGATCCCTATTGGTGATATGTTCTCAAGAAGCATAGACGATAAGATGGTTACCAATATGCTTCCCAAAACCTATAAAGCAATGGAGAAATGGGATGGAAAAGAATTACCCCCAGAGGAAGTTTTTGAAGCGTTTTACCTAGACTACAAAATTCTTGTTAAAAATAAAACTGCAGGGAAATTACAGACACAATTAAACTATGAAAAAAATGGTTTTAAGAGTGTTTTAAAAAAACTTGCTAGAAAACAAAAGAAATTTGAAGAGGGAAATTACAAAGAACAAATAATGAAAGTTCATAAAAGATGGAGAAATGTTGAATATTGGAGAGCAATTAAAAGAAGAGCTCCATCTTATACATATTCAAAATACCTTAAAGGTGTAGACATGTACTCCAATGAAGATGGAAAAATTGTTCAAGTTTCTGAGGATAGAAGAATTCATAGAATATTATGGATAAGAACAGTGGAGGTAGCTTTTTTTGTTACTTTATTTTGTTTTTTGATGGCTTACCCAATTGCACATTTATTGGCAACTCTACCAATGAAATATAGTAATTTGCTGATGATCTGCGTTCTTCTTCCTTTCTGGACATCTTTACTAGTAAGAACTGCAAGTTGGATGATTTTGTTACAGCAACAAGGAATTGTGAATGATTTCTTTGTTTGGACAGGTCTTGTTGCAGACGATAACAGACCTGAGATGATGTACAATAAAACTGGAACTTACGTTGCAATGACTCAAATACTTTTACCTTTTATGGTTTTACCTTTGTATAGTGTCATGAAAACGATCTCTCCAAGTCTTATGAGGGCTGGTAAGTCTTTAGGCGCAACCCCAGCGGTTGCATTTTTTAAAGTTTATTTTCCACTTACAATTCCAGGAATAGGTGCAGGTTGCCTATTAGTATTTATTTTAGCAATTGGATATTATATTACGCCAGCACTTGTTGGAGGTGCATCTGGAACACTTATCAGTAATCAAATAGCATATCATATGAAAAGCACTTTAGATTGGAGTTTTGCATCTGCAATGGGTCTGATGCTTTTAACGGGTGTGTTAGCAATATATTGGATTTATAATAAACTTGTTGGAGTTGATAACATCAAATTAGGTTAATTATGGCATTACCAAAATATACAGAACCACATTATAGAATTTGGCATTACTTTTATTTATTAATTTGTGGTTGTGTCTTTTTCTTTTTGATAGCTCCTTTATTTGTAATTTTTCCATTATCTTTCAATGCAGAAGAGTTTTTGGTTTTTTCCGATGGAATGAAAAGATTAGACCCTGATGCATTCTCAATGAGATGGTATAAGGATATGATTTATGGAACAAAAAATCCATGGGGTTTAGCTGCAAGAAATAGTTTTATAATTGCAATCTTTGCAACATTGGGATCAATTATTTTAGGTACTCTTGCCGCATTAGGTTTAAGCAGCAGACATATGCCTTACAAAGGTTTGATAATGGCAATTTTAATTTCACCAATGATTGTTCCGCTAATTATTTCTGGAGTAGCGATTTTCTTTTTCATGGCAAAGGTAGGTTTGGCAGCTACTCATTTAGGTATTATACTGGCACATATTATTCTTGGAACACCTTTTGTAGTAATAACTGTAACTGCAACACTTTCAGGTTTTGATCATAGCATTACACGTGCGGCCTCAAGTCTCGGAAGTAGTCCATATAATACATTTATGAAAATTACTTTACCTTTGATATTACCCGGAGTTATTTCTGGTGGCCTTTTTGCTTTTGTGACCTCTTTTGATGAGGTCGTCGTTGTATTATTCTTGGCTGGCTTAGATAATACTACAATACCAATTCAAATGTGGACTGGACTAAGAGAGCAATTAAGCCCGACAATTTTAGCTGTAGCAACCTGTTTGATTATATTGTCAGTATTGATTTTATTAACCGCTGAACTTTTAAGAAGAAGATCTGAAAGATTAAGAGGAATTAATAGATAGTTTAATCTACAGACTCAATTACTGTAGCTATTCCCATTCCCAAACCAATACACTGAGTAGATAGAGCATATCTTTTATTTTCTCTTTTTAATAGATCAGCTGCTTTACCAGTAATTCTTGCACCTGTTGCACCAAGTGGATGGCCAAGAGCAAGAGCTCCACCATCTAAATTAACTTTATCTTTATTTATACCTAAATCTTTAATACACGCTAATGATTGAGACGCAAAAGCTTCATTCAATTCAACAATATCAATTTGGTTAGCTGACAAGTTGGCCCTCTTTAAAGCTTTTTTTGAAGCGCCAATTGGACCTAGGCCCATATAATCAGGGTCACAGCCCTCAACAGCAGTAGATATTATTCTTCCTAAAATATTTAAATTATTTTCTTTTGCGTAATTTTCTTCACAAATTAAAGTTGCCGCAGCACCGTCTGTTAACGGTGATGAAGTTGCAGCTGTAACTGTTCCATTTTCATCAAAAGCAAGTTTTAATCCATCTAATTTTTCCATTGTACTGTTTGGTCTAATGTTTCCATCTGAATCACAATCACCAATTGATACGATTTCATTCTTAAAATTTCCTTTGGTTTGTGCTTCATGTGCTTTTTGATGACTTGATATTGCAAACTCCTGTTGTTCATTTCTTGAAATGTTATATTTTTTTGCAACGTTTTCTGCAGTTTTTCCCATTGAAAAATAAACATGTGGATTATCAGTCTTACTTTCAGGGTAGGGGATTGGTTCAAAACCAGTATTTACTCTTGTCATACTTTCTACTCCCCCACAAACAAATACTTTTCCAGCACCTAATGAAATTTTACCAGCTGCGATATGAATAGCCTCCATTGATGAGCCACACCATCTATCTACTGTCATACCAGAGGTTTTAACATTCATCCCACTTAGAAAAGTAGTTAACTTTCCAATATTAAAACTTTGTTCTCCTGTTTGAAATGCACAACCAACTACAATGTCCTCAATGTCATCTTTTTTAACATTTGATTTTGATACTAAATCTTTAATTACTTCTGCTAATAGATTAACTGGTTTTGAGTTAATTAAAGCTCCCTTTCTTGCCATAGTAAAAGGTGATCTTGAAAATCCTGCTATTACTGGTTTAAACATCATTAAAGTATAAGGTTAATCAGGAAATGGTAAAGAAGTTATAATGCCTTTTCTATTTTTTCCATTAAAAGTGTTTATAAAAACTTCATTCCCTAAATCCCAAAAATCTCTACTTATCATTGATAAACCTATATTTTTCTTTATTCTCGGGGAATAAATTCCGGAAGCAATTTGACCAATCTTTTTATTATTTTTTGAGTATACTGGCAAAGGAACTCCTGTTGGTTTGCAGGGTTCGCCATCAAAAATTATTCCTCTCATCTGTTGTTTGATTCCCTCAGATTGAATCTTTCTCAAAGCGTCTTTTCCAATAAAATCATGATCATCTTCTTGTTTACAATATTTCTCAAGATTGCATTCCAATGGGTTATTTTCTCTGGTGAAATCATTGCCATAGGACATAAGTCCTGCCTCAATTCTATCAATTAGGTTTGGACATCCAGGAGATATATTAAATTTTTGACCATGATCCCAAATAATATCCCAAAGCTTTTCACCAAGTTCAATTTCATTAAAATGAGTTTCAAATCCTTTAAAATAAATTTCAAAACCATCTTGCTTACTATATCCAGACCTTGCGATTATTTGTTTTGTGCCCAAAAAGTCAAAAACTTTAAAATTGAAAAATTTTAATTTTTTTATGTCTTCACCAAATATTGAAATCAGTAGGTCTTCAGATTTAGGACCTTGAATAGCTAATGGATAAACATCGGGTTCTATTATTTCAACATTATATCCAGAACCTAATGCAATACCTTTTGCCCATAGCAGAATATCTGAGTCAGCTATAGATATCCAAAACATATCATCATCTAGTTTAAGTAAAACTGGATCATTAATCATTCCTGCAGTCTCATCTATTATTGGGATATAAAAACATTTTCCAGTCTCCATTTTTTTTATAGAGCGAGGAGTCATTTTTTGTACAAGCTTTGTTGAATCAGGGCCTGTAATTTGTACTTGTCTTTGACAAGATACATCCCAAACTTGAACCTGCTCTCTTAAATGCCAGTAATCTTCCTCAACTGTATTCTTAAATCCTTTTGGCAACAACATGTGGTTTACAACAGTAAAATCTGATACACCACATGCTTCAACTTTGTTTGTGAATGGAGTACGCCTTATACGTCTTGACATATTTAATTTAATATTTTTTTGATGTATTAAATTTTCACCACTCATTTATTTGGACCACCATACAGTGTAGCTATTTTTAGAAATTATAATTGGTATATGATATTTTTTATTATTATCTTTCATTTTGAATTTAATATTTATTTCAGAAATAATTTTTTTCTCAGAGAAATAATCTCCAGTTTTGCAAATCATTTCATATACGCACTTTGTATCATCATCACTTAGATCAAATTCTTTATGTATTCTACCTCCATCATCAGATTTAGTTTCAAAGAAAATTTCTTTATCACCATTTTTTTTTATTTGATAAATTATTACATCAATATTTCCAGCATGAGATCCATTAGTAGCGTCTAATAAATGTGATGAAAATATTGCCATTTTATTCTATTGATGACTTCTCTCTTTTACTTGCAACTGCAGAGACTATTGGACTTAGTACTGGTTTTGCTTTGACATTTACACATGCAGGTTTTCCACTTTCCATCGCCCTTTTAAGCGCAGGTGCTAGCTCTTCTCTTTTATTAACTAATTCTCCATACCCTCCAAAACCCTCAAATATCTTATGAAATGGGATGTCTCGAAAATCAGTTGCAACGCTTTTCCCACTTTTAAATAACCTCTCTTGTTGTTGCCCTATTGAGGCCAATCCACCATTATTATCAATTACAACAGTAATAGGTTTTTTTTCATAAAATACACTTTCAATAGACATACCTCCTGATAAAAACGCACCATCTCCACTAATAAGAACAACATTTGAGTCTGGATTGTGATTTTTAGCAGATAAAGCAAACGAAACCCCAACACCTAACATGCTAAATGTTCCAGGATGTAAGATACCTTTTAATTTTTTACCTTTTGCACCAGCAATATTAATTGCAATCTCTGACCAGAAATGGGTATTACCTCCATCTATAACAAGCCAGTCATTTTCACCCATTGCTTCTTGGACATCTAATGAAAGTTGTAGAGGATGAATTTTATCACCATTTTTTTTTGATGCCTCAGCCTCAATTTCTAAATCTTTCAAAGATTTATCTACCCATTCTTTTTTCTTTCTTTTATTTTCATCGAACCAAGTTGTATCTAAATTCCATTTATTATTTCTCTTTAAATTAGATAATGTATCTAAAAAAACACCAGGATCGCTTAGTAAACAAAAATCAGCTGCTCTATTAAGTTCGATTTCCTCATGGGAGCCATTAATACATATCAACTTTGTTGATTTTGGAATAAATGGTGGATTTCCAAAATTCATTTGATTGTCTAAACGTGCTCCAACAACAAGCACTAAATCAGAATTTTGTAACGCATATTCTGAGGGAGGATATTGATGTATATCAGCCAATCCCATATAAGCATTTGCTTCCTCACCTAATAATTTTTGATGATATGGAACATTAAAAATTGGTATATTTAAATTATTACCAGCTGCTTCAAGATTTTTTTCTGAATGCGACCACCAAATTCCGTGGCCACCTATTATAATTGGTTTTTGAGCATTGCAAGCAAGTTCTAAAACTTCTGATAGAGAATTTGGATCTGGCCAAGCTTTAGCTAAAGGTTTAGCTTTGTGAGAAAATGGCCTCTCCTCTAATCCTACTTCCTCTGCAAAAGATGAAAACATAATATCTACTGGCAGACTAAGATGAACAGCGCCAGGATAACCGTTGGTAGCTATATGATATGCCTTGTCGACGAATTCTCTTATTCTAGTACCATCAGTAATGCTTGCACTGTATTTTGTCAAAGGACCTGCTATTGAAACATCATCTATTTCTTTAAAACCACCTGAACCTTGTCTTTTGAGACTGCTGGAACCAGTGATATAAATAACAGGACTTCTCTCACCCCAAGCTTCCATCATAGAGGGAACTGCGTTAGTAAATCCCTCTGGTCCAACTAAGCATACTGATGGTTTACGAGTTATTCTTGTATTACCATCTGCTAAATGACCTGCAATTTGTTCATGAGGTGTATTTATCACTTCAATTTGACACTCAGCAAATCCCTCAATTGCCGGATTACAAAAACCTCCTGCTAGAGTAAAAACTTTACTAATTCCCTTATCTTTTAAAGCTCTAGCTAATAACGCTCCGCCTCTAATTTTATTCTCACTCATTTAGTAATCAACCTTATTAATAGTATTCTCTATTACTATCTCAGAAGTTACTTCATTAATATCATTTAATCCAACTAACCCTAGTGTTGTGCTAACTTCTTCTTTTATAATCTCAACTATTCTTCTTAATCCTTTTTTTCCATCAGCTCCCATTGCATACATAACGGGTCTTCCAATCATCGCATAATCTGCACCAAATGCTAGCGCTCTTACTATATCGCTTCCACTTCTTATTCCACTATCAAAGATTAAAGGAAAATTACTTCCAACTGATTTTCTAATCAAAGGAAGCATATTTATTGCTGCTGTGGCACTGTCTAATTGCCTACCTCCATGATTTGAAACTTGAATAGCATCCGCACCAGCTTCTTTTATTTTTATTGCGTCATCAGGAGACATTACTCCTTTAACAATAAGTTTGCCTTTCCATTTATCCCTTACTCTCTTAAGTGTGTTCCAATCAGTAGAACCTCTACTTTCTTTTCTTTTAAAGATTCCATCTCCACTTTTTGATGTTACATAATTCATAGGCTTAGGAATTCCACTCATCAAAGTTGATAGAGACCAAGTCGGATGAGTTGCAAAATCAAAAAATTGTTTTGGACCTATCTTAAAAGGATAAGAGAAACCATTTTTATCATCTCTAGTTCTTCTAGATAAAACTGGTACATCTACAGTTAAAATTGCTACCTCATAACCAGTATTTTTTGCTCTTTCCAAAAGTTCCATCACGAAATTCTCATCTTGGAAAATATATAGCTGCATCCACGAATGACCCTCTGAGAGTTCATACATCTTTTCTAATGTTGTGGTTGATGCCATAGAAACACATGTCGGAATATTATTTCTTGCACTTTCAGCAGCTAACATAGAGTCTGCTCCTGGCCAGGACAAATTAGTCATTCCCATAGGAGCGAAACCAAAAGGAAAATTAAATTCGTATCCTAATACCTTTTTTTTAAGAGATCTTTTTTCAACATTTCTTAAAACTTTGGGCTCTAATCTAATTTGTTCTAGAGCTATACTGTTGATTTCAGCAAGCTTCTCATCTCCTGATGCTCCGTCAATAAAATCAAAAACTAATTTGGGAAGACGTTTACGTGATAGTTCTCTTGCATCTTTTATACTAAAGATTTTTTGACTTGGTAAAATATTATCACTCATTGTTAATTTTAATATATTCTTTTAAGTTAAATTGTTTATTTTGATTAACAAAATAAGCATTATGACCTTTTCTAGAAGAATAAACCTCTGTTGGTTTTCCGTCAATAAAAAGTACTGCAACACCATCATCAACAGCAATACCATCAGGCAAAGTTTTGTTTTTAATATTTTCTCTATATTTTTCCGCTCTTTTTGAGTCTGAATAATGTGGTGTAAAACTTCCAGATAATAATCCAATGCCATTCATAGATTTAAATCCAGGTCCATCTGAGTCAGTTAGAAAGCAATCAAACCAACACGCGGCACCAGCACTTACACCTGATAGAATTATACCTGAATTATAAATTTCTTTAAAAAGCCCAATTAAATTATTTGCTTTCCAATATTTGAGCATGAATTTTGTATTTCCACCACCTACATAAACTGCATCAAGATTTGAAAGCCAATTTTCAAAACCTTTTACACTAGAGATAAGATTAAAGTGAGATATGTTTAAATCTAAATCTTCAAATCTTTTGTAAAATAGTTTGGTCTTATTTGAGTCATCGTTACTTGCAATCGGTAAAAATCCTAATGAGGAATTTTTTTTTTTTATATGATTCAAAATAAATTGGTCTTGATCATTATCTTGGTTGTGAGTAAACCCTCCACCTCCAATTGTAATTATTTTTTTTTCGATCTTCACTAATTATATTTTTAACAATTTGAGTTTAAATACCAGGCCAAGGTTTAGGTTCATGGGGTATATTTCTGTCTATACCTCTTACTATTTCTCCCTGTTCATCATACATTGGTAATTTACAAATTTGACCTTTATGTAATTTCCCATCAGTACATTTGACATCAACTATATCGCCCGGTCCATTTTCGTTATTGTTGAGGTGTACTATACCAACACCACAAACTTGATAAGGTGACCATGTGCTAGAAGTTATTTTACCAATCTCCTCTTCATTTAATTTAATACTCTCTCCTTTAATTGCAGTTCCAGACACAACCCGAATTCCCCAAGTCTTACATTTTTTCTCTGATGACATAAGTGCCTCTTTTCCAATAAAATTCTCTTTATCAAAATTTATAAATCTTCCAAGTCCAACTGAAAAAGGATTAGTATTTTTTGAAAAATCTTGCCCAGCAGACAAAAGTCCAGCTTCAATTCTTCTACATCTAAATCCTGGTGTAGCTACCAAAGTCATACCTAATTTTTTTCCTTGCTCAAGAATATAATCTCCAATTTTCTCTGTTTCATTTTCAGGCCTAAAATAAATTTCCCAACCAAGTTCATTAGTAAAACCACTTCTGCTTACTATTACTTTTTGATCTAAAATTTGTAACTCTTTCCAATCAAAATATTTCCAATCATTTTCTGAAAAACCATTACTTAAATTTTCAAGTAGTTTCATGGACAATGGACCTTGAACCTGGCTTACCCAAACATTTGGATCATGAATTTCTACATTAAAATTTTTAGAATGCGCTTTATACCAAGAAAATAGGTCACCATCCGCTTGCGCAAACCAATATTTATCTTTATCAATTCTTAAAAGTATCCCATCCGTAATCATCCCACCATCATGATAGCAAGCAAACTGATACGAACATCTTCCCACAGCGATTTTTGAAATATCTCTAGGAAATATTTTTTGTAAAAATTTAAGAGCATCTGGTCCCGATATTTCAAATGGATGTTCTCCCGTATGCCTAAAAATAATTTCTCTTCTTGCCTTCCAATACATTTCCTCAGAACTAATATTAGATAATTTTTCGAGGGTTAATCTTCCTGCATAATTTGAATATTCTGGGTCATACGGCAATTCCTGATAAGTTAGGGGGTGAACTTGAATTGATCTTGCAAGCTCTAATGAATTAGAATTTTCAAGGCTAACAGGCTTTACAGTAAACCTATATTTATTGATTAAATCATTCATTATTTTTTAGATAATCAGAATACACCAATAAAACAAATAAAAAATGTCCATTTTGACTGTTGCTATATAAGTAGCTAATTGTTACCTTTTATTTTTTTAAAGAGAGGAAATTATGAAAAACATTTTAAAATTGATATCAATTTCATTGGTATCACTATTTGTAACATTTTCATTTGCCAATGCATCAAGTGGGGTTTTCAAGCTGTCTCATGATCTTGGTTTTGGAAAAGATACAAATTTAGATGCAATTACTAAAGGAAGACTATTTCAAGTAGTGATAATGACTCAAAATCGTCTTGTTAGGAAAGATCTTAAGGGAGTTACTTCTCCCGAGTTAGCTACTGACTGGTCTGGTAACGCAGATGCAACAGAATGGACTTTTAATTTAAGAAAAGGTGTCAAATTCCATGATGGATCTGATTTCGATGCAGAGGATGTAAAATACTCTTTGATGAGAGTTAAAGATCCTGAAATTGGTTCGCCTGCAAAGAAAAGTATGAGTGCAGTTACAGATATTGAGGTTCTCGACTCACATACAGTAAAAATAAAGTTGAATACATCTTTCGCAGATTTTCCACTTTTATTAACTGATTATAGATTAAGAATGATACCTAATGGATCAGGTGATACTATTGGAAAAACAGGTATTGGAACTGGACCTTTTATAGTAGAAAAGTTTGATGCAGAGGGAACAACAATTCTTAAAGCAAACCCAGATTATTGGGAAGGAGCACCTAAACTTGCTGAAGTTCATGTAATAGCTATACCAGATGGTCAAGCTAGAATTCAAGCTTTACTAACAGGTCAAATAGATATGAATAGATATGTTCCATTCAATCAGAAAAAAATATTTGATGGTAATTCAAAATTTAACGTTTCAGTTATACCTACAGGTAACTGGAGAGGTATGGTAATGAGAACTGACGTTGCACCTTTTGATGACCCTAGAGTAAGAAAAGCAGTAAGAATAGCTGTTGATAGACAAGAACTAGTTGATTTAGTTATGGCTGGAGCAGCAACTGTATCTTGTGATACTCCTGTTGCGCCATCAGATCAATATAGAATGAAAAAGAATTGTCCACCACAACCAGCTACAGCAAAAAAATTACTAAAAGAGGCTGGATATCCTGATGGTATTGATATGACAATTCACGTATCAACAAAAGAACCAACATGGCCAACTATTGCCGAGGTTTTACAGCAACAGCTTGCAAAAGCCAATATAAGAGCAGATATTCAAATGACACCTTCAAAAAGTTATTGGAATGAAACTTGGATGAAAAAGGCTGTAGCAATGACTCGTTGGAATGAAAGACCAGCAGATAGTATTTTGCATGAAGCATATCATAGCGAAGCGAAATGGAATGAGTCATATTACAAAAGTGCATCTTTTGATAAGAATTTAGCTGAAGCAAGAGGTGAGTTAAATTTTAGCAAAAGAAAAGCAGCATATATTAATGCTCAAAAAACATTATGGGAAGAATCTGGAACAATGATTCCTTACCATGTGTCTAGACTTGTTGTGACGTCTTCTAGAGTGAAAAACCTTGACGAAGTTGAGTATTTTTCAATTAGATGGCACACACTAAGTGTTCAGTAATAATTTTTGTTTTACAGGCCTTTAAGTAGGCCTGTAAAACCTCTTTCATTTCAAAATAAATAATTTAAAATTTAAAAATTCTTATGCTTTTTTTAATTATAAAAAGAATTTTGTTAGGTTTTATTACCTTATTTATTGTATCTATAATTACCTTTGTAGGTACAGAAGTTTTACCAGGCGATGCTTGTACAACTTATCTTGAAAGACAAGCATTTGGAGAACAATTAGAAGCTTGCTATAGAAGACTTGGTTTAAATGTTCCAGCATATGAGAGATACGTATCATGGGCATTTAATGCTATTCAAGGAGACTTCGGTTATTCTCTAAGTGGAGAGATGCCTATTAAAGAAGTTTTGGGACCTAGAATTAAAAATTCACTAGTACTTGCATCAGCTGCAATTTTTATAGGTATTCCAATAGCTTTGATTTTAGGAATTATTACTGCACTTTGGAGAGATAAATTACCTGATGTTGCAATATCAACAGTAACAATATTTGCTATGACTATTCCAGAATTCATCAGTGCAACTTTGTTAATTTTAATAATAGCCATATGGTTAGAGTGGTTGCCTGGTATTGTAATAGTTCCAACCGATGTCTCTTTCTTAGAGCTACTGCCAAATATAATTTTACCAGTGGTTGCTATAGCTATGATTATGACAGCACATATGGCTCGAATGGTAAGGTCAAGTGTAATTCAAGTAATGGCAAGTGAATATGTTCAAATGGCAATTCTTAAAGGAGTTCCTTATTGGAAAATGGTTTTCAAACATGTTTTACCAAATGCTTTACTACCTGCTATTAATGTGGTGGCATTGACTATTGCATGGCTTTTGGGTGGAGTTGTAGTAACTGAAGTTGTGTTTAATTATCCTGGCCTTGGGAGATTAGTTATTGAATCTATTTCAAATAGAGACTTACCTACAGTTCAAGCACTAGCTATAATTCTTGCATCTATCTATGTAAGTATAAATTTATTAGCAGATCTATTGACACTAATGCTTAACCCTAGATTAAAAACATTACAGATAAGAAAATAATATGAAACTAGATAATATATATAAAGAGGAGAAGAAGAGCTCTTTTGCAAAATTGTCAGAAATTATCATTACAATGGCTTCTAGACCATCTGGACTTATCGGACTTAGTATTTTAGTTTTTCATATAATTCTTGCATTTATAAGCCCTTATATTGCTCCTCATGATTTTAAAGCTATAGATCCAACATTAATGCTACAGGCTCCCTCTGCCGAATATTGGTTTGGAACAGACGATCTTGGAAGAGATGTTTTTACTAGAACAATTTTGGGAGGAAGAACGGCTCTTACAATAACTTTCTTTGGATCTTTAATAGCATTACTGTGGGGTGGTCTTTTAGGAATATTTTGTGGATTGGTTGGAGGAAAAATTGACGATGTAGTTATGAGAATTGTAGATGCGTTCTTATCTATTCCATGGATATTAGCAATGTTACTGATTGTATCTTTGTTAGGTACGTCTACTGAAGTATTGATACCTGCTTTAGGTTTTTTTTATGGCAAAGGAATTGTGAGAGTTGCAAGAGCAGCAACACATGATGTTATCGCAAAAGACTTTATAGTCTCTGCAAGAGCAAGAGGACATAGTGATTTCTCAATTATTTGGAATGAAATAATTCCTAATGTAAGAGATGCGATATTAGTTGAAGGTGCAATGCGATGGTCATGGATGTTGCTCGGTTTTAGTTCTTTATCTTTTTTAGGTTTTGGGGTTAGCCCTCCAACTCCAGACTGGGGATTAATGATATCAAATGCAAGAGGTCTAATGTCTTTTGCTTATTGGGCAGTAATAGCACCAATTGTTGGATTAAGTAGCTTAATTATAGGTATTAATTTAACAGCAGACGCTTTTGCTAAAGCTTTAGGCATTGATAGATCAACTAAAGCTCCCGTTTAAAAATGACCGATATAATTCAAAAAGTAAAAAACTTATCTATTGGATTTAGAAGTAAAAAAGGAGAAGAAATCTTAATTTTAAAAAATATAAACACAAATATCAAAAAAGGTGAAACAGTTGGAATAGTAGGAGAATCTGGTTCAGGAAAAAGCACATTAGCATTAGCAATGATGGGATATGTTAAGCATGGACTTTATACTATTGGAGGGGAATGTCAGTTTAACTCGTCAAATCTACTGAAAATGAAAAGTAAAGATTTAGAAAAAATCAGAGGTAGAAAGATAGCAATGATTCCACAAAATGCAGGCCAAGCATTGACACCAAACTTAAAGATAGGATATCAAATTGATGAAGCTTTACAATTGCACTCAGATTTTGATGAAAAAGAAAGAGAAAAAAAGATTTCAGAACTATTAAATAAAGTTAGACTTCCTTCACCAGAAACAATTGCCCTTAGATACCCTCATGAACTCTCAGGAGGACAACAACAGAGAGTTGCTGTTGCCATGGCATTAGCTGGAACACCAGATTTACTTCTTTTAGATGAACCAACAACTGGACTAGATGTAACAACACAAGCTCATGTTTTGGAACTTCTAAATTTTATTGCAAAAGATACTGGAACATCGATGGTTTATGTTAGTCATGACTTGGGGGCTATTGCCCAAGTGAGTGACAGAATTATTGTTATGTATTCAGGAGAAATCGTTTTAGAAGGTCCATCAAGAGATATCCTTAAAAGTCCAATTCATCCTTATACGCACGGATTGCTTAAATCTATACCAAAATTATCTTTAGCTGGTCTTCCAGAGTCGATGCCTGGTAGTCAACCTCAACCAGGTACAATTCAAAGTGGTTGTAGTTTTTTTGATAGATGTAACTTTTCAGATGAAAATTGTAAAAATAATTCTCCTAAATTAGAATTTTTAAAAGATTTAAATACTAGTGTTAGATGTTTTAATTATGAAAAACTTGTGAACGCTAGTCAAGCTAGTCAAACTTTTAATAAAATAAAAAATAAATCACTAGACAAAGAAATATTAAATTTATCAGAAGTATCTATAAGTTACGCTAAACAAAAACTTTTAGATCAAATTTTCAATAGAATTTCTGATGACAACCCTACAGTTAAAGATATTAATATTAATATTAAAAAGGGAGAGACAATAGCCCTAGTAGGAGAGTCAGGAAGTGGTAAATCAACAATCCTAAAATCCATTGCTGGATTACTTAGAACTAAAGATGGTCTCATAAGGTTTGATGAAAATAGAAATCTATCGTCTGATTTGAAAGAAAGAGATCCTAATGATTTAAGAATTATTCAATTAATATTTCAAAATCCAGATGAGTCTTTGAATCCAAATCACACAGTAGAAGAAATTATTGCACAACCATTAAAATTATATTTTGGATTAAAAGGTGAAGAATTAAAAAAAAATATTATAGACCTATTACAAAAAGTAAGACTTGGAGAATTTTATACCTCTAGATATCCAAGACAACTATCTGGTGGTGAAAAACAAAGAGTAGCGGTAGCAAGAGCTTTTGCTGCAAAACCAGATATTATTTTATGTGATGAGGTAACATCTGCTTTAGATGTTTCGGTGCAAGCTGCTGTATTAAATTTATTACAACAACTAAAAGAAGATTTTGGAACTACATATATCTTTGTATCACACGATTTAGCTGTTGTAAGAGCAATTAGTGATAGAGTAGCAGTCCTTTATCAAGGAAGACTTTGTGAAGTTGGACCTTCAAATGATGTTTATAAATTTCCCTCTCACCCTTATACAGAAGTTTTGTTGGGCGCTGTATTAGAGCCAGATCCAGACATAAAACCTAAATTAGTTGCTGAGGATATTGTTGAAGAAAGACCTCCTGAAAAAGGCTGCAGTTTTCAAGGCAGATGCTCAAGAATATTAGGAGATATTTGTAAAAAAGAAATACCACCATGGCAATTAACAGATAGCGGCAACGCTATCAGATGTCATATACCTATTAAAGAATTACAAAAAGAGCAATTTTAAAATATTAATTTATTATTTTAAAATTAATCTATTTGTGCTTAAATAAATAAGTATGAAAAATAATTCTACATTAATAAAAAATTTACTTTCAGATTTTAGAATAAATGCATATTTTCAAAATATATCTTTAATGTTGATCGGTACATTGATTTTAGCATTTTCATCTAAAATACAAGTCCCTTTCTGGCCAGTGCCAATGACTATGCAAACATTTGCAGTATTTATAATTGGAATGACATATGGTTCTAAATTAGCTTTCTTCACACTTTTACTTTACTTATTCGAAGGAGCCGTTGGACTTCCAGTTTTTGCTAAAGGAGGAGGATTACTTTATTTAACAGGACCTACTGCAGGCTATCTTTACGGTATGACAATTGCGGCAGGTGTTATTGGTTATTTAGCTGAAAGAAATTTTAATGACTCATACTTAAAAAGTTTAATTTCACTACTGATTGCAACCTCAATTATTTTTACAGTTGGGGTGGGTTATTTAGGCTCAGTTATAGGATATGATAAGGCGCTTGCTGGTGGTTTATATCCTTTTTTACCAAGTGAATTATTTAAAATTGCTCTAGCAGTTGCAATAATTCCTTCAATTTCAAAAATTATTAGATAATATTTTGAGGTCTATTTAACGGCTTTAAGTTGCTCTTAAAGAAGTTTTTTACTATAAACATTCATTCTCATTATGAAAATTAATAAAGTTATTGTAATAGGTTCAGGGACGAT
Organism: uncultured Pelagibacteraceae bacterium; assembly: GCA_902529785.1. Classification (GTDB taxonomy): domain Bacteria; phylum Pseudomonadota; class Alphaproteobacteria; order Pelagibacterales; family Pelagibacteraceae; genus Pelagibacter. Next base: position 21,052 of record CABZXV010000003.1, read on the forward strand.
GGGGAGCGGAATAGCTGCTCAATTATGTAATGCTAATATTCCAGTAACATTATTAGATTTAACAACAGAAATATCAGAAAAGGCTAGAGAAAGAATTCTAAAATCAAGACCTCCTTTATTAATAGATAAGTCAAAAATAAATAATATTAATGTGGGAAATATAAATGACAACTTTAATGAGGTTGGAGAAGCAGACTGGATTGTTGAAGCTGTTGTAGAAAGAATTGATATCAAACATAATATTTATGAAAAAATTTTTAAAGAAAGAAAAAAAGGCTCAATTGTATCTTCAAATACATCTTCTATTCCAATTAAAGTACTTTCCGAAAAACTTTCAAATGAAGAAAAAAAAGACTTTTGTATAACTCACTTTTTTAATCCAGTCAGATATATGGATTTATTAGAAATTGTGAAAAATGAAAATAATGATTTAGAACAGATAAATTCACTTAAAAGTTTTTGTGAAAAAGATTTAGGAAAAGGAACTTTAATTTGTAACGATACGCCTGGCTTCTTAGGAAATAGGATAGGTGTCTATGCCATGCAAGTCGCAATGACAGAAGCTTTTAAAATGAAATTAACAATTGAAGAAGCGGATGCAGTTTTTGGTCGACCAATGGGAATTCCAAAAACAGGTGTTTTTGGACTTTATGATTTGATTGGTATTGACTTAATGGCTGATGTTTTAAAAAGTTTTATAAAAGAACTTCCTGAATCAGATGATTTTCAAGTTGTTGCCAAAGAAATACCACTTGTAAAAAAACTTATCGAAACTGGTTACACAGGAAGAAAAGGCAAAGGTGGATTTTACAGAATGAATAAAACCGATGGTAAAAAAGTTCTAGAAGGTATCAATTTGGAAACTGGTGAATATTCATTATCACACAAGTTTAATTTAGGATCAGAAAAGATGGATATTGTTAATTTAATCAATAGAAAAGATAAATATGGAGAATATGCATGGTCTGTAATCTCAAAAATTATTAAATATGCATCTTCATTGGTTCCAGGGATAACTGACAAATTTAATGATATCGATGAAGCTATGAGACTAGGTTTTAACTGGTCTAAAGGACCTTTTGAAATGCTGAAAGAAATTGGAGTAAAAAATTTCTTTGAGAGAATAGATGCTTTTAAAAATAATAAGTTTCTTGAGGATTTATCGAAAAGTAAGGATGAAAATTTTTATGGAGAAAGACAACAATATACAGAACTAGAGACACTTGGAAAAATAAAACCTAGAGCTTTAAAGTTAGATAAAAATAATTCAGCAGAAATCTATAGATTTGATGACTTTAATATAGTTGAATTTACTACAAAAGCTAATGCATTAGATTATGACTCAATGGATAGTTTAAAAAATGCAACTGATAAACCACTTATAATTATAAATGAGGCAATGCAGTTTTCTGCAGGAGTAAACTTATCTTACACAATGAATTTTGCAGATAAAGGTGATTTTAAGTCTATCGAGAAGTTTGTTAAATATTTCCAAGAAACCTGTAAACATTTAAAATATTCGAAATTTCCTGTTGTGGCAGCTCCATCTGGTTTAGCATTAGGTGGCGGTTTTGAAGTTTTATGTCAAAGTAATTTTGTAGCTTCTCATACAAACATTGTTGTAGGTCTCGTAGAAACAATGGTTGGATTAATCCCGGCTGGTGGCGGATGTAAGGAAATGCTTTGGAGATGGTCTCAAACAGAGGAAGCTAAAAATGACCCCGATTATGCAGCTCTAAAAGTATTTGATATTATTGGATATGCTAAAACTGCTACCTCACCAATTGAAGCCGAACCACTAAAATATTTAAGACCAGAGGATAAAAAAATAATGAGTAGAAATAGTTTATTATCAGTTTCAAAAGAAATTATTCACAATAATAATGATTTTACTCCTCCAGCTGAATGTACTTTTAAACTTTCTGGAAAAAATGTTTATCATAAAATGGTAAAAATGTTAGAAAAATTATATAATGAAAAAGTTATTCTTGATCATGGAATGGAAGTTGGAAAAGAGTTAGCCAGAGTTTTAAGTGGTGGTGACACTACATTAGAAAAGACTCTATCAGAGGATGATCTATATAAATTAGAATTAGACGCTTTTATGAAATTAATAGAGATAGAAAAAACTCAAGATAGAATTAAACATACATTGAAAACTGGAAAACCTTTGGTAAACTAACATTATGGCAAATAGACCAACAAAAAAACAAGTAGATAACGCTGAAAAGATTTTAATATCTTGGAAGAAAAAAATGCCATTTTATTATGCTGCAGCTATTATAATTGCTTTAATAATAATTCTATTTTCCTCAAATTCGAATAAAGAGCTTTCTATGCATCAAAAAAATATCAATGATTTTAAAAAAGCAGCTGAATTTATTCATAGAAATAGCTCAAAAAATTGAAAGATAAAAATAAAAAACCAATCCAACCAGTAAGTGGAACAAAAGTACCGAGATACGCAGGACCATCTACGTTTGCTAGATTACCTGAATTAAGAGATGTAGAAAGTTGTGATGTAGCAATAGTGGGAGTTCCATTTGACTCAGGCACAAGTTATAGGCCTGGTGCAAGGTTTGGGCCGCAGAGTATTAGACAGGCCTCAAGACATTTAAGAACAAATTATCACCCAAGTTATGATGTTGAGCCTTTCAAAGTGCAGCAAGTTGCAGATGCGGGAGATATTGCTTGTAATCCGTTTAATATTGATGAGGCTATTAAACAAATTGAGGTAGGTGCAACAGATTTATTAAATAAGGTTGGAGGAATTATTAGTCTTGGAGGAGACCACACAATTGCAGTTCCTTTACTAAGAGCAGTAAATAAAAAAAATAAAGGACCTGTGTCTTTGGTTCATTTTGATGCACATTTGGATACTTGGGACACTTATTTTGGAGCGCCATATACTCATGGAACACCTTTTAGAAGAGCGCGTGAGGAAAATTTATTTTTAGACGATGCTTCCATGCATGTTGGGATACGTGGTCCACTTTACAGCAGAGATGACATAAAGAATGATGAAAGTTTTGGCTTTAAAATAATTCATTGTGATGAATTTCAAACTGAAGGAACAGATAAAATTGCAGAAAGAATAAAAAAAAGAGTTGGAGATAATGCTTTGTATTTATCTATTGATATAGATGTATTAGATCCTGCATTTGCTCCAGGGACTGGCACACCTGAAATTGCAGGAATGACTACAAGAGAAATGGTTAATGTTTTAAGAGGATTGTCAGGTTTAAATCTAATTTCTGCAGATGTTGTAGAAGTTGCTCCCGCATATGATCACGCCGAAGTTACTTCTCTTGCAGCTGCTACTATTGTTTATGAATTAACAAATTTATTTGCAAAATCATAAATTAAGGATAATTTGCGGACATGATTGAAAAGAAAAAATTTTATATTAATGGTTCATGGGTTAAACCTAAAAATCAAAAAGATATCCAAGTTATTAATCCTGCAACTGAAAAAAGTTGTGCAGTAATTTCCTTAGGAGGCAAAGAGGATATTAATGATGCAGTACTAGCAGCTAAAGAAGCTTTTAAAACCTGGGGATTTTCTTCAAAACAAGAGAGAATTGAATTATTGGAAAACTTTTATGTGCTTTATAAAAAAAGATGGAACGATATTACTGAGGCAATTATTCAAGAAATGGGAGCCCCAAAAGATTTTGCTTCAAAACTTCAAACAGGAACTGGCGCAAGTCATACGAAATCATTTATTCGTTATTTAAAAGAGTTTGAATTTGAAAAACCACTTGGGGAACATGCTAAAAATCAAAGACTAATATATGAACCAAAAGGTGTTTGTGCATTAATTACTCCTTGGAACTGGCCTATAAATCAAGTTACTTTAAAAGTTATTCCTGCTTTAGCATCTGGCTGTACTATGATTTTAAAACCCTCTGAATTAGCTCCATTATCTGCAATGATTATTGCAGAATTAATCGATGAAGCAAAGTTTCCAAAAGGTGTATTTAATTTAGTAAATGGAGACGGCGCAATTACCGGTGATGCATTAACAAGTCATCCTGGTGTAAATATGATTTCATTTACTGGCTCTACAAGAGCAGGAGCATTAATCTCACAAAATGCAGCTAAAGATTTTAAAAGGGTAAGTTTAGAGTTAGGGGGAAAAGGTGCAAATATCATATTTAAAGATGCAGATTCAGAGGCTATTGAGAGAGGTGCTTTTAGATGTTTTAGAAATTCTGGGCAATCCTGTAATGCACCTACAAGAATGTTAGTTGAAAAAACAATTTATGACGATGCTATTGAAAGACTAAAAAAGTATGCAAGTGAGTTTAAAGTAGATGATCCAAATAAAGAGGGTGAACATATAGGTCCTGTAATTTCAGAGGTTCAATTTGATAAAATTCAAGGTTTAATCCAAAAGGGAATAGATGAAGGAGCAAAGTTAATTGCTGGTGGCCCAGGAAAACCTGATGGACTAAAAGATGGATATTATGTAAAACCTACAGTATTTGCAGATGTTAATAATGCCATGGAAATTGCTAGAACGGAAATTTTTGGTCCAGTTTTATCTGTAATTCCATTTGAAACTGAGGAAGAAGCTATCCAGATTGCAAATGACACTGATTATGGATTAACAAATTATATTCAAACTCAAGATAATGATAAGGTACAAAGGGTAGCGAGAAAACTTAGATCTGGAATGGTAGACGTTAATGGGGCAGGTATTGCAGTTGATGCTCCGTTTGGAGGATTTAAACATTCTGGCATTGGAAGAGAAGCAGGAAAAGAAGGTTTACTCGAATTTTTAGAAGTTAAATCTGTTGGTGGTTGGAATTAATTCAAAGACTTATTTTTTATACCATCTAAAAAACTTATACATTTTTTTATTTCAGTGAGTTTTATAAATTCATCAATCTTATGTGCTTGCTTAATTGATCCCGGACCGCAAACAACTGTACTTATTCCTATTTCTTGAAATAACCCTGCTTCGGTTCCAAAAGAGACCACTTCTCTCGAATTATCTCCAGTTATACTAGATACAAATTCACATGCCTCAGAATTTGAAATTCTATCAAAACCAGTTATTTCACCAATGATATGTTTTTTTATAGTGGATTTTGGATATGTCTTTTTCATTTCTGGCAAAAGAGTCTCGTTAGTAAATTTATCTATTTCATGATTTAAAAAAATTCCATCTTCTTTCACAACCGGTCTTGTTTCCCAGTTTACATGACATTTGTCAGCAATTACATTATGAGCGATTCCACCAAATATTCCACCAACTTGCAAAGTTGAATAGGGAGGATCAAAGATAGAGTCTTTTAATTCCCTTTCTTTCAATTTTTCTTTTAATTCGAGAAGTTTATTTACATATCTTGCAGCAAATTCAACTGCACTTACACCTTTGTCTGGTTCCGAACTATGTCCAGCAAGACCTTCAAAATAGGTTGTATATTCATAACATCCTTTATGTGCATCAATAATTTTCATATTTGTTGGTTCACCAACAATACAAATACAATCTTTAATGCCTCTTTTTTTCAGTTCTGTAATCAAAATCGGTGCACCTTTGCATGCTGTTTCTTCATCAAAAGTGAATGAAAAATGAATATCTCTATCCAAATTTGATGAAGAGAAAATTGGTGCGTAAGCTAATGCACATGCAATAAAACCTTTCATATCACATGATCCTCTGCCAAATAATTTATCTTCCTTTATTGTTGCATTAAAAGGGTCTGTTGCCCAACCTTTTGAAACCGGAACAACATCTGTATGTCCCGATAAAATAATTGGTTTTTTATTACTATTTTTTTTTGCTTTTAAAGTTGAGAAAAGATTTACTCTTTTTTTTTCATCATCATAGGTTTTAAAAGAAGTAGCTCCTATAGAACTTAATATATCATCACAATAATCTATAAGTTGGTTATTATCTTCACCAGATACTGTTTTAAATGCAATTAAATCTTTGAGAATTCTTATCGAATTACTATATATATCTTCTAAATTATTTCCTGTACTCATCAATTATTAATTATATATTAAAATTATGAAAGAACAAATAACATACAATACATATGATAAAGTAGACATTAGGGTAGGAACAGTAATATCAGTAAAAAAAAATGAAAAAGCTAGAAAACCATCACTGGTTGTTGAAGTAGATTTTGGAAAAGAAATAGGGGTTAAGCAATCATCTGCACAGATAACTCATTATTACAATGAAGAAAACTTAGTTGGAAAACAAGTTATAGGAGTTTGCAATTTTCCTGAAAAAAATATAGCAGGTGTTGTTTCTCAAGTTTTAATTCTTGGCTCTATTGATAAGGAAGGAAAAGTTGTGCTTGTTCATCCATCTCAAGAAGTTGAAAATGGTTTGCCTGTGGCATAGTAATGCATCCTGAATTACTGTCTCTTTGTTTATTTATGTTTGTTACAAGTTGTTCACCCGGCCCAAATAATATTGTAGCTTCACATTCAGGATTTAATCATGGGTTCAAAAAAACAATTCCTTTAATGTTAGGAGTGATTTTTGGTTTTACATTCATGTTGGCGGTTATAAATTTTGGATTAATAAATATTTTTAAGCTTTATCCTATAATTCAAAAAGGTTTAATTTTTACTGGTACAGTATTTTTAATATATTTGTCATACAAAATATCATTCTCAAAATCTTCAGACGAAAATGAAAAATTAAGACCAGTAAATTTTATGGAAACTTTTCTTTATCAATTTTTAAATCCCAAAGGTGTGATAGTTGCAATAATTGCAGTTTCAACATATGTAGAATCAGGTAATAATTTCATTTCTTATTCAATTTGGTTATTAGGTATTGCTTTCATATTTGCAGTTATTAGTATTATTTTTTGGACAATAATTGGAAAATTTATGAGGAAATTCGCGACAAATGAGAAATTTATTAAATGGTTTAATTATGTTATGTCGGCACTCTTACTAAGCTGTATAGCAACTTTTTATTACTAGTATTATGAAGCCTGGAAATCAAAATTCGTTTAATTCACTAAAAGAACTAAATATAAATGGGAAAAATTATTCAATTTATTCTTTAAAAGAAGCTGAAAAAAATGGCTTAGAAGGCATCAACAAATTACCAAAATCAATCAAAGTTTTACTTGAGAATCTTTTAAGATATGAGGACAATATTACTGTAAATAAACAACAAATATTATCAATTAAAGATTGGTTAAATACAAAAAAATCAAAGACCGAAATTGCATATAGACCTGCAAGAGTACTTTTACAAGACTATACCGGTATACCAGCCGTTGCTGACCTTGCTGCAATGAGAGATACAGTTAAAGAAAAAAATAAGGACCCTAACAAAATTAATCCTCTTTCTTCAGTAGACTTGGTAATTGATCATTCTGTCCAAGTAGATAAATTTGCAACAAAGAATTCATTAAAAGAAAATGTTGATATTGAATTCGATAGAAACTTTGAGAGATATTCTTTTTTAAAGTGGGGTCAACAAGCGTTTGATAATTTTAGAATTGTTCCGCCTGGAACTGGAATTTGTCATCAAGTAAATCTAGAATATTTATCAAAAGTAGTGTGGAATGAAAAGTTTGAAGATCAAGAATACTTGTTTCCTGACACACTAGTTGGAACGGATAGTCATACGACAATGGTTAATGGTTTATCAGTACTTGGTTGGGGAGTAGGAGGAATTGAAGCAGAAGCAGGAATGCTAGGTCAACCAATATCTATGCTGATACCAGAGGTAATTGGATTTGAAATGAAAAATAAACTTCCCGAAGGTACAACTGCGACTGACCTTGTATTAACAGTTGTTAAAATGTTAAGAGATAAGGGTGTTGTTGGAAAATTTGTAGAATTTTATGGTGAAGGGCTTAAAAATTTAACACTCGCAGATAGAGCAACTATTGCAAACATGGCTCCTGAATATGGAGCAACATGTGGATTTTTTCCAATAGATGAGGAAACTTTAAAATATCTTGAATTTTCTGGAAGATCTAAAGAAAATATTCAGATTGTAGAACAATATGCAAAAGAACAAAATTTATGGGCAAGTGATGATATAGTATTTACCGATACATTGTCTTTAGATATGTCTACAGTAGTCCCAACAATATCTGGACCAAAAAGACCCCAAGATAAAGTTCTTTTAACAGATGCCTCCAAAAATTTTAAAAAAGTTTTTGAGGATGTATGTAAAAAAATAGAACCTACTATTGCTAAAGTTGAAAACGAAAATTATAAAATAAAAGACGGTGATATATTAATTGCAGCTATTACTTCATGTACAAATACTTCAAATCCAAATGTGTTAATTGGTGCAGGTTTATTGGCAAAAAATGCCATAAAAAAAGGATTAACAGTTAAACCATGGGTTAAAACCTCGCTTGCCCCTGGATCACAAGTTGTAACAGATTATTTAGATAAAGCAGGTTTAAGTGAATATTTAGACCAATTAGGCTTTAACTTAGTTGGTTACGGATGCACAACTTGCATTGGTAACTCAGGACCTTTGCCAGATAATATCTCTGAGGCAGTTAAAATTAATAATTTATATGCTGTCTCAGTTTTATCTGGTAATAGAAATTTTGAAGGTAGAATTTCTCCATTAGTCAAAGCAAACTATCTCGCTTCTCCCCCCTTAGTAGTAGCTTACGCAATCGCTGGTTCAATGAGAATAGATTTATATAAAGATCCTCTTGGTAAAGATAGCGATGGGAATGAGGTTTATTTAAAAGATATTTGGCCAACAAATAAAGAAATAGAAGACACACTTATTAAGTCTTTAAATCCTGAAATGTTTCTTAATAGATACTCAAATGTCTCCAAAGGACCAGAACAATGGCAAAAAATTAAAGTTAATAAAGGCAGTATTTATAATTGGGAGGAAAACTCAACTTATGTAAAAAAACCTCCATTTTTTGAAAATTTACCAAGTGAGCCTGAGGGGTTTAAGGAAATAAAAGATGCAAGACCTTTATTAATATTGGGGGATATGGTGACCACAGATCACATATCTCCTGCTGGAAGTATACAAAAAGAAAGCCCAACAGGAAATTATTTTATGAAGCACCAAATTTTGCCAAAAGATTATAATTCTTATGGCTCAAGAAGAGGAAATCACGAGGTCATGATGAGAGGTACGTTTGCTAATATCAGAATTAAAAATGAAATGGCTCCAGGAACAGAAGGAGGTTTTACAACGCTATATCCTGAAAAAAAAGTTATGCCTATTTATGATGCAGTTGTTGAATATAAAAAAAGAGGTGTTGATTTAGTTGTTATTGGAGGTAAAGAGTATGGAACTGGTTCATCAAGAGACTGGGCAGCAAAAGGAACTAAGTTGTTAGGTGTAAAGGCTGTAATAGCTGAAAGTTTTGAGAGAATTCATAGATCAAATCTTATAGGAATGGGTGTTTTACCATTACAATTTCCAGAAAAAATGAGCAGACAAAATTTAAATTTAAAAGGATCTGAATTAATTTCAATTATTAATATTGAAAAAGGTATCAATCCAGGAGATCAATTGGATGTTGAAATCAAATATGTTACTGGCGATATCAAAAAAATAAAAATGTTATGCAGAATTGATACTAAAAATGAATTAGAATATTATAAGAACGGTGGTATTTTGCAATATGTTTTGAGGAATATGATTAATGGATGAGGAAATAGAAATTATAAATACAAATACAAGAATTGAGAAACTTAAAAATTTCTTAGTCTCTAAAAGAAAACAAATAATAACTTTATTTATAATATTAATATTAATATTAATAAGTTTTTTTGCGTATCAAGAATTTAAGTCTAGGAACAAAATTAAATTAGCGAATAAATTTAATAAGATTGTAACAAGTTTTGAAAATGGTCAAAAAAATGTAAACGATGATTTGATCGATATTATAAATGTCAAAGATAAGACATACTCACCATTGGCCTTTTTCTTTTTGTTAGACAATGATTTAATATTATCAAAAGATGAAATTAATTCATACTTTGATATTTTAATAAACAATATACCTCTTGAAAATGAGATTAAAAACCTAACCATATATAAAAAGGGATTATATAATTCTGATTATGTTCAAGAAAATGAATTACTAAATATACTTAATCCTATAATTAAATCAGAAAGTATGTGGAAACCACAAGCTTTATATTTAATGGCAGAATTTTATTTGTCAAAAAATCAAAAGCAGAAATCTAAAGAATTTTTTAATCAAATAATAGATATGGAAAATATTAGTCCTAAAATTAAATTAGAAGTTCAAAAAAGATTACGTTCAGATTTCAGTGAATAAAGTTCTAAAATATATAATTATACTCTTATTAATTTCAAATTGTAGTTTTTCCAAAGATGACAAGGTTGAGAATGAAAACCTAATTGATATTTTTAAAAAAATTGAACCAATTAAAAAAGAATTTAATAAAGAATTAAGGATTAAAAAATTTAATATTTTTAAGGCAAATCCCTTTTTAAAAAATAATACTAATAACAACGGAAATATCAATTTTGCCTCAAATTTGGAAAAAATTTCTAGTTATAAAATAAGTAAAATAAAAAAATTTAATTCAAATCAACCTGAATTATTTTTCACTGATGATGAAAAAATTATTTTTTTTAATGGAAAAGGAACAATTTTCAAATTAGATGAAGATCTCAAAGAAATATGGAAGATTAATAATTATAATAAAAAAGAAAAGAAATTAGATCCAATTCTATATTTTGCTCAAGTTGATAAAAAATTAATAGTAAATGATAATTTATCAAAAATGTATTCTATAAATTTGTATGATGGAAAAGTTATTTGGTCAAAATATAGCTCATCATCTTTTAATTCTGATATTAAAGTTTATGAAGATAAATTTATATCAATTGATTTTGATAATGTAATTAGAGCAATTTCATCACAAGATGGCAAAGAATTGTGGAATTTTAAAACAGAAAATTCTTTCATTAAATCTCAAAAAAAACTTTCAATCATATTAAAAGATGAAATTGTCTTTTTTATTAATAATTTAGGAGATGTGACTGCACTAGATGTAAATACTGGTAGTCTGGTTTGGCAGACGCCCACTCAAACTAGCATAATATACCAAGATACATTTAGCTTAGAAAATTCAGATTTAGTTTTCGAAAATAATTCGATTTATTTTTCAAATAATAAAAATGAATTTTTCTCTATAGATGCGAGAACAGGTATAATAAAGTGGACACAGTCTATTAATTCAAGTTTAAGACCAACTATAATTGATAACTTAATTTTTGTAATTTCTAATGAGGGATACCTGTTCATAGTTGATGATCGTTCAGGTAATATTTTAAGAATAACAGATATTTTAACAAATTTTGATAATAGAGAAGAAATTAGACCTTCTGGTTTTATTCATGGAAAACACAAGATATATGTTTCCTTAAATAATGGAAGAATATTAACTGTGGACTCTTCAACTGGTATACAAGAAAAGATCACTAAAATTCATAGCTCAAAAATTTCTAGACCATATATATTTAAAAAATCAATGTATCTAATTAAAGATAATGGCATAGCAAAAATAAAATAATGTTTTTGAAAATTTTAGAAAAATTAGGTAGAAAAAAAGTGGTATTAGATAGAGGACCATCTCACCCCGAGTTTAATAAAGCTAAACCATGGATGAATAGATATTACCTTTTATTCCGCCACAGACCGAAATGGTTTCCTTTTAATATTTTAGTACACGAAATTCTCGATAATGATCATGGTGATGGAGTTCATAATCATCTATTTCCTTTTGTTACAATAATATTAAGAGGAGGATATTGGGAAACTTTAAAAACAGGCAAAGTCTGGAGAGCACCAGGTTACATAGGATTTAGATCAGCCAATAATTTTCATAGAGTGGATTTAGAACCAGGCACTAGGCCATTGACAATTTTTATAGCTGGTCCGTATGGATTAAGAAAAGGACCAAGATCAGAATATGGAATTGACTTTGAAACAAAAAAATGAATTTAACTAGTTCGTTTCATAAATTTTGTGAACTTAAGGAATTCGAAATTAATCAAAACCAGCTTAGTATAATTGAAAAATTAACTGAGTTTTATAAACTCAACTTTCAACAGCCTCTTATAAAAAAAATATTTAAAGAAAAAAATAATAAATTAGGTTTTTATTTATTGGGTGATGTTGGTGTAGGCAAAACAATGATTTTAAATTTTTTTTTTGAATCACTTAAAGAAAATAAATCAAGACTGCACTTTAATGAATTTATGATAAAATTTCATGAATTTATTCATGAAAATAAAAAAAAAAGAAAAGACAATGGTTTAAAAAAATTTGTTAAAGATTTATCGATTAATACAAAAATAATATATTTTGATGAATTTCAAGTTACCAATATCGTAGATGCAATGATACTAGGAAAATTATTTGAAAGAATATTTGAGGAAAATATAAAAGTAATTTTTTCTTCTAATACGAAAATACAAGATTTGTACAAAAATGGCCTACAAAGAGATCAATTTATGCCTTTTATACAAATTTTAAAAAAAAACTGTTTAGAAATAGAACTAAAAATTGATGAAGATTACAGAACTAGTAAAAATATAAATTTAGATAGATTTTTGTATCCTATAGATAAATCTTCAAACTTTAAGTTTAATAAATTTTTTAGGAAAGTTACAAAAAATAAAAAAAAAATAACCAAAGTGCTAGATATTAAAGGTCGAAAACTGGAAATTGAAAACTTTTATGAAAGAGTTATTAAATTCGAATTTGATGAGATATGCAATAAAAACCTAGGATCTGAAGATTATTTAGAAATTGCAAAACATAGTGATCTAATTTTTATAGAAAATCTCCCTAATTTTGATGAAAATAATTCTAATCAGCAACAACGTTTTATTACTTTTATAGATATTATATATGAAAAAAAAATACCATTGATGATCAAATCTGAAGTTAATTTAAATTCATTAAATTCTGCAAGGAGTCTTAAAGAACCATTTAAAAGAACAGTGAGTCGTTTGCATGAAATGACGTCTCAAAAATTAAATTAATTTATGTTTCAAGAGTTTTATAACTTACAAATTAATACAAATGGACAAAAACTTTATGAATTTACTGATAAAACAATTAAATGGGTTAAAAAAAATAATTTCAAAAATGGTATTTTGAATCTTTCAATTCAACATACAAGTGCCTCTCTTATTGTACAAGAAAATGCAGATCCCGATGTACAAACAGATTTAATAAATTATTTTGATAAGTTAGTACCAATGGATAATTCCCTGTACACCCATAATGCCGAGGGAAAGGATGATATGCCGGCACATATAAAGTCTGTATTAACAAATAATCAAATTTCATTAAGTATTAGAAAAAATCAAGTTCTCTTAGGAACTTGGCAAGGTATTTACCTATTTGAGCATAGATTAGATCCAACTACACGAAACGTAATACATCATTTTATAGGGGATTAGTTTTTTTTTTGATAGATTGGAAAGCACTCAAAGCATCATTCCTAGCCTTTTCATGGATAACAATAGGCATAGGATAATCTGAACCTATAAAAGTATTTATTGCTTCTTGGTATTTTATTTCCATTTCCCAAGGTTTATGAATAAATTTTGTAGGCACTTTATTTAATTCAGGAACCCATTTTTTTACATATTGTCCTTGTTTATCGAATTTTTCACCCTGTAAAATAGGGTTAAAAATTCTGAAATATGGAGCAGCGTCAGCTCCACACCCCGCTACCCATTGCCATTGAGCAACATTATTTGCTTCGTTAAAATCAAGTAGACAATTTCTGAAATATTTTTCTCCTTCTTTCCAATTAATTCTTAAATGTTTAACTAAAAAAGAGCCAACAACCATTCTAATTCGATTATGCATCCAACCCGTTTCATATAATTCTCTCATTCCAGCATCAACAATTGGATAGCCCGTCATTCCTTTTTTCCATGCATTTAAAAATTTAGCATTATTAACCCACGGGAAATTATCAAATTCTTTTCTTAAATTTCCCTTCAGCATTTCTGGAAAGTAATTAATAAGACTATGTGAAAACTCTCTCCAACCAATTTCATTAGTATATTTTTTTACACTTATATTTTTAGACTTTAATTTTTTACATTTCTCCCAGATATCTCCAACATTAATCTGTCCATTTCTAATGTATGGAGAAAGTTTTGATGTTCCATTTATAGATGGAAAGTCACGGTCTACACCATAATTTAATATGTTTTTATTTACAAAGTTATCTAAATATTCATGAGCCTTACTTTCTGAAGGTATCCAGTATTTCTCAAACTTCATATACCATTTTGACTTAGGTAAAATCTCTTCAGATTTTATTTGTTTTTTAAATATCACCTCTATCTTTTTGCATTTTTTGACATTGCTTATTTTATCAGGAAGTCTTTCTAAATAATATTGCTCTGCATTTCTCCAAAAAGGACTATAAACTTTAAAAGGCGTTCCATCATTTTTCGTAATTTTATTATATTCATTGAGCACATTTCCTTTGAAGAATTTAAAATCAATCTTTTTATCAGTTAAATCTTTTAGAATTTTTTTATCTTTATCAAATTCAGCTGGTTCATAAACTTTATTCCAATAAACAGAAATTTTATTATTAGATTTTAATTTAGAAAAAAAGTTAATTTCATCATCCTTAATAATTTCTAATCCAATATTAAATTTTTTTAAATCAGATCTAAAACTTTCAAGAGATTTGCTTAGCCACCATTTTTGTGCCTCTCTTTTATTATCAAAAATATTATTATTAAAAATGAAAACTGCAGTTACAATGTCATGATTATTTGTAGCATAAGTTAATGCATCATTATTGTTTATGCGAAAATCATCTCTTAACCAAACAAGAGCCTTATTAGACATTGGATAACTTTTCTGATCCTTTGGAAAGAAGTTTGTTATATAATTTTATATCTGTGTCACCTTCACATCCAATCAATAAAACATTTGCATTCATATCTAATTCAAGATCTTTCTTAATTTGTTCGTTATTGCAACTTACGTTTAGACTTATTACAGCAGGCGCTGAACATTCGCCCGCAATAATTTTGTCTTTTCCAAAGTATCCTTTAGCCAACATTGCAACTGATAACGGAATGTCATCATCAGGAATACTTAAACAATTATTTACTGAATTCTTAAGAATTTGCCATGGGACCAATGATACATCTCCACAAGACATTCCACCCATGATACTTTCTTTTTCAATTTCGACTTTGGTGAGTTCACCAGCATCGACGCTTTTTAAAACACAATCTGCATTTTCTGGCTCAATAACAATAATTTTTGGAATTCTTTTAAAATATCTAGCAACACCTGCTATTACCCCAGATGCCATACCTCCAACACCTGCCTGTAAAAAAATGTGTGTAATATATTGATTAGTTTGCTTTGATATTTCTTCAATCATCACAGAATATCCAGCCATTGTTAGTTTTGGAACCGTAAGATAATTTTCCCAAGCCACATCTTGTACTATTTCCCAGCCATTTTTTTTAGATTGTTTAATGCATTCATTTAGAGAGTTTTCATAGTTTCCTTTAACTTGAACGACATCAGCGCCAAGTTTTCTCATCTCATCAGCACGTGTATCGCTAACAAATTCACTAATGAAGATTTTACAAGAAATTCCTAATCTATTTGCTCCCCATGCAACAGATTTGCCATGATTTCCTGCGGTTGCAGTTGCTACGACTACATTTTTCTTACCAGCAGAGACTTGCTCTACAGCATAAGCGCCACCAAGAGCTTTAAAAGATTTGAGACCAAACCTTTTTGACTCATCCTTGTAAAAAATATTTTTAAGTCCAAGATTTTTTGAGAGCTTATCTAAATTAAGGAGAGGGGTGGGTTTATAAGTTTCCCAATTAGAAATTGTATTGTATGCTTTATCTATTGCACTTTTATCTAATACATTTAATATTTTCTCTCTACTAAATGAATAATTATTATTTTTGATAAAAGATGAAAATTTTTTAATATGACTATAGTCAATAGGCATATTTTAACAATCTAAGGTATTCGATCTTTCCCACTTTGTAATAGGCTTGAGTTTATTAAAATTTTCTTTTGATTTGAAACTTTCAATTTCAGACTTTTTAAGTTTCATATAACTGTTTAAAACATCTTTGCCAAAAGCATTTTTTAATACTGAATTTGAATTTAACATATCAAGCGAGTCTTCTAGAGTATTTGGTAATTTTTTTAGATTTGGATATTTTTCATGATCTGTATACATATTACAAAACAATGGTTTGCCTGGATTTATTTTTTTTCTGATACCGTTTATACCTGCTGCTAGAATTCCAGCTTGTACCAAATATGGATTAGCTGATCCATCCATAAGTCTCAATTCAAACCTTCCAGGGTCAGGAACTCTTATCATGTGTGTTCGGTTATTTCCCGTGTAAGAGATGCTACTTGGAGACCAAGTTGCTCCTGATTTAGTAGGAGGTGCGTTTATCCTTCTATAACTATTTAGCGTAGGATTAAAAAATGCAGATAAAGATCCTGCGTTTTTAATTATACCACCTAAAAAATTGTAAGCTAGACTGCTAAGTCCGAGTTTATCATTTTTATCCAAAAATTTATTTTTTCTTTTATCCCAAAGAGAAACATGAGTATGACACCCGTTACCAGTTAGATTTTCAAAAGGCTTGGGCATAAACGTAGCTCTAAGTCCATGTTTTTCAGCAATCGTTTTAACCATAAATTTAAAAAAAGTATGTCTATCTGCTGTAGTTAGGCAGTCTGAGTAATCCCAATTCATTTCAAACTGACCATTAGCATCTTCATGGTCATTTTGATAAGGATTCCATCCCATTTCGATCATACAATCGCATATCTCTTTAATTAATTCGTATCTTCTCATTAGTGAAGATTGATCGTAGCATGGTTTAGATTGAGTATCTTTTGAGTCTGCAATTGTGTTGCCGTCAGCGGAGATTAAAAAATACTCACATTCCACACCAGATTTCATAATGAATCCTTCATTTTGCAGCAGTTTTATTTGTTTTTTTAACATTATTCTTGGAGATGCATCCACTGGTTTGCCATTCATCCACAAATCAGACGCTAACCATCCTACCTCTTTATTCCAAGGTAGTTGAATTAAACTATTTGGATCTGGAATTGCAAACATATCTGAGTCTGCCGGAGACATGTCTAGCCAAGCAGCAAACCCTGCAAACCCAGCACCATTAGTTTGCATCTCTTTTATAGCTCTAGTTGGTACTAATTTTGATCTTAAAACTCCGAACAAATCTACAAAACTTATTAGGAAATATTTTATTTTTTTTGTTTTTGCAATTTTATATAAGTTTTTTGCCACATTAACTTCTTATCATATTTTTTATAAAAATGATAAAAAGAAATCTTTGTAGTAAACAATATTACCAAAAATAATTATCAAGATAGCTATGACCAATCCATACTTTGCCTTTGGCCAAGCTAATCTTGCCATTTTACTCGGTGTTTTATTTATGTGATTTTTATTTTGCTCTTCCATGATTATTCGAGGGCGCATTTATTAAAATGCGCCCTCAAGATTATATTTTTATCCGTCAGTCATATTGTTTTTCCATGCATTGGAACTCGGCTTCCTTCTTGCAAGCTCAGAAAGTTTATCACTTTCTTGTTTAGCGCTCACAACTGTCCAACCAATCCAAATAACAGCAAGTATAAGAACTAATATACCTTCTGATCCAACTCCTGGATAAACTGCGCCTGCAACTTCTTCAGCAGGTTTATTTAGATGATCTATCCAATTTGATACTGTAGCCATATTACCCTCCTTTAACTACTCGAAGAAGCAACAGCTTTTTCATCTTCTTTTGCCTCCTCCATTATTTGGTAGTCTAAACCGGCCAACTCAACCTCCCTAGGGATTCTAAGTTTGCCCATTCCATTTAACACTTTAGCAATTATGTAACCTGGTATCATACCCAGAACAAAGAACATGATTATTGCACCAATAAACATTCCTAAAGGATTTATCGCAGCATAGTTGCTTCCATCCCACATTGCACCTACGCTATATCCTGAAGAAGGGTATCCATTTAGTACAAACCCACATATTACAAGTCCAGCAAATCCAGCATAACCATGTACAGCTACTGCGCCAACTGCATCATCAATTTTGAACCTTCGTTCAACCCAGTAATGCAATTTGTAAGCAATAACTACTCCTATCATTCCAATAATTAATGATTGAATTGGATGATATAAGTCGTTTCCTGCAGAAGCACATATTATTCCAGCAAGTCCACTTGAGTAAGTCCAGAAAGGATCACCTTTAGATATTACGTATCCTGCTAGCAATCCTCCAGAAAGTGACATTAAGAAATTCATTGTAATACCACTAAGTGTTGTAGGAGTTACATATATGTTTGTTGCCGTAAAGTAAGTTACACCTTCCATGCCATACTCTGGTCCTAAGTCATAAATTGGAATATTACATGCTGCGTAAAAACCCCAGAAACCTGTATAAATTAAGAATAATCCAACAGTTACCAACCAAGGATTTCTTGGTCCGATATTTCTAGGTTCTCCGCTTGATGAAAATTTTCCAATTCTTGGACCCAATACTGCTAAAACACCTAATGCAAATCCACCTGCTACGGCGTGAATTACTCCAGATGCATAAGCATCATGATATCCAAGTAACTTTAACATCCATCCGTCAAAGTGCCATCCCCATGCAGCATCTATACTCCAAAATACAGATCCAATTGCAATCGCTAGAATTCCAAATGCAAAAGTTGTAATTCTTTCAATTACAGCACCTGATACTATTGAAGCAGCTGTCCAAGAGAATAATAAAAATGCAGCCCAAAATACTCCGCTTATATGATCACCTAAATTAATAGCCATAAGTTCACTATTTGGTAAATACCATTTAGCACTAAAAGCTGAGTCATCCGTAATCAGAGCTGTACTCTCAGTCATTATTGATGGTGCAAGACCTGGTCCAGTTGGAAATGCCCAATAAATCCACCAACCAAATAAAAACCAAGTAACTGTTACCAACGGTATCAGCATTGTGTTTTTCATTAAAGTATGTTGATGATGTTTGTATCGGGAAGCTCCAACTTCATACATACAGAATCCTACGTGGATCAGAAACATAAGTACTACTGTTATCCAATAGTAAAATTCTGTGAATATGGTTGTCAATGCACCTAGTTCGTCAGTCATTTAACCTCCAATTGTTTAAACAAATTAAGTAAATATTAATAAATGGCACAACATGATCAATCTTAAATTATATATGATAAATGTTGTTTATTTTGTAGAGAACAACCTCTGGTATATATAAATTTTCAGTGATTCTAGAATTTTCTGTAAGCTTTTTTAAGATCTACTAGTGGATGATTTGGAGACATTTGGAATTTTACTAACAATTCTCTAGCAATCATATCCCTATCTTGTTGATTATTTGGAAGTTTAATCTTCTTTGGAATTGTAACCCACCCATTAGCATTTCTGTCAAAAACTGCAGGTCTATCTTCTTCATATCCCATGTGAACATCTTCTAACCAATTTAAATCATCCCATCCCATTGCTTCTATGTATTTTTTTAAGAATGGTGTAATTCTTGAATAGTCTGGAAGCAGGTTAACATCATAACGATAGCCAATAGTTTGACCTATCATTTTTTCTCTAGCAGTCTCTTTTTTCTTACCTAATTGACCTTTAGTTTCTTTTTTTGCTTTTTTGTTTTTCTTTTTAGGCATAATTAAATTTTATGAAAATCATCAACTCCTACAGTATGATTTGTTCCCGAAAGGGGCACTTTTGCTAAAGCAGAAGCTTCCATTGTTAAAGCGGCTAAATCTTCAGGTTCTAGTGAGTGAATATTAGTTTTACCACACGCTCTAGCTAATAATTGAGCTTCTAAAGTCATTGTATGTAGGTAATTATACACTCTTAGAGCAGCATCATCAGGATTTAATCTTTTTCTAAGTTTAGGGTCTTGCGTAGCAACACCAACTGGACAACGACCTGTGTGACAGTGATAACAATGACCTGCAGGAACTCCCATCTCTTTCTCAAAATTAGACTCAGGAATTTCTTTATTACAATTCAAAGCTATCATTGCTCCAGTTCCAATTGCGATCGCATCAGCACCTAAAGCTAAGGCTTTAGCCATGTCAGCACCATCTCTTACACCACCTGCATATATCAATGTTACTTTTCCAGTTTTGCCAACATCATCAATTGCTCTTCTTGCTTCTCTAATAGCAGCTATCCCTGGAATTCCTGTATTAGCTGCAGCTATGTGAGGGCCTGCACCAGTTGATCCTTCCATACCATCTAAATAAATTGAGTCAGGATCACACTTTGCTGCCATACGCACATCATCATAAACTTTTGCAGCACCAAGCTTTAATTGAATTGGAACTTTATTTTTTGTTAGTTCTCTTAGTTCTTGAACTTTTAATGCTAAATCATCAGGACCTAACCAATCAGGGTGTCTAGCTGGAGATCTTTGATCAATACCAGCAGGCAATGATCTCATTTCTGCTACTTGGTCAGTAACTTTTTGACCCATTAAGTGACCACCCATTCCAACTTTTTGACCTTGTCCAATAAATACTTCTATCCCATCTGCAAGTTGTGCATGATGTGGATTAAAACCATATCTTGATTGAATACATTGGTAATACCATTTTTCAGAATATCTTCTTTCATCTGGAATCATTCCACCTTCACCAGAACATGTTGCACTTCCTGCCATTGTAGCACCTCTAGCTAACGCAGTCTTAGCTTCATAAGATAAAGCTCCAAAACTCATACCCGTAATGTAAACTGGAATATCAAGTTCAACTGGGTTTTCACATCTTGGTCCTATAACAGTTTTAGTTTCACACTTTTCTCTGTAACCTTCGATTACAAATCTTGTCAATGTTCCTGGTAAAAATACTAAATCGTCGAACGTAGGAATTTTTTTCATCAATGCCATACCACGCATTCTGTATCTACCTAATTGCGCTTTTATATGTATGTCGTCAATTACTTCTGGAGTAAATATTGAATTATAACCTAATAAACTTTTATTTCTTTTTGAAAATTCACTTTGACCATTGCCATTAGAATGACCATTCGTTTTTCCATTTTTCTTTTTTGCCATTATATAGCTCCTTTTTTCTCAGTTGGTTCTAAAGCGTCATAATTCCAAAGTTTTTTACCCGCAACTACTTTAGTCATTTTAGAAACATCAAAATTTTCGCCAATTTCAGCTACTTTAAGTTTTCTTTTTAACCAATCTATATCACTTTTTGTCATAGGTGACTCAATCGCATCACTTCCATATGATCCAATTTTTCCCCCAACATAGATTGTTCCATCATACATAGAGTCTCCAAGGTTTATACCTACATTACCTAAAACTACTATTCTTCCTCTTTGCATCATAAATCCAGTAAAAGCCCCAGCATCACCACCAATTATTATTGTACCACCTTTTTGGTCAATACCTGTTCTTGCACCAACACTTCCTTTGCAAATTAAATCTCCACCTCTTACTGCTGCACCAAAACACGATCCTGCATTTTTTTCTATTACAACTTTGCCAGCCATCATATTTTCTGCACATGACCATCCAACTCTTCCGTTAACTCTTACGGTAGGGCCATCTATAGAACCAACTCCAAAATAACCTAAACTTCCTTCAAATATTAAGTTTAATTTATTTAAAATTCCAACGCCCAAACTATGTTTTCCTTGTGGGTTTTTTATTACAATTGTTCCATAGCCCTGACTCATTAATTCATCAATTTTTTTATTCGCCTCTTTGCAATCCATATCATTTACATCAAGCTCAGTTCTTTTATTAAAATCTACATCATATGTTCCCCAATAATAAAAGTTTTCTGCTTCATCTGGATTAAAAAACTTTTGTTGTGTTTTTCCTGTAAGAACTTCAGTGTGAAGCCCCATAGATTGGGCTTTTGTTTTTTTTTCAGTTGTTTTTAAATTTGCCATACCTTAACCTCTCCATCAAATGGATCATAAGTATCAATTTCTTGAGGAAGAACAGATCTGATTGCTATTTCTTCTGATCCCATTGCAACTAAATCATCTGACTCATATAAAACTAACGGTTTTGCTGCCATAGTGTCTTTAGCCATCCCAAGTGAATTTTTTGTTGCAACAAAGTAAGTGAATACTCCATCAAGTCCAGATAAACTATCTTTCATACCCTCTTCAAGTGTAGCTCCATTTCTCATTTTTTCTGCTAAGTATACTGCAATCAATTCAGAGTCACACTCTGACATAAATCGCATTCCTTTGTTTTCTAAAATTCTTCTATTATTCCAATAGTTAGTTAATTGACCATTATGCACAACTGAAACATCGCTAAAAGGGTAGCCCCAAAATGGGTGAGCAGATTTAATGTCTACGCCAGACTCTGTTGCCATTCTAGCATGTCCAATTGCGTGAGTACCAACAAGATCTCCTAGATTGTATCTATCACAAACAGTCTTTGCGTTACCTAAATCTTTAATAACCTCCAAAGATTTTCCCATTGATAGGATTTCAACTCCAGGAATGCTCTCTATTTTTTGTGAAAATTCAAGCAAATCTCCTTTATCATAGTCAATTTCATATCTTAGTGAATAGGGCAGTATTCTTTCTTCTTTAACAATCTTTGCTCCCATTTGAGAAAGATAACTATCAACAATTTTTTTTCTTTCATCATAAACTGATACATCTTCCATTACTGATGAACTACCTTCACCAACATTTTCACCAACCTTAAATCGCATAATAAAGTTTTGACCATCTGTATCTCCATAAAGAGCATAACCAGTAGAATCTTCACCTCTATGCTTTAATGCTTGAAGCATTCCTTGAAGTTCTTGACCTACGTTTGAAGATTTTCCTCTATGAATTAGTCCCGCAATTCCGCACATTGTTTTTCTCTCCTATAATTTTTCCTTATGGTAAACAATCCAGATAAGTATCAAGATCCCATTGAGTTGTTGCGCCAAGAAATCTCTCCCACTCATCATTTTTATACCAATGAAATATTTTATACATTTCATCTGGCATTGCCGATTGAATAACTTTATCTTCAGCTAAACGATCCAATGCTTCACCAAGACTTAATGGTAATTTTTTAACGTTTTTTCCAGCCTTCTGAGCTTCATAAATATTTCTAGACTCTGGTTTTCCAGGATCAATATTATTTTTAATTCCATCATCAAAAGCTTTTAATAAACCTGCTCCCATTAAGTAAGGGTTATGCATTGAGTCTACTGATCTGTACTCAAATCTTCCTGGAGCTGAAACTCTTAGTCCACAAGTTCTATTTTGATATCCCCAGTCAGCATAAACTGGTGCCCAAAAACCTTGGTCCCATAATCTTCTATAAGAATTTACAGTTGATGATCCAATAGCAGTTAATGCTGGAAGGTGTTTCATTACACCACCAATTGATTTTAAGCCGATTTTACCTGGCAGCTGAACATCTTTTGTATCAGGCATAAAAGTATTTGTTCCTCCTTCAACATAAGTAAACACTTCATCCATACCTGGTAAAGATTTATGGCCTAATTTATTTACTTTATCTTTTCCACCAGTCCATAAAGACATATTTGTATGACAACCACTTGCAGAGACTCCCATAAACGGTTTAGTCATAAAGCAAGCAATCAAATTAAACTCTCTCGCAACCTGTGCACAAATTTGTCTATAAGTAGATAATCTGTCTGCATTTCTTAAAACATCATCATACGTCCAGTTTAATTCTAATTGTCCTGGTGCATCCTCATGATCACCCTGTATCATGTCAAAACCCATAGCTCTCGCGTACTCCATAACTCTCATAAATACAGGTCTTAAAGATTCAAATTGATCTATGTGATAACAATAAGGTTTAGAGAACCCTTTCCCTGTTGGAGTTCCATCCTCATTTCTAGTTAACCACATCATTTCTGGCTCCGTTCCTACTCTTAGTTGGTAACCATGTTTTTTCTTAAATTCTTTAGCGATTATTCTTAAATTTCCTCTGCAATCAGATGTAAGATGTCCACCTGGATTTTCTCTCTCTTCTCTATTTCTAAAACAAGTAACAAATACACGAGCTACTTTTTTATCCCAAGGTAATTGACAAAAAGTCTCTGGATCTGGAATACCTACAAGTTCTTTTGCTTCAGGACCATATCCAATATAGTTATTGTGACGATCTAAAAATAAATTTGCAGTTGCTCCATAAACTAATTGAAATCCTTTTTCACAAGTTCTTTCCCAATGATCTGCAGGAATTCCTTTACCAACAACTCTTCCTGTTACTGATATGAATTGAAAAAAAATATAATCAATTTTAAGTTCGTTTATTTTCGCTCTTACTTGTTTAACCAGTTTGGCTCTACCTGGTTGATTAACATGCTTTTCTAGATCAGTCATATTCCCCCTTAAGAATTTTTAGACCAAAAAGTTAACTGAAAATAAAACATCTGTCTACTTAGATAAATTAGCTCCAAGGAAACGGACTATTAGATGTTGGGTGTAATTCCCCTTTCTCGTAACGGTTGAATCTAAAAGGTTTTAATAAATCACTTTCTGTTCCAAGAATTTCTTTTGCAACTAGTTCTCCAACTCCAATCATTTTGTAACCATGGTTAGAGTCTGCAATCATGTAAACGTTTTCTAAAAATCTATCAAATATTGGAAATGAGTCTGGTGTCATACATCCAAGACCACCCGAAGGTCCTTTCCTATATAAATCTGATTTTCCTTCAAACCTTTTTTGACAGTGAGCTAAAGCTGAACACCACATGTCATTAAAAGCTTCGGTTGTTTGATATTCAGGTGACTCTATTCCGTAAGGATCAACATTCACTTCGTCAAAATGTTTATCTACAATGTAAGGTGATGTTCCACCCTGTACACCAAGACCGTCAATATCAGGTTTGTAATATATTCCCCAAATTTTTTCTGTAATTAATTTTTTAGTTTTGTCTGAATATAAAGGAGCAGTAGAGTCAACATGAATTACTGGTGGCTGCTCACCATTATTCATTTTTAAAAAATCAGCTTCGACACCAATTACACCTTCTTGAAGCATCCAATATTTCCACATGTCAGTTTCATGCATCTTGCCATCTTTACCTTTAATGTGAGCAGTTTTTGGAAGTTCTAACATATTCCAAAAATCTCTTGCCCAAGGACCTGCTCCTACGACTACTTGTTCGCATTCAATTGTTCCTTTGTCTGTTTCAACACCCGTTACAGCTTTACTGTTACTTCCTCTTTTAAAACCTGTTACCTTAATACCTTTGATAACTTCAACACCATTTGAGGTAGATTTATTTTCAAGCGCTTTAATTGAATCTTTATTAAAAGCATATCCACCTTTTTTTTCATGAAGAACAGATGTTATGCCTTTTGCCTGCCAATCATCAAACATACCTTTCATGTAGTTCATGCAATCTTTTTCACCTTCTATAAATTCTGAGTCATAACCAATTGCTTTTTGCTGTTCATAGATTGTAGCAACATCTGCGTGCATTACTTCAGGAGAAATTTGTAAATAACCTACTGCATTGTATTTAAAAGCTTTAGGATCACTCTCCCAAACTGAGACTGAATGAGCCATTAATTCTCTCATGGCAGGTTGAAAATAATTATTTCTTACAACTCCACAAGCAATACCACTTGCACCCGCTGCAGTATCTTTTTTTTCTAAGACTACAATATCACCTGGATTTTTATATGTTTCAGATAATTTCCAGGCAGTGCTTAGTCCGTGAATTCCTCCACCAACTATTACTACTTTTGCTTTTGTCGGTAATGACATACTAAAACATTATTTTTTGGTAGAGGTTAAATATATAATTTTTTTTATATATAAAATTTAGAAATAAAAAATTATACAACCTTAAATTTACAAACTATTAAAAACTTAAATTTTTAAGAGTGGACAAATAATCGTTAAATTCCTCAATAAATGAGGCGCTTGGTTTAATATGTTTTTTCCTTTGATCCTCTGAAGTTTTCTCTAAATAAAAAAACCCTTTTTCACATGCCTCATTAATAATTAAAGCAGATTTTGGTCGTGAAGTTTTAAATAATTTTGTTTTTAATTCCTCTACAGATAAATTTTGTTTTAATTTAAATGCAGACATTACAAGCAGCATCATATGATAGTGTGAAGGTGATTTTCTAAAAAAGTAGTTACTAGAAGTATGAGAAAGCTTCATTTGATCTTCCCAAAATTCTAATAGATCTTTTGTTGATTTAGGCATTATGATCTAACTTTAGTTTTCTTAGGATCGTAATGAGGAAATCCTACAATTTTAGCTGGAATTCTTTTTTGATGACCATCTATTTTTCCAATTTCAACTTCATTTCCTATTTCTGAATGACCTACATCTATTCTGCACAAGGCAATATTTTTATTTAGTGTTGGTGAAATACACCCACTTGTAATCACTCCAACTTGAGATCTTCCAATGTGTACACAATCACCATGGTTTGCTTGTTCTTTACCAATCAATTCTAACCCGACTAATTTTTTTTGAGGATTTTCTTTTCTCTTAACAAGGTTTTCTCTTCCTATAAAATCTTCTGTTTTAGATTTTAAAGGCACCGAAAAACCAATTCCTGCTTCAAAGGGATCTTGTTGTCCGTCAAATTCATTACCAAATAATATTAAACCAGCTTCAATTCTTAAAAGATCTAAAGCAGCAAAACCAGCAGGTATCAAATCTTCGTCTTTACCTGCTTCCATTACTTTATCCCAAACAGTTGGTGCATCGCTTGGGTGACACCAAATTTCGAAACCAAGTTCACCTGTATAACCTGTTCGTGAAACAATTAATGGTATTCCATTTAATTCTTCTAATCTACAAATACTAAATCTAAACCATTCTAATTCAGATATAGAGGGCTGTGTAGGAGGTGTAAAAATTATTTTTTCTAAAATTTTTCTACTTTTTGGTCCTTGTAAAGATAGGTTATTTATTTGGTCTGTAGAATTTTTTACATGTACTTTATAATTTTTCTTTTTTGCTTGTTCTTTAAGCCATTCCCCACCATACTCATCTCCACAAACCCATCTAAAACCATGATCACTAAGTTTTAATAAAGTGCCATCATCAAACATAGTACCATTTTCATAGCACATTGCTGAATAAACAATTTGGCCTACTGAAAGTTTTTTAACATTTCGAGTCAAAGTGTAATTCATTAATTCTTCAGCATCAGGACCAAGAATTTCAAACTTTCTTAAAGAAGATAAATCAATTAAAACAGCTTTTTCTCTACAAGCATTATATTCGTTAATAACTCCATGTTTTGTGTAATCATTTGGTAACCAAAAACCTCTAGCATCAACAAAGTTTCTAGTTAGTTTTGAAGTTCTCTCATAAAACCCCGTGTTCCTTGTAAGTTTATTTTCTGAGTCTGTTTTCATTCTAAATCCATAAGACTTTGTAAATTCTTTACTTTTTTCATAAGTTCTAACAAAAATATCAGTAGGGTTCCATCCATTACAGCTATCTATATCACTAGGACAAGCTGTTGTCCCACATGTTAAATCTTTAAGTGCTTTAAAAATTACATAATCGCCTGGTCTTGCATATGACTCGTCAGAGGTTACTGAATTAAGACCTCCAGCAGATGTATTAAAGAAAAGATTTATCGCTTGCCAACCTTTTTTTTTCTCTACTCCATATTTTTCCATAGAGTCATTTAAATTATCAGAACAATTTGCATGTCCAAAATATCCCGAGTCTTCATAGTATTTTGAAGTACAAGCTAAGTTGAACGTATCGTGTATACCAACAGTATCTCTTATCACCTCTATTAAAGGTTCATGATCAGTGTCATAAAATTTTGAATATAGGCCTGGACCAGGAAAAGTGTGACCCATAAAAGTTCTAGTTGTTTGCCAATCAAGACCTCTCTCTAAACCTTTTTCTAATTTAGCTGTATCATATGCCACAAAGTCTGAACACTGTCTTCCTGTTGGTGTTATAATTTGAATATAATCACCAGCTTTGACTTGATAGCCAGTTGCAGTTTTTCTATCAATATTTATTTCATGATCTGGATCATAAATTGGATCTGGTATTAATGAAAATTCTTTGTCATTATTTTTAATTTTAGCTCTTTTTATGATTATTGTTAAATCTGATGGTGGATTTTGATCATGAACAAGCATGTCATCTGCAGGTGCTGCAAATATGCAATAACATTTATCTTTAGATTTCAAATTAATCTTTTCACCAGCTTTAGTATTTTTGTCAAATAATATAGCTGACTTAGCTTTTTCAATTTTTAAATTTCTTTTGTTTAATTGAAGTAAAGCCTGCATAGAACTTTCATCTTTTTTAAAAAGTATTTTTTTTATTTCAGAAGAATTTTTATTTTCTTTTAAATTTAAAAGAGCTAATTCTGAGTTTCCGTCTTTATCAAAAGAATTGATTTCACAGATTTGATTTCCTTCATTATTAATTATTTGAATTTCGTCATCAGGAAAAATTTGAATTCCAGTAATTCCACCTGCATTGACAATATATCTTTCAACTCCAGGTGGTAGTACATTTAAACCTGGTTCTTTTATAGCTAAACTAGTTTGCATATATAATTTAAATATGCCTAAATTATATTAAAGTATCAATAAATTTATATATAAATTTTATATATACATTTGTATCTATTTTGCTTGTTGACTGTCTCTTTAATAGAGCAGATAATTTACTTCTTAATATTAAGGAAAGGGGAAATAATGAGAAAAATAATATCTCTACTATCAGCTTTAGTGATTTCTCTTGTAAGTTTTGCAGGAATTTCTAACGCAGCAGATAGTAAAAAACCGATTGTTATCCCAACTCATAACTGGTCAAGCCAAATTGTAATGGCATATGTTATTGGTGGAATTTTTGAAAGCATGGGTAACAATGTAAAATATGTAAATGCTGACTCACAGGCAGTATACGAGTCAATTAGAATTGGTGACGTAACTATATCTCACGAAGTGTGGGAATCTGCTTTTGGTAAATCATTCACAACTGCTTTGGATAAAGGTGGTTTATTAGATATGGGTGATCACGAAGCAAGAACTCTTGAAGATATGGGTTATCCAAACTGGGTTGTAGAAAAAGGCTTATGCCCAGGTCTACCTGATTGGACTGCTTTAAAAAATCCAGATTGTGCAAAAAACTTTACAACACCTGACTCTCCAGATGGAAAAGGAAGAATGTTGGAAGGACCACAAACTTGGCATGGAGATTTAATACCTCAAAGAGTTGATGCTCTTGGTTTAGGAGATCTATGGTGGGTTAAATTTGCTGGTAGTGCAGATGCATTATGGGCTGAATTAGCAGCAGCTAAAAAAGAAGGAAGAGGAACTATCATATTTAACTGGACACCAAACTTTACAGATGGTGCTGGTTTTACTTTCATCGACTTTCCTCCATACACAGCTGGTTGTAGACCAGAGGATGGTGGAGATGGAAAATGTGGTTCTCCAGATGGATATTTGAAAAAAGCAGCGCATGAAGATTTTCCAAAAACTCATCCTGCAGCAGCTAAGGCGTTTCAAAAACTTTCTTTCTCTACAAGTCAAATTGGTGCAATGGCAGCTTTAGTTGACGTTGACAAAATGACTCATGAAGATGCAGCTAAAAAATGGTTAGCTGACAACAAGAGTGTTTGGCAAGCGTTTACAAAATAAGCTTTAAAAACTAAAAATTAAATCTCTCCCAACTATGTTGGGGGAGATTTTTTTTAACAAAAACTAATAAGTGATGATCAAATTATTTTATTTTATATTTTTTAGCTTTATTGCCATTAATAATGTTTTTGCAAAAAATATTAATATAAATGAAGATCTTAATTTAGAATTTAATTGTAAATTAGAAAAAAAAATAATCAAAAACTCTGAATATAATTACAAAACGTTTTTAGCGGAAGAAGTTGATGAACAGAATTTAAATTCTTTAAAATTATATACTAATCAACCAAGTACTTTGATGGTTAATGGATTGTCAGATTTTTTCTCACAAAATTCAAATTTTGATGTGAAAATAGTAAACAAAGATGTGGTTTTATTTAAAGCATTTAATAAAGAAAAAAGTTATTCAGAATCTGCAATAATTACTAGAAAAACTGGAGAATTAATTCACGAAATAACCAAGAACATTAACAGCGAAAATTCAGAAAAATATATAACTATTTATTATTGCAAAAATAAAACAAAAAATGCCTAATTTTTTTTTCATAAATAATGTGTAAAATGAAATGATGAAAAGACTATTATTTTGCATCCTTTTTTACCTTTTAGCAGTGTCAATTGCCCAGGCAAGAAGCACAGGTTGTAAAGAAGGAAACTGTGAAAATGGTTATGGTAAATGGATTTATACAGACAAAACAACCTATGAAGGTGAGTGGGTTGCAACCAAAAAACATGGTCAAGGAGTAGAAACCTGGCCTAACGGATATATTTACAAAGGCGAATTTAAAAATAGTGAATGGAGTGGTGTTGGAACTTTATTTTTTCCCGATGGCTCAACTTATGAAGGGGAATGGGCCAAGGGATTTATGAATGGTAAAGGAACTTTTACTTGGTCTGATGGAAAACAAAAAACTGGTATTTGGAAAAATGGAAAACTACAAGAGTAATTTTAAGGAATTACCAGAACCTATCAAACAGTTTGGTGGGCTAATAGGAATTATAGTTATTATATTACTAACTTTTTTTATCTTAAATAAAATATTTGGTGAGGGTGACGAGTTGGTTGCTAAAATGAAAATAGAAGAAGAAAGAATTGCTCAAGAGAGAAAATTAAATAAATTA
This sequence comes from uncultured Pelagibacteraceae bacterium, assembly GCA_902529785.1. GTDB lineage: Bacteria > Pseudomonadota > Alphaproteobacteria > Pelagibacterales > Pelagibacteraceae > Pelagibacter. The sequence goes on from CABZXV010000003.1 coordinate 51,855, forward strand.
ATCTCAAGTCTTCCATCAGGAATTTTAGTTTCTTTTGATGGTACAGATCATTTTAAATTATCAGATGAATTATACGAAGCGGTTTGTAAAGCAACAAAACTTATTCCTCAACGTGCAATTATGGGAGCAAATTTCTTAAACTTTAGAGCACACGAAATTTACACCATTAATGGCAATAAGATAGATGAAACGTTCGTTAAATGGGATAAAGAAAAAAATAAATGCTTTGCAGGTTTTGTGGTTAGTGGAAATAATGTTGGAGTAGATGAAACTATTTCTGTAAGTGGAGAGGCTTTAAGTTTTTTAAGCACAGGAATTGATACAAGAGTTTATTTTATTAAAAATTTTTAGGGAGGAAATTTAACAAATTTAAGAGATTTTATTTTATCTTAATTTCGTATAACCTTATTATAATTTATGTCTGAACCAGTAATTAAATGTGAATCTGTTTATAAGATATTTGGCGAAAATGCTGAAACTATGCTTAAGGAAGCGAATGGCAATGTAGACGCAAAAACTTTTCAGGAAAATGGATGTATAGTTGGGGTTAATAATGCCTCATTTGAGGTATCCAAAGGAGAAATGTTGGTCGTAATGGGACTTTCAGGTTCAGGTAAGTCTACACTGTTAAGATGTATATCGAGATTAACAGATGCAACAGGTGGAAAAATCTTCATTGAAGGTCAAGATCTATTAAATTTAAATAATAAAGAATTGATCGATCTAAGAAGAAATAAGATGGGAATGGTTTTTCAAAGTTTTGCGCTTCTTCCCCATAAAACAGTTGTCGAAAATATAGCTTTTCCTTTGCAAATTAAGGGTATTAATACGGGGGAGAGCATCAATAAAGCAATGGATATGGTCAAACTAGTTGGTCTTGATGGAAGAGAAAACTATTTTCCGCGTGAATTGTCTGGAGGACAACAACAGAGAGTAGGTATTGCTAGATCATTGGCAGTTGAGCCAGATATTTGGTTTTTAGATGAACCTTTTTCAGCGCTGGATCCGTTAATCCGAAAAGAGATGCAAGATGAATTCTTAAGACTACAAGAAAAGCTACAAAAAACAATTATGTTTATAACCCATGATTTTGATGAAGCTCTTAAACTTGCCGATCGAATTGCAATTATGAAAGATGGAGTTATTGAACAATTAGATACTCCTGCAAATATAGTTTTAAATCCTGCAACAGAATATGTAAGAAAATTTACTGAAGAAGTTCCTAGAGAAAAAGTTTTATTAATTGAAGATGTAATGGACTCTTCAACTACAGAAAATATAGGTGATTTAAAAGTTTTAAGAGACGAAATAATTGAAAATGTGGCAGAAAAAATATTAACACAAGAGAAGACTGTAGCTGTAATAGATAACAATAATAATATTGTAGGATCTATTAATCCAACAAAAATTATTAATACAGTTTTTGGAGGAAGAAAAAATAATAATTAAATTATGGAAATTCTAAAAAAATATCCAAAATTATTTCAATGGTTATTTTTATTAATAGTATTTTTCGCTTTATGTTTTGCAATTGATGTACCTGAAACTTATAAATTTATTAGAGGGCAAGCTGAATTTGTAAAAGACCCCAATCAAAGCACCTTTGTTTTTTTAGGAAAAGAAGTGAGGTATTACGCTTTTGATGTTTTTTGGAGACTGCCTCCTTTACTTGGTTGGTTACCAATTTGGATAAATGATTCATTATTCTTCTTAATGAATGATTGGATGCCAATGGAGTTTTGGAACGAAGATACTCAAGAATATAAAACTAGACCTTTAGTTTTACAAATTACTAGAAACTTAACTGCCTTTATGACTTTTCTAATAGAATTAATTAGAGAGATTTTACTTGGTGGGCTTGAAACTATTGTAGCATTTACAAGTTGGGATTGGATTGATGCTAATCCTTGGGCAGAATTACCTGGTTTACCATGGACTATTGTTGCTGCAGGCTCTGCAATACTCGCTTATAAGTTAGGTGGTAGAGGGTTGGCTATTTTTGCTGGTTTAGCAATGACTTATATTTCTATTTTTGGTCAGTGGAAACCATCAATGCAGACATTATCTTTTATTTTAGTTGCAGCACCACTATCTTTTATATTTGGATTAAGTCTTGGTATTGCTGCCTTTAAGAGTAAAAGAGTTGAAAAAGCTTTATACCCAATACTTTTAGTCATGCAAACAATGCCTCAGTACGCTGTGTTAGTTCCTGCTCTTGTACTTTTTGGAGTTGGGGATCACGCAGCAGTAATTATAACAATGATTGTAGCTGTACCTCCTATGATATTATTGACCTTATTAGGATTAAGAGCTGTTCCACCAGAGGTTATTGAAGCTGGTAGAATGAGTGGATGCAATAATTGGCAACTAATGTTCAAAGTTTTAATTCCAACAGCAAGAAGAGATATTTTGATCGGAGTTAACCAAGTTATAATGGTTTGTTTTTCTATGGCTGTTATCTCCGCTTTTATTGGAGCAAAAGGTTTAGGATTTAATTTATTGTTAGCTTTAAATCAGTTAAATATTGGATTAGCTTTGGAAGCAGGACTTTGTATTAGTTTGATTGCAATTCTATTAGATAAAATGTCCTTGGCTTGGGCAAATAAACAAGTTGATTATTTTGGGAATCTAAATTTTTTCCAAAGGAATAAAAACTCATTATTTTTTGGACTAATAATGATTGTAGGAATTGCGTTAGCGTATTTTGGATCTGTTTATTTTAAAGGTGGATATAATTATTTATTTGAAGTTCCACATAATAAAGGGATATCAACTGCTGATTTTTGGAACAAAGGAGTTGACTGGATATTTGATACATTTTTTGTTTACATAAAAGCATTTAATACGTGGTTAATTGTTGAGGTACTTCAGCCAATGAGAGCTTTATATTTAAGAATGCCAGCGATAGCCACAATAGTATTAGTAGTTGGAGCGGGATATTTGATTGGTGGCATAAGATCAGCTTTAGTAGTTTGTGGTTTGACTTTATTTATAGCATTAAGTCCTTGGTGGGATAGAGCTTTAGTAACAACTTATATGGCAACATTTGGCGTGATTGTATCATGTATTATTGGATTTACAGTTGGAACTTTATGTTTTCAAAATAAACACTCTACAAAATTTATGTTAAACGTATGTGATATTTTTCAAACCTTTCCATCATTTGTATATTTAATTCCTGTAATGATGCTATTTGGTATAACTGATACTTCTGTTCTTATAGCGGTAATAGTTTATGCGACTATACCCGCAACGAGATATACAATAGAAGGACTTAGAAGTGTTCCGTCTGGTTTACATGATGCTGCAACGATGTCAGGGGTAACAAAATTTCAAAGATTATTTAAGATAGAGTTTCCTTTAGCATTCCCACATATGATGTTGGGACTTAATCAAACTATAGTTTTTGCTTTATTTATGGTGATTATAGGGGCATTTATAGGCACTGAGGATTTAGGACAATACATTTTAAAAGCTTTGTCTGACAAAAAAGGTGCGGGTATTGGATTAACATTAGGAATATGTGTTGCTTTCATAGGTTTAATTTTTGATAATTTAATAAGAACTTGGGTTGATAAAAGAAAAAAACATTTAGGTATAGATTAAAATTGTGAAAAAGTTTCTTCTTGCTATTGACCAAGGCACAACATCTTCAAGAGCAATTTTATTTGATTTAAAAGGTAATATAAAATTCACATCTCAATTCGAGTTTACTCAATATTTTCCAAAAAATGGATGGGTTGAGCATAATCCAAACGAAATTTGGGCTTCTACTATTAAAGCTTTAAAAAATGTAATTAGAAAAGCTTCAACTTTAAAAGGTAAAATATTAAGTATTGGAATCACAAATCAAAGAGAAACAACCATCCTGTGGAATAAAAAAACTGGCAAAGCAATTTATAATGCAATTGTTTGGCAAGATAGAAGAACACAAGAATATTGTGAAAAACTAAAAAAAAAAAAATATGAGAATACTTTTAGAAAAAAAACTGGATTATTTATTGATCCATATTTTTCGGCTACAAAAGTTAAATGGATCTTAGAGAATGTAAAAATTTCAAAGAAACTTTTAAAATCTAGTAATTTACTCTTTGGAACAGTAGACACTTATTTAATTTGGAAGTTAACTAATGGAAAGCATCATTTAACTGATGCAACAAATGCAAGTAGGACAATGTTATTTAATATTAATAACAATAATTGGGACAAAGAAATTTTAAAAAAACTTAATATCCCAGAAAGTATTCTACCCGGTGTAAAAAATTCAGCAGATAATTTTGGAATAACAAATAAAAAAATAGTTGGATTTGAAATTCCTATATCTGCAGTTTTAGGTGATCAACAAGCTGCAGCTGTTGGTCAATCTTGTTTTGAAAAAGGCTCGATAAAAAGTACTTATGGAACAGGAGCGTTTGCCATAATGAATACAGGATCTAAAAAAATTTCCTCAAAAAATAAATTATTAACTACAATTTGCTATAGATTAAATGGAAAAAATACTTTTGCTCTCGAAGGCTCTATTTTTATTGCTGGGGCAGGAGTTCAATGGTTAAGAGATAAGTTAAAGCTTATAAATTATGCTTATGATACTGAACAAATTGCTAAATCAAAAAAAAACAATGAAGGTGTCTATGTTGTGCCAGCTTTTAGTGGGATGGGAGCCCCATATTGGAGACCTGATGCAAGAGGAATAATTACAGGCTTAACCAGAGACAGTGATTGGAAAACTTTAGTAAGGGCAGTTATAGAGTCTGTAGCATATCAAAGCTATGATCTTTTTAATGCAATGAGAAAAGATGGCTTAAAGCCAAATAAAATTAAAATTGATGGCGGAATGGTTGAAAATAATTGGTTTTGTCAATTTTTAGCAAATATTATCAATGTTAAAACAGAAAGACCCAAAGTATTGGAGACCACAGCTCTTGGGGTTGCATTATTTGCGGGATACCAAATTGGTGTATTTAAATCATTAGATCAAATAAAAAAGAGAATATGGAAAAAAGATAAAATTTTCAAACCTAAATTAAGTTATATTGTCAGAAACAAATTGTTGAATGGATGGAAGTTATCCGTCAAGAAAACTTTATTATAGAAAATTTATTATTTTAAAAACGTATCCATTGAGTCATCCATCGCAGATGCCCAAGGAGTATGGTGAATAGGGGCAATGGATCCAGTTACAGGTGATGAAAAAGATTTATTTCTGTAAGTAGAAATATCATCCATTTTATGATGTTCCCAATCCTTGAAATGTTTTCTTATTAATTCAAAATCAATTTTTGGATAATCTGACATTTCGTGAAGTTCTTTAGTATATTCAGTTTGAAAATCTATCATTTGATCTGGGTTTTCTAATTTTTCTTCCATAGAAACCCATTTAGAAATATCTTTTTCTATTTCACTATCATTTGGAATTTTTATTTTATTCATTATCACATCTCTCGCAAACCATGCTTGGCAATCAAACATATTAAAAGTATGAAATTGATCCTGCATACCTAGGTACATTAGCTTATGATTATCTTGCCACACAACTCCTTTGTATAATTTTGGTGGATATAATCTATTATGAGTTTTTAAACTCAGTTTTTCATTTAAAAAAGGAAAATGATGCAGGTATCCTGTGCATAATATAATTACGTCCGCTTCTTGTTCTGTACCATCTTTGAAAATTGCTTTGCTACCCTCTAATCTGTCTAAATAATAAACTTCCTTCATACCCGAAGGCCATTTAAAACCCATAGGGTTGTGTCTATAACCAATAGTTACACTTTTAGCTCCATATTTATTACATTGTAGTGCAACATCTTCAGCTGAATAACTACTTCCAAGAACTATAACATTTTTATCTCTAAATTCTTCAGCATCTCTAAAATCATGAGAATGCATTATTCTTCCTGGAAAAGAACTCAT
>CABZXV010000004.1 GCA_902529785.1 uncultured Pelagibacteraceae bacterium
AGTAAATTACAAAGTATTTCATAACCAAAAAAGCCAATAAAAATATCTGTTTCTTTCCTATATTTTTTTGTTGAAAATGAATTTAAGAAATTTTCTATATTCCTGTTGTTAATTATTATTTTTTTTGAAAAATCAGTAAATAAATCGTAGCCACCATCAACTTTGTATATTATCAGCGGCTTATTAGACTGATAAAGATTTTCTAAAAATGGATTAAATTTTAGTTTATGCTGTTTGAACTCGTTCAATTGATTTCTCTTTAATTGGTAAGTGTATCAAACCTGCAAAGATTGATAATGCGATAGAAACGTACCATGCGTAGTCAAAATTTCCATGCATTTCATAAAAAACTCCTCCTAAATATGCCCCAAGAAAAGACCCAATCTGGTGACTTACAAAAACTATTCCATAAAGAAGACCAATATGTTTTGTTCCAAATATATGACCTACTAAACCATTTGTTGGTGGCACAGTTGAAAGCCATAGAAGTCCAAAAGTAACTCCAAATACAACTGAGTTAAATATACTTGGTGGCAAATATAAAAAATATATTAGCGAAACACCTCTTAACAAATATATTGCACTTAGTACTTTCTTTTTACTAAACTTAGTTGCAAGATAACCACTTCCCATAGTTCCTATCATATTGAACACACCTACTAATGCTAAAATCATAGCTGCTGTCCAGTCAGGCATACCTCTATCCATCATGTATGTTGGTATATGTGTAGCAACTAAAGCTATATGCCAACCGCAAACAAAAAATCCTAAGGTTAAAAATATAAAGCTTTTATTATTAAATGCTTCTATTAAGGCTTCTTTAGCTGTTTGGTTATTATTATCGTTATTTCCAACTGGAGTTTTAGGTGTACTAATAAATAAAGCTGTTATTAGACCTATTCCTAAAAGAAAACAAAAATATAAAATCGTTATTTCCCATCCAATTTCAATTAATGAATATCTTACAAGTAAAGGCGACACAAAAAAACCAAATGATCCTGCACAAGTTACAATGCCTGTAGCAATTGTTCTATTAGATGATGGAAAATGCTTTGCAACTACTGAAACTGGAATGCTTATAGCAGTTCCACCTAATCCAATTCCAATTAGAAGTCCTATGGTTAAAGTAAAAAGATAACCTGTATTAAGCCCTGAATAAAATAGGAAAAGTCCTGCTAAGTAAAATAAAAATCCTACAAATATTGCGGTTGCACCTCCGTACCTATCAGTTATGAAACCAAATATTGGACTAAAGACTCCCCACATCAATAATTGTAATCCAATAACAAAACCAAAATGAGAAATTGAAATATTTAGATCAGCATTAAAATCAAAAAAAAATAATCCGAATGTCTGCCTTATACCAAGAGATACAATAACAACTAATGAAGCTGCTATTAGTGTAATTAATGCTTTTTTTGTAGTAAAAAATTTTTCAGAACTCATTTAATGAATTTAAGCGATTTTCGCAAATCTTCAATTAAATCTTTTGGATCCTCAAGTCCTATGTGTAATCTAACAATTTTTTCGTCTTCTTTTATGTCTGAATAAATTCTATTTCCTCTCTCAGCTTTACTTTGATGAAGTGCTAAACTTTCAAAACCTCCCCAACTATATCCATAACCAAATAATTTGAGAGAGTTAACAAATTTGATTACAGATTTTCTATCCTTAGTTTTTATTTTTAGGCCCATTAAACCAGATGCTCCTGAATAATATTTTTTCCATAACTTATAATTTAGAGATCCTTTTTTATAAGGATATAGAAGTTTAACTTTTTTATTTTTTGATAAAAATTCTGCAACCTTTCTAGCATTTTCTTGATGTTTATCTAATCTAACATCTAGTGTTCTTAATCCTCGAGTTATCAAGTAAGCATCATCAGGGCCTAATCTTAAACCAATAATTTTTTGTGCTTTCTCAACATGTTTAAAAACTTTTCTATTCACTGCTAAGCTTCCGCCCATTACATCCGAGTGTCCTGAGTAATATTTGGTTGCTGAAACTATCGACATATCAAATCCTAATTTCATCGGTTTAAAAAAATATGGTGTTGCCCAAGTATTATCAATTGCAGTAAATACTTTCCTTTTTTTAGCAATAGATATTATTTTTGATAGATCTTGAAATTCAAATGAATTACTACCAGGGTTTTCTACGAAAATTAATTTTGTTTTTTTGTTAATTATTTTATTAAGAGATTTTAAATCATGAGGATTGTAAAAAGTTGTTTTAATATTAAATTCTTTTAAAAAGTCTTGGGTTAAAACTCTTGTTGGATTGTAAACAGGGTCAGCAACAACTATTTCATCTCCGGGTCTTACAACACTAAAAATTGCTAAGAAAACAGATCCAAAACCTGTAGGTGTTAAAAAAACATGATAAGAGTCCTCGAGCTTGGTTAAAATTTTTTGCAAAATATGTGTTGTTGATGTTCCCTGTCTCCCATAATCAAAATGGCCACCTCTTGGATCTTTCTTATATTTAGACTGAGTTCGTCTTATGTCGTTCATTGATTTAAATATTATGGTAGATGCGCGTACTACTGGTGGATTAACTGAATGATTATGGAAATCTTTGGCAGTATGTTTTAAAAAAGTTTTAAACGATTTGCTCATAAAAAAATTGCTATGTTCATTGGACAATGCTATATCCACCAAATAAGTCAATAAAATAGTAAAACTAAGGAGATTATGGGATACCCAAAAAAACACAGAGGCCGTAGAAAAATGGGCTCTAAAAAGAGAAGAGCTAGAAAAAAAAATAAAAAGAAATAAAATTTTTAATCTTTAATCCAACCACCACCTAATACTTTATGACCAAATTGGTCTTTCTTATAAAATACACAAGCTTGGCCAGGTGAAATTCCATATTCAGGACTAAAAAGATTAACTTTTGCATCATTATTGTTCTGAAAATTTACATTTGCCTCTAAAAGTTTACCAGTGGATCTTACTTTAACTAAAATTTTTTGATTAAATTCTTGATTGTCTGCCAAAAGATTTAAGTTTTTTAAATTAATTTCTGTCTTTGCTAATTTTTCTTTAGGTCCTATAAATATTTCATTTTTTTCAGCATCAATTTTAATTACATAAAATGGTTCCTCGTTGGAAACTTTAATTCCTTTTCTTTGACCAATTGTGAAATTGACTATTCCATCATGTACGCCAACAACTTTTCCATCTAAATTTTTAATATTTCCTTTTTTATAGGACTCTGGTTTAAATTTTTTTATTACTGATGCATAGTCTCCATTAGGAACAAAGCATATGTCTTGGCTATCTGGTTTATCTGCAACATTTAAATTTAACTCTTTGGCAATTTCTCTTGTTTTATCTTTTAATAATCCTCCTAATGGAAATCTAATATAGTTTAATTGTTCTCTTGTGGTATTGAATAAAAAATAGCTTTGATCTCTATTCTCATCTATTGCTCTATACATGTTTGTTTTATTATTTTGCGTCAAACTCTTAACATAGTGACCTGTAATTAAAGCATCTGCATTTAAATCTTTTGAAAATTCAAATAAATCTTTAAATTTGACTGTTTGATTGCATTGCACACAAGGTATTGGCGTTTCCCCTTTTAAATAACTCTCAACAAAATTATCAACAACACCTTGTTTAAATTTACTTTGGTAATATAGTATCTTGTGTTCTATATCTAATTTATGTGCTACCCTCTTAGCATCCATTATATCCTGACCTGAACAACATTGTTTTGAAGCAGCAACCTCTTTACCGTCATCGTATAATTTCAAAGTTATACCAATTACTTTATAACCTTCTTTTTTCATCATTCCTGCAACAGTCGAAGAGTCCACACCTCCAGACATTGCGACAACAACTGTTGTTTCTGATGGTTTTTTATTAAATCCTAAAGAGTTAGTTTCTAAATTCATTTGATGGTATTTATACTTATTTCTATTATAAGTTAAATTAAATGATTTTAGATTTTGAGCCAGGTGACAAAGTTATTAATCCTGCCAACAAAAGTTGGGGCATTGGTCAAGTTCAGTCGATAATTAAAGACAAAGTAACTGTGAACTTTGAAAATGTTGGTAAAAAAGTGATAAATGCAAACAATATTGAGCTAGAGAGAATTGAAAGTAATGGATGAAACTAAATTAAAAAATATTATCGAAAATTTAATTGACACTTTCTTAATTGCAGGAGATCTCTCTATTAAACTTAGAAATCAAGGTTTAATAAAAGAAATTAAATCTGATAATACACCAGTTAGTAATGGTGATATTGAAGTAAATAAGCTTCTTACAAAAAAAATATTAGAATTAACACCTGAAATTCCAATTGTCTCTGAAGAAACTTCGCACAACAAATCTAAAACTGATCTAAAAGACTTTTGGCTTATCGATCCTATTGATGGAACATATGATTATATTAACAACAAAGAGGAATTTACTTTAAATGCTGGTTTGATATTAAATGGAAAAGCTGTTGCAGGATTAATCAATGCACCAGCGAAAAAAAGGATGTTTTATTCTTATGGAAAAGATAAATCATTTGAATTATCTAATAATAAAAAAACTAAATTAGATTGTAAAAAATTAACTTCATTAAATTTGGTAAAAGTTGTTTCATACTCAAATATATTAAAACCTGAAATTGAGATAATTCATAAAAAAATCGGCGTAACAGAGTACGTTAAAATGAAGAGCTCACTCAAATTTTGCGTTATCGCAACAGGAGAATTTGATGGTTATGTTGCTGAACCACGAGCGTGTGAATGGGATATTGCTGCAGGACATGCCATATTAGAAAACGCAGGTGGTATAATTAGAGATTTTGATGGTAATGAAATTAGATATGGAAAAAAAGATTTTAAAAATCCAAGTTTAATTATTAAAAGAAGCGATAAATTAAAATGAGCGAGCAATTAAGAATAATTTTAATAATCATTGTATCCGTTTCAATATTTGGCTTAATAGTTTTTGTAATGGTCAAAAATTATATAAAAAACAAAATTCAATATTATTTAGAAGAAAAAAATAAAAAAACTAAAGAAGATTTATAATCTTTAAATATTCATCTTTATCTAAATCCATTACTCTTCTTGAAACTTCAAAATCAAAACCTGAGCGTGCTAATACTCCTATGTCTTTTTTATAAAATAAGGGTCTATTGTCTTCCTGTCTTGATGGTCCAATTCTTTTTTTTTTACAAATTTTTATAGCTGAAAAAAAATCTTGGTCTTCATTTTTATCTTTGATTTGTTCGATAGTATTTTTTATATATTTTTCACCTACGCCTTTGTTGATTAAATAATTTCTTATCTTATTTATTGAAGATCCTCTTTGTATTAAACTTTTTGCTTTAGATTCTGAATAAAATTTGTCATTAATAAATTTTGATTTTTCAAGATCTTCAAGAACAATATCGATTAAATTTGATACGTCATTTTTTTTTATATTTTGAGTTCTTGACGTAAGATATTTTTTTAACAAATAGGTTCTCAATTGTTGTTTTGATGGAGCAAATTTTTCTACATAATTAAGTGCGAAATTAGTCATTTCAGTTACCGTGACTTCTAATGTCTTTTTTTTATTTTTTATAGGAATCATGCGCTTATTTAATATAATATAAAAATATTATGATTGAACAAATAGCAGCTTTTTTTACCATAGAAATGATCTATTTATGGTTAAATATTGGTGTAATACCTTTTTGGCTGATTTTGATTGTTTTTCCACAATCTAAAGTTTGTGGTTTGCTAGTAACATCTGTTGTTCCTTTTTTAATATTGTCTGCTGTGTATTGCTATCTGGGTTACTACTTTTTTGTTTCTGGATACGATTTTGATTATAATTTTACACTGTATCTTGGTTTATACGATTTAAAAAACCTCTTTGAGGCAGAAGCTTTTTTAATAATGTTTTGGACACACTTTTTGGCTGTAAATTTATTTTGTGGCGCCTGGATTATGAAAGATAGTCAAAAATTATTTATGTCAAAATATTTAGTTTTTATTCCGTTAACTATAACTTACTTTATTGGTCCAATTGGTTTGGTAATTTATTGGATTGCTAGAATGTTTTACGCTAAGAGAATAAATTTATTAGACTAACTTCAGGATTATTTTACAATTTTAAATCCAGAATTTTGCATTGAACCAAATCCACCATCCACATGAGAAATGTTAGTAAAACCCATATTTTGTAAAGTTTTAGTGGCTAAAGCTGATCTAAGTCCTCCTGCACAGAATAAAACTATTTCTTTATTCATATCAATTTTTCCTTCCTTAAAATATTGACTATCTGGATCCATCCAAAATTCCAACATTCCTCTTGGTATATGAGAAGAGTTTTCTATTCTACCTAATCTTTCTAATTCTCTTACATCTCTTATATCAATAAGATTACAGGTATTATTATTAACTTTTTCTAAAGCTTCACTGGGTGATATGGTTTTTATTTGTTTTAGAGCTTCTGCGACTAATGTTGATGCTGATTTTATTGTCATAAATGTTTATTACACTAAATAAAATATATTACTATAAAATAAAGGTGTCTATATGAAAGCTCCAAACTTTAAATTATCATCTACATCTGGAAAAACAGTAGAATTAAATAAAGTAAAATCTAAATATATTATCATCTATTTTTATCCAAAGGACAATACAAGTGGATGTACGATTGAAACAAATGATTTTAATAAACTTCTAAGTAAATTTGAAAATCTTGGATGCACAATTTATGGAATTTCAAAAGATAGTTTAGAGAGTCATCAAAAATGGAGCAAAAAACTTAATCTAAAGTTTGAGTTACTAGCTGATGAAGACAAGACCTCTCTTAAAGCATACAAAACATGGGCTAAAAAGAAATTTATGGGCAGGGAATTTATGGGCACTGTTAGAAGTACTTTTGTAATTAAAAAAAATAAAATTATAAAAGAGTGGAGAAACATTAGAGCAGTAGGCCATGCTCAAGAGGTTTTAGATTTTATTAATAGTATTAAATAAAAAGGCCCCAAATAGGGGCCTTTTCTAACTATAGAGAGAGAGATAGTTATTCTTTAGTCTCTTATTGCGTATGCAATTACACCAGACTCTGAAACGTCAGTTCCAAGTCTTTCTGCTTCTTTACTCAATCTTATACCCATTGTACCTTTCATAATTCCCCAAACTATTAGTGAAACTATAAAAACAAATGCATTGATTGATATTACTCCAAGAAGCTGCGCACCGAATGATGCATCACCATTTGTAAGTGGAACAGCTAATGTTCCCCATACTCCAGCGAATAAGTGAGCTGGAATTGCTCCAACTACATCATCGATTTTAAGTGAGAATAATAATTTAGTTCCGAACACAACTATTAGTCCACCAATTGCACCTATAAGAATTGCTGCTAGCGGTGAAGGCATTAATGGTTCAGCTGTAATTGCTACTAGACCACCAATTGCTCCGTTAAGCATTTGTATAACGTCAGTTTTTCCTGCCATTAATCTAGTTACCGCTCCAGCTGCTAATACACCACCACAGGCTGCTAAATTTGTATTAATGAAAATATTTGATACAGCAACTGCATCATCAAATGTTCCCATTGCTAATTGTGATCCACCATTAAATCCGAACCAACCTAGCCATAAAATAAATACTCCAACTGTTACCAATGGTACAGATGACGCCGCAAACGGCTTCATAGGTTTAGCTGCTCCAGATTTATCAAATCTACCTGTTCTAGCTCCTAATAGAATTGCTCCAGCTAATGCTGCTGCACCTCCAGTTGAGTGAACGAGAGTAGAGCCAGCAAAGTCTGAGAAACCAGCAGCTGCTAACCAGCCACCTCCCCACTGCCAACCCATAACGATTGGATAAATGATACCTGAAAGAATAGCTGCAAATAAAAAGAATGGCCATAATTTAATTCTTTCAGCTAATGTTCCAGATACAATTGAAACTGTTGTTGCACAGAAAACCATTTGGAAGTACCAATCAGATCCATCTGCATATCCAGTATCTACTGAACTTGCATCAGACCATGGAGTAAAGCTTCCAATGTATCCACCTTCTGGAATTCCGTATGCTAAATTATATCCAACCATCCAGAACATAATTCCAGCTATTGAAAATAATCCAATATTTTTGGCACATATTACTGATACACTTTTTGATGTTACCATTCCTGATTCAAGCATGGCGAATCCAGCTGCCATAAACATTACTAGAAAACCACAGACCAAGAAAAGAAATGTATTGAATATGAAACCTACTTCAGCTGAAACTGTAGTTTCAGCATAACCGGCGCTTGTCATATTTAGTAAGAAAAATAAACTTACTAATGGACCAACCAGTTTTTTTAAAAGTTTAACCATTTCACCTCCGTTTAATTAAAGGTGTTCTTATAAATTTAATAAAATTAAAAACTAATGATAGTTAGGAAAAATAGGTATGCAGTAAGTGCATGTAGTAACAGCCTTTTTCAAGTTTTTAAGCTTAAAAAAGGCTGTTAAAAAAAGTTTATTTGTTGAAAACTTCTTTAAGTGCTTTTGCAGGTAAAAATTTTACCTTTTGAGAAGCTGCGATTTGGATTTGTTCTCCAGTTCTTGGATTACGGCCAATTCGGGCTTTTCTTTTAGCCACTTTATATGTACCAAAACCAGCAATTTTCACATTATCGTCGCCTTTTAAAGCATCCAAAATAGTGTTGGTAATTGTATCAAAAGTACGCTCAGCATCAGCTTTACTTTGATTTAACGACCCAGCTAGTTTCGCTATAAGTTGTTTTTTGTTCATTTTAGCTCCGGTTTTAAAGGTTATATTTATATACTTAACAAAATCATTGATAATTCAAGCTTTTTTTTTGTGTCTAAAATATTTTTTGGCACAACATATAGTTGTAAAAAAACGTTGATTTATATAGCTTTTTTAACTGTCAAAAATGCCTTTAAAATAAGCCTAAATCTTTAAGGTCGTTGAAAGTCGCAAAAAACATCAAAGTTAATAATAAAAACATTCCGATTCGAAAAAAACCTTCTTGAGTTTTTTGGCTTAACGGCTTTCCTAATACTTTTTCGAAAGCGTAAAACATTAAGTGACCACCATCTAAAAGTGGGATGGGAAATAAATTTATTAAACCTAGACTAATTGAAATATAAGCCATCATGCTAATAAATGGGAGTATTCCAAACTCTGCAACTTGACCTGAAATTTTAGCTATTCTAATAGGTCCTCCTAATTGAGAACTGTCTCCAGAGCCAGTAATCATTGAGCCCATATATTTAAGAGAAGAAGTGGTAACAAAGTAAACTTCTTTAAAAGACTCAATTAATGCCCTAGCTGGTCCTAATTTTTTATGATTTATTTCATTGTTATAAGGACTAAGTTTTATGCCAATAATTCTTTTGTTAATTTTGTTTCCTAGATTATCAACTCCGGCAACAATTTTTGGTTTTACTTTTAATAATAATTCTTGATCGTATCTAGATACTTTAAAATCAACTATTTCAGATGTTGACATTAAAATTAGTTTAGAAACGTCAAGAATACTCTCTACTTTGTTATTATCTATCTCAAGTATTATGTCATTTTTTTTCATTCCAGCAATTTCTGCAGGGCTATCTTTTTGAACCTCATCGATTATTGCTGGGGTAAAGTCTTTTCCAGCAAACATATATATGAATAAAAAAATAAATATTGCTAAAACAAAGTTTGCAATTGGACCACCTGCAACAATCAATGATCTTTGATACAACGGTTTTGTGACAAAAAGCTTTTCTTGATCTTCTTTATTGTATTTTTTTAAAAGTTCTTCTTGATCCGCCTGGGAAAAAACATTTCGATCTCCAAAAAATTTAACATAACCGCCAAGGGGTATCCAGCAAATTTTCCATCTTGTTCCAGATTTGTCATTCCAACCAAATAATTCTTTTCCAAAACCTATAGAAAAGTCAGTTACTCCAACACCATATTTCTTTGCAAAATAGTAATGTCCATATTCATGAATAAAAACAACTACGATGATCAATACAATAAATGGCAAAATAAAACTCATAACTTTTATAATATATTTATATAAACAGGATGTAAATGATGGTTTATTTTAATCTCCAAGTTAAAATAGGTAAAAATGTTGCAACAATAAATGAGCAAAAAAGCAAGGATTGAGAGACAAATATAGGTAAAAAGTCTAGAGGCAATATTATTCCGACCAGAATTGATTTTGAAAAGTCAGGACTTGGGAATAAAAGAATTCCTCCAATTAATCCAACAATAATAGCTACATATGCATTTTTTTCAGTAAATTTTTTGGAGTAAAAACTATAAAATACACTTAGTACAGCCGCACAACAAAATAAATCAGCTAATAAAAATAAATATAAAATACTTATTCCTTTTGATGCAACAAAAAAAGAAATTAAAGAGATTAATATTATTATTTGCTTAGATAATTTTAAATAATCACCTTTGTATTTGATAACTTTATTTCCATCAACAATTATTAAACTTGAAATAGCGTTTACCAAAGTATCTATGCTGCTTACTGTTAATGAAATAGCTAAAATTATTATTATAATTGATAAAAAAAGTGCATTTTCTTTAAGTAGCAAAGAAAAAAATGCTAGATCAGGAATTAGATTTGAATTTTGAGAAGTTGCAATTAACCCTGTAAATCCCATCAAAAATACAATTGGTATAATAATTAAAAATGAAAAAATTAGACTACTTTTTAAAACTTTATTGTCTTTAGCTGCATAAACTCTTTGCCAATTACCTTGATGAAAAAGATTTGTTGCTGCAACAGCTATAAAAAAAGTTATACCTGCAGTAAAATTTGGCAAATAGTTAAAGCTTAATAAATTAGGTTTATTTTGTCTGATAAATTCAAAGCTAAACTCATTAGAGTTTAAAGATATCAAATATGAAAATGATATTATTAAAAGTAAACCAAAAACTATAAACTGTATATTATCTGTAAATATTGAAGCTCGTAATCCACCATACAAAGTATATAAAAGAGAACTAATTATCACTATAGATGCTGTTATCCATAGATCTGTTCCAGATATATAATTGATTAATATAGAAACAGCTGTCACCTCTGCTATTAAAAAAATGGACATATAAAAAATGGATAAAAATAAAATCAGTTTAAATAATTGTGAACCGAATCTAAGTCTTACAACTTCAATTAAAGATTTGCTTCTTGGGTATTTATCTCTAAATTTTTTTCCTAAGTATATAAGTGTGAAAAGAGGAAATGCTGTTCCTAAAGAATATCCGATAACTGCCCCTATACCTCCCCATGTAGCAGCAGATGCAGGGCCAAATAATATCCATGCACCCAAAGCAGATGCGACCAAACTTGCTGTTAAAGAAAAAGTACCAACAGATCTACTTGCAACTAAATAATTATTAAGTCCTTGAAACTTTTTAGAGTAAAGAAGACCAATAATTACAAAAACAATACTAATTGCTAAAGTTAATATTATTGCTGAAGATTGACTAATGATATTTATTTGTTCCATTATTCCCTTTCTGAATTACCGGACAGGTTCATTGGGTTTTTCTCAGCCTATACAGGCACCCCATGTGTCAATATAAAGTATTTTTTTTATTTTAAAAATACATATTTTTTAAAAATGTTTAAAAGAATTTTAATACTTATAATTTGTCTGTTTGCATTTAGTGCGAATGCAATGGAAAAGAAAACAACATTTGACCAAGAATTGTTTAATAAAGCTCAATCTGAGGGAAAAGTTATAGTGATTAGTTCTTGGATAGAATATTGTTCATCTTGTGCAAAACAAATGAAAATATTACAAACAGCGAAAAAAGAAGGTGAATTATTAGATATTAAATTTGATAATATTGAGTATTTTTCATTTGATGTAATGAATAGAGATATTGCTAACGCTTTTAATGTGCTTTATCAGACTACTCTATTAATTTTCAAGGATGGTAAAGAAGTCTATAGAAGCATCGGTGAAACTACAGAAGATTTGATTTATGAGGCTTTGAAAGCTTCAATTTAAAATATAATCAAAATTATCAAATATTATTCGTTTCTGACGAGTGGATAAACTTTTGGACTTAAATATTTAAGGTTTGTCAATATTATAAGAGCAAGTGTTGTTAAACCTACACCAATTATTACATATAAAAATATTTCAAATTCAAATAACCAGTTCAGTTGAAATATATTTTCAATAATAAACTTTGATGCAATTACAGAAAAAATAGTAGAAAATAATATTATAGACAAAAAAGATATAATAAATTCAATAATTGAAGAAATTATAATTTCTTTCTTTGAAAAGCCTAAAATTTTGAAAATAAGATTTTGAAATGTTTTAATTTTTCCTTGAACAATAATTGCACTTGAAATTACAACTAAGCCAATAATAACAGTGACAGCTGAAATTATACTTACTGCAATAAATACTTTATTAAGAACATCTGTCACTTTTGACAAATAATCTGAAATTTTTATTATTGATACACTCGGGAATTGATCTAAAAAATTTACTTCATTGAAATTTTCAGCTTTTTCAAATTTTATTGTAGAAAGGTACTCATGTGGAATATTTTTTGCAAATTGTGGATTAAGCAACATTGCAAAGTTAATACTTAAATCTTGATAATTCACCAATCTTAAATTAATTACTTCACCTTCAATTTCTCTTCCATAAATTCTTAGTGTAAACTTGTCACCAATGTTAACTCCAAAATCTTTTGCGACTTTGCTATCTAATGAAATTTGTAATTTGTTAGGTTGTGAAGTGTCCCACCAACTACCCTCTAAAATTGGATTATCTTTTGGAATTGTGTCGACCCAAGAAACTCGTCTATCGTTCATAATTACCCAATAGCTGTCATTAGAATTTGATATATAGGTGTTTGGGTCTATTCCATTAATTTTAACAATTCCAGCTGACACCATAGGAACAATTTCTATTACAGCATCTTTATCTGTTTCATTAATGACTTTTTGAAATAAATCTTTCTGATTATTTTGAATACCTAAAAAGAAATAATCAGGAGCAATATCCGGAATTGATTTTGCTATTTCTCTTTTAAAATTAGAGCCCACAAATGCTAACGTAAGCAACAATGTCATTCCTAGTCCAAGAGACATAACAGTTATTGGAGTAATACTTTTTGATTGTGTAATATTTTTTACCGCTATTTTTGACGAAATTCCAAGATTGGTTAAATTGTTCCTAAGTAATAATATTATTAAACGGGAAACATAAAAAAACATAGCTAGGCATACAAAAAAAGACGCAAAATAAATCAAGCTGTAATATGGAAGAGAGGACCTAAATGCAAATAAACTAATTAAAATAGCTAGTAGAAATAAACTTAATATTATTGATTTTTTTGAATACTTGAACTGCAAACTTTGAAAAACATTTCTAAACAAACTAGAGGCTTTAATTTGGTCAATAGAATTAACAGTTGGGATTGAAAATATAATTATTACCAATAATCCAACTAAAAAAACTATTGATAAATTTGTTAATGAAAAAAAGGCCTCAATATTTAATCCAAGTCCATCTGATATATATTTATCTACAATTGGCACCAATAAAAAACTTAATCCATAGGCAATCAGTGAAATAAAAAATAAAATTATAAATAATTGTAAATAATAAATAGTCTTAATATTCAAAGAATTAATTCCTATTGCTTTTTGAACTGCTATTGATGAATTCTTTTGATTAATAAATGAAAGAAGAGTATTTGCAATTCCTATTCCAGCAATAAGCATAGCACTTATTGATACCAATGATAAAAATTGTGAAAAATTATCGATAATTCTTTTAATGCCTCCAGCAGAGTTTTCTGGATATCGTATTTTCACTTTACTGTCATTTTTAAAAATATTAACAATTTTATTTATTTTATTATCTTTATTTTCGTTACCATCAAATCGGATTTTGTATTCGTAATTTAAGAAGCTTCCTAAAGTATTTAATTCCAAATTATCTAATGTTTTTTTTCCTGTTAGGGCAAAATCACCAAAAACAAATGCTCCACCAATATCTGGTAGAACTTTCACGGTACCAATAACTTTGAATTCTTTATTTTGAACTTTTACGATATCATTAATTTTGAGTTCTAAGTTCTTAAATATATTTTCGTTTACAATTATAGTGTTATCAATTTTGTTTAAATTTTCTAATGACCCAATTGGTTCATAAATTACTTCTCCATACAAAGGGTAATTTTGATCAACTGCTTTTATTCTTGTAAATGATGTTTTATTATTTTTATTTTTTGTTGTTGAAATCATTGTGCTGAATTCAACCATTTGTGATACTGTAGAAAAACTTTCGACCTGATTGATTAAACTTCTATCACCTTCTTTATTATTATAATCAATTTCTAAATCTCCTCCTAAAAGAACTTTTGAATTTTCGTTAAGTTCATTTTCTAAACTGTCCTCGATAGTTAAGATAGCACTAAGTATAAAAAGGCTTATTAATAAAGTAATTATGATGCTTAATATTTTTGAGTAACTTCTAGTTAAATCACGAAATGCATATCTAGAGTAAAGACTTAAATCATTTATTTTCACTTATTACTCCATCTTTAATAGTGATTTTCCTTTTTGTTAAATTGGCCAAATTATTGTCGTGTGTAACCATTATTAAACTGGCGTTTTCATCTTCAATATAATTAAAAAGTAAATTAGAAATTTTGTGTGTATTTTCACTATCTAGGTTGCCAGTTGGTTCATCTGCTAAAATAATCTCTGGTTTCATTGCAACAGATCTTGCAATGGCAACTCTCTGTTGTTCTCCTCCTGAAAGTTGACTTGGAAAATTATTAAATCTATTACTTAAACCAAACCTATCTAAAATTTCTTTTGCCTTCGCTTTTGGATTATCAAATTTATTTATTTCTAAAGATAGGCTTACATTCTCAAGAGCAGTGTAATTTGGTATTAAATAAAAGGATTGAAATACTATTCCAATATTTTTTCTTCTAATTTCAGAAATTTCATCCTCATTCATTTTAGACAACTCTGAATCTCTAAAAAAAATATTTCCTGACGATACTTTTTCAAGTCCTCCAATTAACATGATTAAACTTGTTTTGCCCGAACCACTTTCTCCAACTACTGAAATGGTTTCTTTATAATCTACATCGAAACTAATATTTTTTAAAATATTTATAGACTTGTTGTCTATGGTATAATTTAAATTAACATTAGATAATTTTAAAAGTTTACTCATGATAAAAAAATTAATAATTAAAATAATTGTTTTATTAATACCAGCATTTGTAGCCAAAGCCGATTACAAAGTTGTCTTATTTGGTGATAGCCTTATGGCAGGTTATGGGTTGGATAAAAAATATCATTTATCAAACGTACTCGAGAAAAATTTAAATAAAAAAGGCATAAAAGTAAATGTCATCAATGCAAGTGTCTCAGGAGATACATCTGCCGGAGGTTTAAATAGAATAGATTGGACAATTAGTGAAAAGAATATTGATATAATTTTATTAGGCCTTGGCGCAAATGATATGTTGCGAGGAATTAGTCCAAATGAAACTGAAAAAAACTTGGAAGAAATTATAATAAAAATATTAAATAAAAAAATTCAAATAGTTATTGCTGGAATGATAGCACCTGATAGTCATGGAGATGATTATAAAAATGAATTTGATAGAATTTTTAAAAGATTATCCATCAAATATGAATTAGATTTTTTACCTTTTTTGCTAGATGGAGTTGCTTTAAATCCTGATCTAAATTTAGATGATGGAATGCATCCTAATGAAAAAGGTGTCATTATAATAAGCAAAAATATAGAGGAAAAATTAGTTAATATTTTAAATTAATTTAATGCTTCTTTAGCAGTTAAATAATCATAGCCAAAAACATCTGCAACTGCTTTATAGGTAACTTGTCCTTTATGAACATTTAGTCCAGCTAAAAAATTATGATCTTCTTTTAGTGCTTTATGATACCCATCATTTGCTAATTTTGTTAAGAAGGGTAATGTTGCTTTATTTAATGCTAAAGTTGAAGTTCTAGGAACTCCACCCGGCATGTTTGCTACACAATAATGTACAATATCATCAACAATGTAAGTTGGTTCTGCGTGTGTTGTAGGTTTACTTGTTTCAACACATCCTCCTTGGTCAATTGCAACATCAACGATCACTGATCCTCGTTTCATATTTTTTATCATTTTTTTAGAAACTAATTTAGGAGCTTCCGCACCTGGAATTAAAACTCCTCCAACTAAAAGATCACATTGGGAAATTAATTTTTCCAAGTCTGTCTTATCACTTAATTGAGGAATAATTTTATCGCCAAACATTTCAGTCAATTGTTTTAATCTTGCCTCTGATTTATCAACAACATGCACTTTTGCTCTCATTCCAGTTGCAATGATTGCAGCATTTTCACCAACTACACCTCCACCAAGTATAACAACTTCTGCTGGATCGCCTCCAGGAGCACCTCCTAATAATATCCCTCTACCCTTTTGATTTTTTTCTAAACAATGTGCACCTGCTTGTACTGACATTCTACCAGCAACAGCACTCATTGGTGCCAATAAAGGAAGTCTTCCATTATTATCTGTAACAGTTTCATAAGCTATACAAACTGCTTTTGAGTCTACCAATCCTTTAGTTAATTCTTTTGCTGCTGCTAAATGTAGGTAGGTAAAAACTATTTGATTTTCCTTAATCATTTTTACTTCATTTGAAAGAGGTTCTTTAACTTTCACAATTACATCCGCATCATTAAATATATCCTCTGCTTGATTAACTATTTTTGCTCCAGCAGACTTGTATTGATCATTTTCAAAACCTGCTTCATATCCTCCATTATTTTCAACTAAGACTTCATGACCATTGGCAGTTAATGTTTTAACGCTTTCAGGAGTTAGGCCGATTCTATTTTCTTGAGGTTTAATTTCCTTTGGAACACCTATTTTCATATAAGTGAGTTAGTTTTTTTTACTTTTAGAGTAATTCGTAATTCCTGTTCTAAGTTTATCGATTATTTCATCAATATGTTTCTTTTCACAAATGAACATAGGAGCAATGATTAAACAGTCCCCAGTTGCTTTAAAATTGACACCTGCTTCATAACAATGTTTAAAACAAGTAAACCCTGCTGCTCCTGGTTT
Source organism: uncultured Pelagibacteraceae bacterium (assembly GCA_902529785.1). Classification (GTDB taxonomy): domain Bacteria; phylum Pseudomonadota; class Alphaproteobacteria; order Pelagibacterales; family Pelagibacteraceae; genus Pelagibacter. The sequence goes on from CABZXV010000004.1 coordinate 17,118, forward strand.
TTTATCCATTTTAATATCAATTCCGCCCATCATTCCATATCCTCTAATATTATCTACTACATCAATATCTTTTAAAGACATTAAACCTTCTTGGAAATAAGGAGCTAAGTTTTTAGCTCTATTAAATATATCTTCTTTCTCGAAAATATCTTGAACTGCTAATCCCGCTGCAACAGAAACAGGTATCCCAGAATAAGTATAACCATGAAATAGTTCAATTGAACCTTTTGGTGACCCATCCATTACTGTATCATAAATTTCTTCCTTGCAAGCAACTGCTCCTAAAGGACTAATTCCATTTGTTGTAGCCTTAGCCATAGTAATTATGTCAGGTGTTACTCCGTATTCTTGAGATGCGAATGGAGAACCTGTTCTTCCCCATCCTGTAATTACTTCATCAAAAATTAACAGAATTCCATGCTTATCACAAATCTCTCTTAATCTTCGTAAGTATCCTTTTGGAGGAACAAGTGTTCCAGTTGACCCTGCAATCGGTTCAACGATACATGCAGCTATGTTTTCAGATCCAAAGTTAGTACAAATTCTTTCAAGATCTTCAGCTATCTCAGCTCCAGTTTCTGGTTGTCCAGAAACAAATTTATGTTCTGGTAAATGAGTATGTCTCATGTGAACAACTCCTGGCATTAAAACACTTGCAAAAGTTTTTACATTATTAATCATTCCGCCAACTGAGGTAGCTCCAATATTCATACCATGGTAAGCTCTTTCTCTTCCCACAAATCTAAATCTTTGTCCTTCACCTCTAGCCTTATGATAAGCAACTGAAATTTTAATTGCCGTTTCAACGGCAGTTGATCCACATATAGTATAAAAAATTCTATTTAAATTTCCTGGAGTATGTTTTGAAATTCTTGTAGCAAGTTCAAATGAACCTCCAAAACCCTGTTGAAAGGGTTGAGCATAATCAACAGTTCTTAATTGTTTTGTTATAGCCTCAATTATTTCCTCTCTACCATGGCCTAATGGGTTACAAAATAAACCCGAACTTGCATCTATTTGAGTTTGTCCTTGATGATTTTTTAAATAAACTCCTTTTGCCTCTACAATTAATCTTGGATTTGCTTTAAAATCTCTATTTGAAGAGAATGGCATCCAATGTTCATTAAGTGAATTTGGTATTTGTGGTTTTTCAGAGCTCATAAATATTTTAAAAAAGTTAGTTATACTCTCTCATAGACTAATTTAAAAAAATAGAAAATAATTAATGCGCACATTAAATATGTAATAAGGTTATATAAAATACAACCTAGAATTGAACCCATTTTAGACATCTCAATTTACATGTGATTATGATGCCTACAAAATTCATTTACTTATATTCAAAATTGAACTTAAATAACGCTAATTAAATTTAATTAAGGAGATAAAATGAAGAAAATAATTAGTTTTATTTTAGGAAGTTTATTTGCTCTTAACTTATCAATTTCAGCTGCAAATGCTGCTGCAAATGAAGTTAGAGTTGCATACTTTCTAGAATGGCCTAGCCCAAATCTAGAGGACATGCAAAAAAAGAATTTTGCTAAAGCTCTTGGAGTTCCAGTAAAATGGACAAACTTCACAAATGGTGGAGCAATGACAGATGCAATGCTAGCAGGAGACATTGATATATCTTATTCACAAGGTCTAGTGCCTTTTATTAATGCTGTTAAATCTAATGCACCTATTAAGTTAGTTGATATTGCAATGGAATACGGAATGGGCGGAACTACTTGTGTTACATCTAACGCTTCTGGAATTACTAAAGCTAATGCAACTGAACTAGAAGGTAAAAAAGTTGCAGTTCCACTAGGAACAATGGCTGAATATGTATTTGATGAAAGTATGAAAGTTGTTGGAGCTGACAGAAGTAAAATGGATATAATTCAAATGGATCCTGAAGAAGGTGCCGCTGCATTAGTTAGTGGTGATGTTGTAATGGCATGTTTATTTGGTGGTAACTCTATTAAAGCAGCAGTAGCTGTAGGTTCAAGATTATTAACAGTAGATGAAGCAAGAGCAGCTGGAATTCTAGGAATAGATATTACTTCAGTAACTGATAAATTTATGAAGGAAAATCCTGGAATGTTAAGAACTTTTATAGAAGTAACTCATGAAGCAAATGACAGATACAGAGCAGGTAAGAGTGATATGAATGCTATGTCTAAAGCTTCTGAAATGAAAGTTGCAGATATGAAAGAAACTTTAAGTGGATTTAAATTCTTAACTCCAGAAGAAACTAAACAATCTATGGAAAGTGGAAACCTTGATGCATTCTTAAAAGGAATGGGAACTCCAGGTGGAAATGTAGATACAAGTTTCTTACCTTTATAATTTAAAGAGAAAAAAATATTTAATAGGCGCTAACCAAAATTAGCGCCTATTTTTTTTAATAAAATTTTTATATAAAGTTATCTTATGAGTGATTTAGTTTCTCAAGATCTGAATATGATCTTTAAAACACCTAAGGGAGAAACTGTTCATGCATTAAAAGATGTAAGTTTCACTCTTAAAAAAGGTGAACTACTTACAGTCCTAGGACCTTCAGGTTGTGGCAAAACTACACTTTTAAATATAGCAGCAGGATTTTTAAGACCAACATCTGGCTCTATTGTTCTTGGTGGAAATGAAATTAATGGTCCTGGTGTAGAGAGAGGAATGGTATTTCAACAAGGAGCTTTATTTGAATGGTTAACGGTTGCTGAAAATGTTGATTTTGGACTTAGAATGAAAAAAGAAGATCCAAATAAAACAGCTAAAAAAGTTGATGAATGGTTAGAAATAGTTGGATTAAAAGGTTTTGGCAATACTCCTACATATCAATTATCAGGAGGAATGCAGCAGAGAGTTGCACTTGCAAGATGCCTTATAAATGATCCAGATTTAATATTAATGGACGAGCCGTTGGGTGCTCTTGATGCTCTAACAAGAGAAAAAATGCAATCTTTAGTTCTTAAGATTTGGAAAGAAACAGGAAAAACAATTATTTTAATTACTCACTCAGTAGAGGAAGCCTTACTGCTTGGTGAAAGATTATATGTAATGGCGCCAAGACCAGGCAGGATACATAAAGAGTACAATCTTCCTTTTGCAGAAATGGGTTTAAAGGAGGATTTAAGAGAAATTAAGAAGAATAAAGAATTTTCATCTAAGCGTGAAGAAATATTATCCATGATTTGGAACATGGAAGAAGAAATAATGGGGAAAGAAAATTAAATGTTAACCCAAATAGTAACAATACTAATTTTTGTATCTATTATTGGATGTATACTTTATGGGAGAAGACTTATTCAAACTGAAAAAGTTGATGCAGTATTTGGAAATCCAGAAAGAGCTAAAGGAGGAACACACTGGGTTATTGTTGGTAGTGCTGCAATATTATTAGTATGGCTTTATTATTCATGGGATATTGCAAAAGGTTTTTATCCAAAATCTGCAAATGAATTATGTCAAGTTGCAAAAATTAATGAATCGTTACTAGGATTAAAATATCAATTTCCGATCGAAGAAAGAGAATTTAAAAGTACCTCGATTATTAAAATCGAGAATAAAAATTTAAAAAAAATTACATCTGAAATAGAGAATTCTAAAGATTTAAATAGTCAGCAGAAAACAATTTTAGTTGGATTTATAAACAAGACTAAACAATTAATTCCTCTTTTAACAGATGAAGATTTAATTGAAATAGATACAAAAATAAAAATTGATGAGATGACTAAAGAAATAAGACTTTTAAGTTCTAATTTTAAAAAGCAAGATTATCCATTTGAAACTAATGATCAAAAAAATGACAGACTTAAAGCAATTTCGGAACAAGGAGAATGGGGTATAATTACGGTAAGATCTGGAACAGGATCAATAGAAAATACTATAGAAGTCCCATTTGTTGCTGAAACAGCAAAAGGATTAAAATTCCAAGCAGCAGCTGAAGAACTTAAAATCATAAATGATAAATTTTTTAAATTAAGAAATCACAATCCACAATTCAAAAATTCTATAAAACAATTAAAAGATGAGGTCAAAGCTTATAGGAAAAATCTAAATGACTCTGAAGAAATTGCCTCTGATTATGCAAAAAATATTGTCAAAATTGCAAGAAGAATAGAGTTTGCAAGTATTTATCCACCGAATGCTCTAAATGAAATGCAAAATGCAATTATTGAATTTGATAACCTCCAGGAAAGTGAGCAAGCTGGTCTAAGATTAATTGATATTCTTTTATTTCCAGCTGGGACAATTGTTGCTAGTGGACCAAGTTGCTCAGAACAAGGATCAGGAAGATGGCTTCCTAAACCTTCAGATACATTTAATAAATTTGTATTAATGTCTAAACCAAGCGTAGGCTACAAAAATATCCCTCTTCTTTGGATAGAAATGATAGATGTAAGCTCAATTATTGGATTTATTTTGCCAGATTGGATTGCTGATATTTTACCTGGAGAATATCCTGTTCACACAAGTGAAGGTATTGTTAAAGAAAACTTTAAAGGAAAAGTATTAAAAATTGTAACAGGTGATTTTAAATTATTTAAAATACCTGTTCCTTATGGTCATATCTGGGACTCTTTCTTAAGAGTATTTTTAGGATTAGTGTTTGGAATAATTATTGGAGTACCATTGGGTTTATTCATGGGGCTAAATAGATTTGCCAAAGGTTTCTTTGATCCTCTAATTGAACTATATAGACCCGTACCACCATTAGCATGGGCACCTTTAATCATTTCTGTTCTTGGAATTGATAATACAGGTAAAGTATTTTTATTATTCATGGTTTCACTCTCAATTATGATTATCTCTGCAAGAGCTGGTGCATCAGGAACGCAATTATCTAAAATTCACGCCGCACATTCACTAGGGGCATCAAAAAGACAAATACTAAGACATGTTATATTTCCAAATTCCTTACCTGAAATTCTTACTGGAATAAGAGTTGCTGTAGGTATGTGCTGGGGAACTTTGGTTGCGGCTGAATTTTTAGCTGGAACAACGGGTATTGGTTTTGTTGAAAATGTTGCGAAAAAATATTTTCAATATGAAGTAATTTGGATAACAATATTTATAATGGGTATGCTTGGTTTATTGTTTGATGTAACTTTAAGAAAAATAATAGATAAAACAATACCTTGGAGAGGCAAAGGCTAAAAATAAACCTTTTTGAACTAAACCTTTTTGAAAAAACCAATAGCGGCACCAATGGTGGTCAAGAACCCAGCTAATGGTAGGATAGCAACTGCATATTTTTTAGGCATATAATTTGGTTTGAACTCAATACCTTGCATACTAATTTCAAAATACCACATTTCCCAATACTTCCCTCGCATACCCTCTACAAGTTCAATTCCATAAATAATTAAAACTACACCAATTATCATAATCATAATTTTCCAGAACTGGCGGATGTATAAAGAAACTCTCTCAGGTAATTTTTCATAAATTAAATTTAAAGCTACATGTTCATTATCTCTTGCTGTTAAAGAAAGTGCTATAAACATTAACCAAATATTACTTAACACAGTTAGCAAGTCCCCCCAAACTGGAGGGTTGTTAAAAACATATCGCATAGTTACATTATAAAGAGTGAAAGCAACCATAGCAGCCAACAAGAGTGAGCACATAGCTTCCAACATCCGATGGATAAAACGATCAATACTGTTCAAAAATTTTAACATTTCATTAATTGCTCAATAGGTTAGGAAGAAACATTGTTAATTCTGGTACAATAAGAATAAAAAATAAAAGTAAAAACAATCCAATCAAATAAGGAATTAACGCTATTGCAACTTTTTCAAGACGGACTTGTGCTATTGTTGCAGATGTAAAGTAGGCAACACCAACTGGTGGTGTTACTGATCCTATTAAGAAGCCAACTATTACAACCATTGCTGCTTGCACCTCTGGAAAGCCGGCTTGAGACATAACATTTACTAATACTGGACCAACAATGATAATGTTAACAGCTGAGTCCATTACGGTTCCAAGAAGAAAGATGAATAATATCAAAGCCAAAATAAACAATATAGGTGAATCTGCTAATCCTAAAAGCCAGGTTTCAAGGTCACCAATTGCTCCAAGAGAAGTAAGTAACCAACTAAAGGGTCCTGAGGCAGCTATTATAATAAAAACCATTGCTGAATTACGGAATGCCCGACGAAAAGCACCAGTACAATCTTTCCACTTGATAGTTCGATAAACAAATACACCTGTGAATAAAGCAACTAAAGCAGTGATGGCTCCTGCCTCAACAACAGATGCTACGCCTCCCATTACTGAACCCACTAAAACTAAAGGTATTAAAAGGGCGAATGAAGATCGATATAATTCTTTACCAGCTCGACGCACCGAGAAAGGTTCATCGCTTCGCTCAAAGTTATGTTTAACTGCGAAGTAATGATTTATTACCATTATCACAACACCAATCAAGATCCCTGGAATAATTCCAGCTGCAAATAAAGATGCAATCGAAATCTCAGTTGCATTAGCAAGCACAATCATCATGATACTAGGTGGAATAATTCCTCCTATAGTGGAACTTACTCCTGTAACTGCAGCTGAAAATGCAGCAGGATAACCTGCTCTCTTCATTGCAGGTAATACTAAAGCACCTACTGTAGCTGTATCTGCTACGACAGAACCATTCATCCCAGCAAAAAACATACTCACAAGTACATTTACTTGAGCCAACCCTCCTCGTATACGACCAATTAACGCTCTACTTAAAGCAACTAAACGGTCAGTAATCGTTGCACTTGTCATTAATTCACCCGTCAACATAAAGAATGCAATCGCGGTCAATGGAACCGAGTCAATAGCAGTAAACATTTGACTAGGAATTAAAACAAGAGGAACAGCATCTGTTAGTAGAATATAAACAAATGGTATCAGTATTAATATAAAACCAATTGGAGCTCCTAATAAAATTAGAAAAAGGAGTACTACGAGTAAAATAATACTTTCCATAAATATTTATAAGTTATGACTTGCTTTAGGTAAAGACCACCTAATTCTTAAATTGAACTAGATGGTCTTCACTTAGTTTTTTTTTGAATGATTTATAGAGCTCCAGCTGCTTCTAACTGAGCTACAAATCCATCCATACCTTGTTCTAGAAGTACTCTTTTAGCTACTTCTGGTTCAAAAGTACCCTTAGCGTCTAACCAAGCACCGATTGCACCTGCTCTCCACTTAGTCATTTCCGCTTCTGTTGGCACATACCACTCTTTAGCAGATGCTTTAATTGCATCTTCACCATTTTTAATCCAAGCGTTATCCAACTCGTTTACTTTTTCTCCATAAGCATCAGCTGCTTCGTGTAACCACTTTCTTTGTTGGTCAGACAATGCATTGTACTGTTTAGCATCCATTGCTAAAATATTTCCAGACCACATTCCTCCAATCTCAGTGAAATATTTTGCAACTTCATGAAGTTTTGCAACGTGCTGCCATGGGCTTGCAACATACTGTCCTTCAACAACACCTGATTGAAGACCTTGATATAATTGACTCCAGTCATAAGGTGTTGGTGTTGCACCCCAATTTTTAACCAACATGAACTCAACTGGACTTTTAGTAGTTCTCCATTTAAGTCCTTTCATATCATCTGGTTCATGAACAGGTTTAGTTGCATTTCCAAGTTGTCTAAATCCACCACTTGAATATACAGAAAGACAAATATGACCAGCATTTTCAAGAGCGAGTTTACACTGTCTTTCAGCTAACCATTCGTCTGAAATTCTTTTCGCATCTTCAAGTGATTTGAAAATAAATGGTAAATCAAAAATTGCTAACTCTGGTCCAAAATTACCATAGTTTGCAGTAGAGCTAGTCCACAAAGCAATGAGGCCTTGGTTGGCTTGTTCACCACATTTTTGCTCTGCACATAAGCTTCTTTGATAATGAGGTTCAATTTTCATTTTACCTCCAGATGCTTTCTCCATTGCTGGTATTAACGCCTGATCTATTGCGTCACCAATTGGCATACCTAATCTACCAGTAGTACCAAGCTTTAGAGTTATCTCTGCATAAGCAGCTTGGGCAAAAAATGCAATCGCAAAACTTGTGAGTAATGTCTTACAAATTTTTTTAATAAACATATAATTTATCTCCTATAATTTAATTAAATTATTGATATTTAAATTCAAATCGAGAGCGAAGTAAAACAAAAAAGAAAATTTTATTATCAAAATGGGTTGCAATCAAAAGTTGTATTAATTATTATTGGTTAATCTATTTATTTTAGTCTAAAGGTGCCTTAGATTTAAAATTAAGAAAAAAAATAAAATTAAATTTATAGAAAGAAATTTATGAGCTCAGGTAATAAATATAAATCAATAGCCAATAAACTCAAATTTGAAGGAAGAGCATTCATTAATGGAAAATATGTAAACGCAATCGATGGAAAGAAGTTCGAAACTATCAATCCTGCAACGGGTAAAAAACTTTGCGCTGTTGCAAAATGTAACCATAAAGATGTTGATTTAGCAGTTAAAGTTTCAAGAAAAGCTTTCAATAGTGGAGTTTGGTCTAAGAGTTCACCTGAACATAGAAAAGAAGTTTTGTTAAAATTTGCTGAATTACTTAGAAAACATGGTGATGAAAATTCAGTTTTAGAATGTATAGATACTGGTAAACTTATCGCAGACTGCATTAATGAAGTTGCAAATGATGCACCAATGCATTTTCAATGGTATGGAGAATTAATTGATAAAGTATTTGGGAAAGTTGGTCCAACTGAACCATCCATTACAAGTTTAATTGTTAAAGAGCCAATAGGAGTTGTTGCTGGTATTGTTCCTTGGAACTTTCCTTTAATGATGGCCGTATGGAAGATGGCGCCAGCTCTTGCAGCAGGTTGCTCAGTTATAATTAAGCCAGCAGAAGATACACCACTTACAGCAATTAGAGTTGCTCAAATTGGAAAAGAAGCTGGAATACCAGATGGTGTTTTAAATGTACTTCCAGGTTATGGTGATGTTGGAGAGGCATTAGGCAGACACAAAGATGTTGATGCAGTTTCTTTTACAGGATCAACTGAAGTGGGTGGCTATTTCTTAAAATACTCAAGTGAAAGTAATTTAAAACCTGTCGCATTAGAGATGGGAGGAAAAAGTCCATTTATAGTTTTAGAAGATGCTAAAATTACAGATGATCTAATTGATAATGCTATGAATTCTGCATTTTGGAACGGTGGACAAAACTGTTCAGCAAATATGAGACAGATAGTACATAAAAAAGTAAAAGACGAATTTTTAGACAAAGTTATAAAAAAAGTTAAAAAACTAAAAGTAGGAGATCCGTTAGATTTAAAATCGAATATGGGATCCATGATTTCAAAAGGGCATTTACAAACTGTTGATGGATACATCCAAAAAGGTATAGATGAAGGAGCAAAACTTTTATCTGGAGGAGTTTCAAGTAAAAAACAAAGAGGTTTTTATGCAAAGCCGACCTTATTTGATGGATTAAAAGAAAATATGACCATTGCTCAAGAGGAAATATTTGGACCAGTGCTTGGTGTTTTGACAGTTAAAAATGACGAGGAAGCTTTGAAAATTGCCAGTAATTCGAAATATGGATTGCATGCGAGTGTATTTACGCAGGACATTAATAGAGCGTTTCATTTAGCTAAAAGTTTGCCCTGTGGAACTGTATCAGTAAATACTTTTTCAGAGGGAGATATTAAAACTCCATTTGGAGGCTATAAGCAATCAGGTTCATTAAGTAGAGATCAAGGTACTGAGGCTCTAAATTCGTTTCTTCAAACAAAAACAATTTGGATAAGTCATAGTTAATTGATGATCAAACAATACAAAATAAGTGTGCCTAAAAGCACACTTAATGAAATCTATAAAAAAGTAAGAAATTTTCCTTGGAGTGCTGCTCAAAATATGAATGGTTGGGAGTATGGAACCAACTTAAATTATCTAAAGAGTATATCTAAATACTGGATTACAAAGTATGATTGGAAAAAATTTGAAAACAAGATTAATTCACTTAAAAATTATAGAACAAAAGTTGAAGATATAAACTTACATTTTATTTTTGAAAAAAGTAAAAATCCTAATTCTAGACCATTGTTACTTTTACATGGATGGCCAGGAAGCATAACTGAATTTTTAGATATCATTCCAAGACTAGCTCACCCAGAAAAATACGGAGGAAAAATTGAAGATGGATTTGATGTAATTGTTCCGTCTTTACCAGGATTTGGATTTTCATCTCAAATCAAAAAAGCCTTAGGTCCAAGAAAAATTGGAAAAATATTAAATAAATTTATGGTTAAAAACTTAGGCTATAAAAATTATTTTGTACAAGGTGGTGATTGGGGAGCAACTATTGCCGGATGGATTGGTCTTGATAGCTCAAAGAATTGTAAAGGAATACATATTAATTGCTTACCGCTTAGACATCCAAAAGGAACAAAAAATAGTAAAGAAAAAAAATGGGAGAAAAAATTTAACTTTGATCAAATTATGCAAGAGGGATATAGAACTCAACAAGCTACAAAGCCTCAAACCTTGTCTTATGCAATGATAGATAGTCCTGTAGGTACAGCAGCATGGATTTTGGAAAAATTTCATGGTTGGTCTGATCTTAAAATGGGTAAAATAGAAAAGACATTCTCAAAAGACGAACTTTTATCAAATATAATGATTTATATAATAACAAAGAGTTTTAACACTGCTAGCTGGATATATTTTGGTAGAAGAAAAGAAGGTGGAAGATCTTTTCCAAAAAATTTTAAAAAAATAAATGTACCAACAGCAATAGCAATTTTTCCAAAAGAAATGCTTGAGTGGCCTCCTAAATCATACGTGAATAGAATTTTTAATATAAAAAGATGGAAGAAGTTTCCCAATGGTGGTCATTTTGCAGCTTTGGAGGAACCAGATTATTTAGTGAGTGATATACTTTCATTTTTTAATAAAGATTTAAAAAACGTAAAATGGAAAAAAATAAATTAAAAAAAATCATTGTTGAAATATTCAGGAAATATAAACTCTCGAGAAGTCATTCAAAAATATGTGCAGACGCAATAATTAATGCTGAATTAGTCGGGGCTCCTACACATGGTTTATCAAGACTAAAAATGTACTGTGACCGTATAAATCATAATTTAATTAACCCTAAACCTAAAATAAAAATTAAAAATATTTCTCAATCCGTAGCTCACATAAATGGTGATGATAGCATTGGTTTTGTTGCAGCTGATATGGCAATAAAAAAAGCGATAAAAAATGCCAAGAAAACTGGAATAGGATTAGTGGCTGTTAAAAATAGCGGTCATTACGGAATGTCTGGATATTACGCAGAACAAGCAGTAAAGAAAAATATGATGGCTTTAGTTTTTACTAATGCACCACCTGCAATAGCTCCGCATGGAGCTATAAAATCTTTATTTGGTACAAATCCTATTTGCTTTGGATCGCCAACAGGATCAAAAGCACCATTCATATTAGATACATCTGTTTCAATGATCAATAGAGGAAAAATAAGAGTTGCATCAAGAACAAATTCAAAAATACCTGAAGGTGTTGCTTTAGATAGATTTGGTAACCCTACCACTAATGCCATGAAAGCTCTTGAGGGCGTTCAACTTCCTATTGCAGGATTTAGAGGTTCTGGCCTTGCATGGATGGTTGATATTTTAAGTGGAGTTTATACTGGGGGTAATCACGGTGGAAAAGTAAAAGATCCATTCGATGATTTTTCTGGGCCACAAAATATTGGTCATTTATTTATAGTAATGAAAGCAAATTTATTTCAATCAAATTTTAAAAAAAGAATTAAAGAAAATATTAAAAGAATAAAGAAGCTTCCTAAACTAAAAGGACTAAAAGAAATATTATACCCTGGAGAAAATAAATTAAGAAGATTTAAAAAAAATTTTAAATCTGAAATTCAAATTCCAGCAAATATAAAAGAAGATATTCGAACTCTTTTAAAATAGTAAAAATTTTTAGCCAGCTCGCCCTAAATAATTTACCATTATAACTCCTGTCACGATCAGACAAATTCCAATAAAACCATAAATATTAGGAACTTGATTGTATTTTAACATGCCAAAGATTACTACTCCTGCTACTGTTAAACCACTATAAGTAGAGTAACTAAAAGCAACAGGTATTACAGACATTGCTTTTGCTAAAGAAAACATAGTTACAGTCATTAACAGTAAGCAAGCAATTGTAGGGGTTAGTTTTGTAAATCCTTCAGAAATTTTTGCAAAACTATTTGCTGCTATTCCTGTGGTTATTCCTAAAGCTAATATTAGATATCCAGTAAATGGTTTCATTACTTTATTATTTACTAATTATTATTTATTACAACAGTTGATATGCGTTTAAGTACTTGAATTTAATTTAAGTTATGAACCTAAAAAGACTTAATTAGACACAAAGTATCCAATAGTGCCTAGGACTATGAATAACGTTAAAATGAAAATTCTATTCTTTAAAGTTTCTTTTTTTTCTTTTTGAAAAATTCTGAGTTTGAGAGCACTGATATTTACTTTTTGAGGGGTATCAATATTTACGTCACCTGTTAATTGAGAAGAAATTTCAATATCAGATGCTCTACTATCTTTATTATAACTCATATCGTTTTATTTAAACACATGTTTAATTTGTAAAAATTAATTCTGTGTCCAAAATGGGTTGTGTACAATTAATTTTATGTCCATTTTGGGTTTGAAATAATAGAATGGATATCTGTAAAAATGACTAAAATCCTAAATAATCTAATAAAAAAAAATATTCAAAAATTAATCACAGGAAATTTTGAAAAACTTGCCCCAACATACTACAAATTAATATCTGAATGGATGAATTCTTCATATGAAGTTTTTAACGATATAGATAAGTACAGGATAATTCTTTATCTAATAAACAAAGATTTTGAGCACTACATACAAATTAAAAAAATAGAGAGCTATGATAATTTTTTTATGTTTGATAAATCTTTGGAATTAGATCGAATTAATATAATTGAAATATCAAAAAGTTTAAATATTCCAAAGGAAAGTACTAGAAGAAAAATTCTCGACCTTGAAAAACTAAACGTTCTTCAAAAAATTGGAAAAAAAATTTATATAGATAGGTCGGCTTATAGATTGGTACAACCTAAAAATACTCTTAAAAATTTGAGCGCATTATTAGCAAAAATTTCTGAAATATTGAAAATAGAAAATTTAATAGACAAATCTTTAAATGTCGACGAAGTATCAGAGCATTTAAAGGATAACTTTTCATATTGTTGGTACTATTTTTATATATTTATTTTTACTTTAACCTTAAGATGGAAAAAGCAATTAGGAGATCTTGAAATTTATTCAGTAGGCATGGTTATAACATGTCACTCAATAGTAAATAAATCTTATGAGGGTGTTGGTTTAAATTTTTCAGAATGGGAGAAAGATATGGTCAATGTTGAAGAAGGTGGGGTAAATACTATGTCAATTTCTGAGATAACTCATATTCCAAGACCTACAGTTGTAAGAAAATTGAATTATTTGTTAAAAAATAAATATATTAGCGTTAATAAAAAAAAACAATTCACTATAAATATGAAGGATCAAGCATTAAGTGATACTATTAAAATTCAAGAACAAAATATCTCTTCTTTGTCGGATTTAGTTTGTAAAATATTTTGAAAAAGTAAAAATTAATTAGCTCTTCGAAGTATAAAAATTAAAGCGAAGCCAGTTAAGTACATTATAAGAGCATATGCTGCTGTTGGTATCATATAAGCAATATCATTAAACATTTGTGTTGCTACAAACACTGCCAAAGTTCCATTTTGTAAACCACATTCTATCGCAATACATTTTCTTTGCTTCATTCCGGTTGCAAAGAATTTGGCTATATAATAAGCAAGTATCATCATCAAAACATTCAATACTAATACTGCAAAGCCTGCTTGTTTTAAGTAATTAAAGATATTTTCTCTTTCTTCAATCCAAATTGCAGCAAATACAATAACGAACAAAGCTGTTGTTATTTTATTAACAATCGAAAGATTTGAGGTAATTAAATTATCTGCAAATTTTCTAATAATCATGCCTAAAATTACTGGCACAGTAACGACCAATGCCATCTTAAGTGTAATTGCTGTCATAGTAATATCTGCTGAAATATTAGTAACACCAAGTAAATCAGCTGATTTTAATACAATAAATGGAACTGAAATTATGCTAATTAAACTAATTATTGCAGTTAATGAAATGGACAAAGCCACATCTCCATTTGCAAATTTGGTCATAACATTTGTAGTAACGCCCCCTGGTGCAGCAGCAATAATCATAATGCCTAATGCGATCTCAACAGGCAAATTTAATATTAATATTAAAATATAAGCAACTATTGGCAAAAGTAACAGTTGGCAGAAAAATCCAATTACAAAGTCTTTGGGATTATTTATTACTCTTAAAAAGTCTCGTCCAGTTAGACCTAACCCTAGACCTAACATTATAAGTGCTAAAGCGATTGGAGCAATTTTAGTAACTATTTCCACTTTTTATCCTTATACTATATTTGTATATTAGTTTTTTAATCATTTTAGTATATATAAATTTAATGCTTTCAGATAAATCAACAGTTTGTCCACTTAATTTATTAGATATTGCTCATCAAAAGAGAGGAATTAAAGCTGCAATTGTGAATGCTGGTAAGGAACTACCAATGCTCTCTGTTATGGATGCCGTTAAAGAAAAATTAATAGTTCCTGTTTTGATCGGTGATGAAGGGGAAATTAAAAAGATAGCTGAAGAATTAAAATTTGATATTTCTGATTATGAAATTGTTCATGAACCAATTGAAAATAATACTGCTAAAGTTGCTGCCAAACTAGCAGGCGATGGTGATGTGAAGATTATAGTCAAAGGTCATATACATACCGATGTGTTAATGAAAGAAGTTTTGTTAAGAAAATATAACTTAATAGGAAAAACAAGATTAAGTCATATTTGGCATATGACATTGGATAAAGAAGACGATCCTCTAATAATTACTGATGGTGCATTAAATGTTAATCCTAATGTCAAAACAAAAATGCATATTTTAAAAAATGTTATAGATTTTTGTCACAGAATAAAAATTGCAAGACCTAAAGTTTCTATTTTGTCAGCCACAGAGGAAGTTTTAGATAGTATGCAAAGTTCTGTTGATGCTAAGGAAATTTGTAGATTGGCTAGCAAAGAAAATTTTAACGCAGATATATTTGGTCCCCTAGCGTTTGATAATAGTGTTTCTAAAAAATCGGCAACTATAAAAGGAATTAAAAATGAAGTTGCAGGAGATGCAGATGTTTTATTAGTTCCAAATGTAGAGGCTGGAAACGCTTTAGTAAAGATGATGATATATTTTATGGGAGCTTGTGCAGCTGGTGTAGTTGTTGGTGGTAAAGTCCCTGTTGTAATAACAAGTAGATCAGATGATGCGACAGCAAGACTAGCCTCAATTGCTGCAGCTGTGGTAGCTTTAGATTAAATGAATATTGAAAAAAAAAAATAATTAAATTAGGATTTAAATATGGCAATAACTTACTTAAAAAAATCACCAAAAACTTCATCAACAGATGATACAAAGACCAGAGAGATTGTTGAAAATATTCTTAAAGATATTGAAAAAACTAAAGAGGAAGGATGTATCGAACTATCAAAAAAATTTGATAAATATGAAGGTGAAGTAATTGTTACGAGGGAAAAAATTGAAGAAATCAAAAAAAATTTAGATCCTAAGACTAAAGATGATATTCAATTTTCTCATGAAAGAGTAAGAAAATTTGCTGAAGCACAATTAAAAAACTATGGTCAGGATTTTGAAGTAGAGTTATCAGATGGCTTATATGCTGGGCAAAAATTAATTCCAGTTAATACTGCAGGTTGTTATGTTCCTGCAGGTAGATATGCTCACATAGCATCAGCTGTGATGAGTGTAACAACAGCAAAGGTAGCTGGAGTAAAAAATATTATAGTTTGTAGTTCTCCAAAACCAGGTGTGGGTGTTCATCCTGCGATTGTTTATACTGCGGATCTATGTGGTGCAGATGTAATAATGAACTTAGGTGGTGTTCAAGCTATTGCTGCAATGACATATGGTCTTTTTGGAAACGCGCCTGCAGATATGCTTGTAGGCCCAGGTAACCAATTTGTTGCTGAATCAAAAAGAATTCTATTTGGAAAAGTTGGAATTGATTTATTCGCAGGCCCTACTGAAATTGCAGTTATAGCTGACGATACAGCTGATCCAGAATTAGTTGCTTTTGATTTAGTTGGACAAGCAGAGCATGGATATAATTCTCCAGCTTGGTTATTTACGACTAGTAAAAAACTTGCTGACTATGTTATGCAAAGAGTGCCAGAGCTTATTGCAGATCTACCAGATTTACCAAGAGAAAATTCAGGCGCTGCTTGGAGAGATTATGGTGAAGTTATCCTTTGCGATACAGATGAGGAAATGGCAAAAATTAGTGATGAATATGCACCTGAACATTTAGAAATTCAAACTAAAAACCTTCAATGGTTCCATGATCGATTAAAAAATTATGGATCATTATTTATTGGAGAAGAGACCACAGTTGCTTATGGTGACAAATGTTCTGGTACAAACCACATTTTACCTACTAAAGGTGCAGGAAAATATACCGGTGGTTTATTTGTTGGAAAATTTATTAAAACATTAAGTTTTCAAAGAATGACTAAAGAGTCTACTAAAGAGGTGGGTGCAGCATGTGCAAGAATTTCAAGGTATGAAGGTATGGAGGCTCATGCAAGAACTGGAGATGTGAGACTAAGAAAGTACGGATTTCAAAATTAGTTTTATTAAACTCTTGAAAATAACAAAAGTGTTACTCCTAGGACAAAAATTATAATACCTATTATTTCCATCACTTTTACTTTTTCCTTAAAAAAATACCTTGAAGAAAAATAACTAAATAATAATTCAATTTGTCCAACAGCTCTGACAAATGATGCTTGAATTAATGTGAAAGCATAAAACCATGATAAAGATGCAAAAAAACCACCTAAGCCAATTAGCACACAATCATATTTATCATTATAGAGTTTTCTAAATTCTTTTTTTTCAAATATTAAGAGATAAATAGTTAAGATTATTGTAGGAATTAAAAGTCCAAAAAGTAGTGTTGATATGACTTTTTCAAAATTTGATTCAAAATTTTTCAAAGAAAGCGCTGCAGATCTAAAATAAACAATACTCAAAGCCAAAAATAAACCTGAAATTAATCCAATTAATGTAGTTTTAGAAAAAATATTTTGAAAAAAAAATTTTAAGTTTTTTATAGATAAAATAATTACTCCCAGAGTTGAAATTATAATTCCACTTATTCCTACTATATTTAGTTTTTCACTAAGTATTAAATATTCAAATAAAGCAACCTGAACAACTTCTGTCTTACTAAGTGACGTACCTACTACAAAATTTGAAAATTTAAAAAGGTATAGTAAAACAAATGTAAAAATAACTTGAAAAATTGATGCTAATGTAACATTGATTAAAAAACCTGGTTGAATAAGTATTTCTTTAATAATTGAAAATTCTCTAAAATAAATAAAAAATAATATTAAGGCTAAAGGTAGAGCAAAGGAAAATCTTACATACGTTGAAGCAATTGTAGAAACATCTTTATTAATTTTTTTCTGAAATGATGATCTTAAATTTTGAAAAAAAGCAGCGATGATTGTGACTATAATCCAATTCATTTTGAGTTAATTATGTAAATACTTATCAAGGAAGTTTAAATTCTACTTCCGTTTTCATCAAATATAAAAATATCTTTAGTATCAAATCTAAGCTCATTTTGAAAATCAATTTGACTAGAAATTTTTGCACTAAGCTCTAAATCATCATTACTCATATAAACTATCTTTTCATTTCCTAAATTTTCTACTAATTCAATTTTAGGTTTGAACTTAAATTTAGATTCATTTGATACATTAAAATGTTCGGGTCTTATTCCAATAAAATATTTATTTTTATCAAACTTAATTTTTTCAAAGGTAATTTCGTTCCCTAAAAAGTTAATTTTATTATCTGAAATAATATTTTCATTATTTAATGGTAAAATATTCATTTTTGGTGTTCCAATAAATTGAGCAACAAAAATATTTGATGGATTATTGTAAATTTCATCAGGTGTTCCGACTTGCTCTATATTTCCAAGATTTAATATTACAATTCTATCAGCTAAAGTCATTGCTTCTACTTGATCATGGGTAACATAAATCATATTGGTTTTGATTTGGTTATGAAGCTTTGAAATTTCTACTCTCATCTCAGCTCTTAAAGCTGCATCTAAATTAGATAATGGCTCATCAAATAAAAATATTTTAGGATTTCTGGTAATTGCACGTCCAATGGCTACTCTTTGCCTCTGACCTCCAGATAGCTGCTTAGGTTTTCTTTCAAGTAATTCCTCAATTTTTAAAATTTTAGCTGCTTGCATAACTTTTGTTTCAATTTCTTCCTTAGATTTCTTTTCAATCTTCAGTCCAAATGACATGTTCTCATAAACATTCATGTGTGGATAAAGAGCATAAGATTGAAATACCATTGCAGTTTGTCTTTTTGATGGATGAAGATCATTAATTTTTTGATCATTTATAAATATTTCGCCCTCATCAATTTTTTCTAAACCTGCTATCATTCTTAATAAAGTTGACTTTCCACAGCCAGATGGACCAACTAATACAAGAAATTCGTCATCTTTTCCCATCAGGTTAAAATCAGTTATAATCTTGTTTGATCCAAAAGATTTATGAACGCCTGTGAATTTTATATTTGCCATTTCAAGTTTTAACTTTTTCCAAAATATCTATGCCTATTTGTTTTAAAATATGAAGTATATCAATTGGTACCCAATTTTCACGAATTTTTCCCTCATCATGGTGATAAAAATCCATAACTCTCATTGTTAGTTTTTGATTATTTGCTGTAAATCCTAACCAATCATTTGAACCATAATAAGCCTCTAAACTATGCCAACCAGCACATAAAGAAAATTTACCATCCCCTATTTCACAATAATGACCAAGTTTGAAATAATCTCTTTCAGTAAATGATTTTCTAAATGGCAACTGATGCATATCAATAAAACCCTCTAAAGATCTTGAGGTGCCAATTCCACATGGTCCATACCATATCATTTTGTCATGCCAATATTCTCTTTGAGGATGATCTATTAGTCTTTTTTTTAATTCTTCATCAGATAGGTTCTCTGTTTCAGGTTTAAAATTAAGACTTCTATTCATTGAAAGAGCTTGTCTCAAACTTGAATTTGAAATTTCAATATCTTTTTCAAAAAAATTTACACTATCAGTATTTATTGGGGGTAACCAGGCTCCTTCAGATCCTCTCGATGGATTGATTGGAAAAATACCGCATTGTCTTAGGAAATCTATAACATCAATTAATATATGGCTTTCTACTATCTTGTCTTCTTTAAGTTCATGTATTTCACAACATCTGATATTAATCATTTTAAAATTTGGTTTAATCCCTAACCATGACTTTTTAAAGTATCCAGATAACGTTGAGTATGACCCTACTAAAATTTTATCCCTAAAAGCTCCCCCTACTACAATATTTTCTCTTCTTTCTAAATCTGGGAAGGCTTCTAATAATGGTATCCAAAGCTTTTCTTTTAAATTTTTTATTCCAACAAACTCATTTAAAGGATGAAAACAATTGACCTTTACATCATTTATAAATGCCTTATCCAAACTTTTATCTATTTCTTTTAATCCTAAATTTACAATTTGATTTAAATAGCTTCTAATTAAATTTTTATTTCGAAAATTTTGCTCTGGTGAAAGAACAATATCTTTAACGTTTGTTTTAGTTTTAAGTCCTGTATCAAATTGCTCTATTTGCATATATTTATTTATTGGAAATATTCGTGTATCACAATATTATAATTAAAAAAATATGAATATTAGACTTGCTAAATTTGAGGACTTAACTCCTAGTACTTTACCCTTTGTTGAAGGTAAATTGAAAGGTCATAAAGAGAGAAAAAATTATTCTATTTTAGGACCAGGTGTTGCAGAAGATGCAAATCAATCAATAAAAATATCAGAACCTCATGGATTTAACTTGGGTGCTGTTTCTGCAAAACCCTTAAATGGTTCTGGACTTCATAGTCATTTGACTGCCGAAGTATTCATAATTTATTCAGGTAAATGGAGGTTTTATTGGGGTTCTAAAGGTGAAGATGAGACAATATTAAATCCAGGCGATATTATATCTATGCCAACAAATATGTTTAGAGCATTTGAAAATGTAGGAGATGAGGAGGGTTTTATTTTTGTTGTTCTTGGTGGAGATGATCCTGGAATTGTAACATGGATACCTGAGGTTCTTAAAAAAGCAAAACAAACTGGTATGGCCCTATTAGATGATAATTCTTTGATTGATTTAAACAGTCAAGAAATTCCAAATGGTAGAAAATTACTTGACCCAATATCAAAGGATGAAATTATAAAATTTGATAATTATAAGCTAGAACAATTACAAAAAAATATATGCGAGACTAACAAGAGACTTGAGAATGAAAGCAATATTGGAAATAACGTTAAAATTTCACATATTTTAGGTAACAACTTTCAAAACAAATCAATAACGCCAATTATAAAACAAGATACTGGATTTAGCTTAAGCACTTTTAAATCTACAATAGGAAGAGTTGAAAATTTAAAATTTAATAAACCTACAATTTTTTTTTCACAAAAAGGAAAATGGAACATTGAAACGGACAATTCCTCCATTGAATTAGATTATAAAGATACATTTTCAGTTCCGGTTGGATCCAACATAAGTATTAAAATTGACGAAAAAAATGAGTCACTTCTTAATTGCGTATCACAAATATAATGAAAGGTTTTGATAAGAAATACAAAGACTTTCCTGACTATATATTAAAAATAACTGAGCAAATTTGGGAAGGTAAAGATGTTGAGTCTATTGGTAAATTTTATACAAAAGATATACCAGTAAGATCACCATTTGGAGTTACTTATGGCAATAAACCAGTTATAGACGCAACATATGCAACTTTAAAAGAATTTCCTAACAGACAATTATTAGGTGAGGATGTTATTTGGAATGGTAATGACGAAATTGGATATCACTCTTCCCATAGAATATTAAGTAAAGGAACACACCTAGGCGATGGTTTTTATGGAAAGCCTAGTGGAAAAGATATTTATTATAGAGTAATTGCTGATTGTGCATGTAAAGAAAATCAAGTTTATGACGAGTGGATTGTTAGAGATCAAGGAGCGATGGTAAGACAGATTGGTTTCTCTCCAAAAGAATTTGCAAAGAAAATAATTGAAATTGAGGGGGGAATTTCAACTGCATCCAAATTATTCGATTGTGAAACTGATAAAAGTTCAAATTATGAAGCTGAGAGATATAAAAAAGGATCAAAAGCTGAAAAATATTCAGAGATACTTAAAAATATTTTTAATTATAATTATAAATTTGAAGGATATGATAGAGCTGCTAATATTTTTTGGCCTGGAAATAAAATTGGTCATGGAAGAGAGAGTATTAAAGAAAAATGGAATTCTTTAAAAGCAATATTTTCAAATATAAAATTTACTATAGAACATGTAGGTTTTTTAGAGGAAGCAGGTCAAAATCCAAGAATATCAGTTAGATGGTTTTTAGAAGGCACTCACAGTAACGATAGTATGGATTATGATAAAGCTTCAAATAAAAGTATATTTATAATGGGAATTAATCATGCAGAATTTTACTCCAACTCTATTATAAGGGAGTGGGTATTGTTTGATGAAGTTGCTATATGGAAACAAATTTTATTAAATCATGGTTAAAATAAAAACCACACATGTCGGAAGCCTACCCAGATCAAATGAACTATCAAGTCTTTTAGCCTCGAAAGATAATAAAGAAGAAATAAACATAAAAAAATTTGATGAAGTTGTAAGAAATAATGTTTTAGAAGTTGTAAAAAAACAGATTGATACAGGAATTGATATAATAAGTGATGGAGAAATGTCAAAAATTAGTTATGCAACATATATTAAAGATAGAGTTGAAGGTTTTTCAGGAGAAAGTGAAAGAAAAGCTCCAAAAGATTTAGATGATTTTCCATCTTTTAAAAAAAAACTTGTACAATCTGGTGGAACCCCAACATATAAAAGACCATGTTGTACAAGTGAATTAAAATTAAAAGATAATGTTTCAATTAATAAAGATATTGTTAATTTTAAAGATGCATTAAATAAAAATTCTCATAGTGACGGGTTTATGAATTCTCCATCACCAGGAGTTATTTGTAATTTTCTACCTAATAAATTTTACAAAAATGATGATGAATATTTAGAAAAACTTTCAGATATTATGAAATTTGAATATGAAAAAATTATTGATAGTGGTCTTTCTCTTCAGATCGATTGTCCTGACCTCGCTCTATCAAGGCATATGATTTATAAGGACATTTCAGAGGAGAATTTTTTAGAAAGAGCAAACAAACATGTCGAGGTTTTAAATAAGTCATTAGAAAATATTGATCCAGCTAAAGTAAGAATGCATATTTGTTGGGGAAATTATGAGGGACCTCACATTCACGATATTGAGTTAAATAAAATTATTGAGATAGCTTTTAAAGCCAACATAAATATGTATTTGATAGAGTCTGCAAACCCTAGGCATGCTCATGAATGGGAAGTATTTGAAAATATAAAACTACCAAAAGATAAAATTATTATTCCAGGAGTAATAGAGTCAACGAGCAATTTTATTGAACATCCAGATGTCGTAAAACATAGAATTTTAGCCTTTTCTAAAGTAATAGATCCTAACCAATTAATGGCCGGTACTGATTGTGGATTTAGCACATTTGCCGGATTTGGAAATGTTGATGAGAATATAGTTTATAAAAAACTTGAGTCACTTGTGATTGGATCAGGACTTGCGTCAAAAGTGATTTAAAAATCTCTTTTATTAAATAATTCTTAAATATATAGTTTTATTAGAATAATTATAAACAACCAAAAAAGAGAGAAAATATGAGAAAAATACTATTAACCTTATTGTTCGTGCTTTTTGGAACAACGGCATATGCTGATGGGCATTGCAGTAAACCAAGTGGTTCAATAAATATTTTAGCAAATGATTTTCCAGCATTAAGAACATTTGTAGAAACAGCTAAAGGATGTAAAGGAAGTGCAGATTTTAAAGTTACTCACTCATCAGAACACAACAAAATTGCTGTTCCAGCTTTAACTGCAAACCCTTCAGAATTTTCAGCAAGAATTGCAGCTAATAGTTCGATTGTTCCTTTAATGAATCAAGATTTAATTAGACCTATGGATGATCTAGTTAAAAAATATGGAAAAGGAATACAAGACTCCCAATTAATAACAATTGATGGAAAAGTAATGGCTGTTGCTTTTATGGCAAACACTCAACATTTGTATTACAGAGAAGATGTTTTAAAAGAATTAGGTATACCTGTACCTAAAACTTACGAAGAAGTTGTTGCTGCATCTGAAAAAATAAGAGCATCAGGTAAAATGCAACATCCGTATGCAGCTGCGTATAAAGCTGGATGGAATTTAGCTGAAGAATTTGTAAACATGTTCATTGGTCATGGTGGTGAGTTCTTTAAAGCTGGAACTGCTGAACCAAATATCAATAATGCAAAAGGTGTGGCTACACTGAACATGCTTAAAAAGTTAGCAAGTTTAAGTAACCCGGATTATCTTACTCACGATAGTGAAGCAATCAAAGTTGAATGGGAATCTGGAAAAGTTGCTCTTATGACATTATGGGCATCAAGATCTGGAACTTTATTAGATGATGAGGGTGATGCAAAAATTACTGCAGCAACTAAATTAACTGGACCAGCAACCGTTGGTGGAGGAAATATTCCTGCAGCTACATTATGGTGGGATGGATTTACTTTAGCAAAAAATAGATCTGACAGTGATGCAGAGGCAACTTTTATAGCTCTAGCTCATGCTGCTTCAAATAAAAAAATGGTTGCAGATGCTGCTGACCAAGCTGTTTGGTTAGTTGAAGGTTTTGTACCAGGACCAAAATCTATTGGTGTGATTGAAGCTGTAAAAATGGGAGCAAAACCTTACCCGATGTTACCACAAATGGGTTTAATGCATGGTGCATTAGGAAGCGAAATAGTTGAGTTCTTACAAGGTAAAGAATCTGCAGAACAAGCATTGAAAGATGTTGAAGCTGCTTACATCAGTAAAGCTAAAGAACAAGGCTTTCTATAAAAATAAATATTTAAGTGGGGATTTAATCCCCACTTAATTTTAAATGCCAAATAAAACTTTTTTCTGGTTTTTCTTGCCAACTGGTTTGGCAATGATTTTGTTTATTGGTCTACCAATAATATCTACTGGTATCCAATCTTTTTATGCCCAACATGATCAAGTGGTAAAAGAAGTTAAAAAATGTGATCCTTTTGGTTGTACAGTTTCAATAGTTGTTGATCAGGAAGCAACTTCCATATTGAGAGATGAAAAACCTTTAGGTAAATTTAACGGATTTGGTACTTATATAGATAGAAATCATTTAGCCATTGAGCAAATTTCAGATTTTTGGAAAGAAACTGACTCCTTCGGAGAATTTATTAATCAGGTTACTAATTTACCTTTTTACAAAGCTCTTTTATTTACTTTAACTTATTGTTTATTTGTAACTCCCAATGTTTTATTGTTAGGTTTCATTATTGCGTTAAGTTTAAATGCGATATCTAGAAAAATAAGAGGCCCATTAATATTTGGTACAATATTACCAATGATAGTTACTCCATTAGTAGGATCCCTTGTTTTATTTTGGATGATTGATGCAGAAGGTATTATTGGTGCAAATTTACAATTAATGATGGAAGATCCATATCTATCATTAAAATCATCTAGAACGCTTACATGGATAACGATAATTATTTATGGAATTTGGCATCATTCTCCGTTTGCTTTTGTAGTTTTTTATGCTGCATTACAAACTGTACCTCAAGAACCTGTTGAGGCAGCAATTATCGATGGAGCGTCAAGATACCAGAGAATTAGACATATTGTGTTGCCACATATTTATCCAGTTGTTACTTTTGTAGCTTTAATATCATTAATGGACAATTTTAGAGTCTTTGAACCAATAATTGGTTTTAGCGCTGAAGGAAGTGCTCAATCTTTATCTTGGTTAATTTATGATAATTTAGTCAATGAAGAAGTAATCTTATTTGGCTCTGCAGCAGCAACCTCAATGATGACAATTATTGGTATAGCCATATTGTTAGCACCAGTATTAATTAGGACTTGGAAAGAATTTAGGACGGCAAGATAATGGAATATGGTTTAGACAAAAGATCGAATGCACTTAAAACATTTAATACAACTTTTATAATTGTTTGGTTATTAATTGCATGCTTTCCATTTATTTGGACTTTTTGGGGATCGTTTAAAGTAAGAGCAGATTTTTTTTCTAGAGCTGATTGGTGGTATGCGATCTCAGCATTTAATACTTTATTAGAAACAGGTGGTCAGTTTACATCAAAAGCTTATTCTGAAGCTTGGACCGAAGGTGAATTTTGGAAAGCATCAAGAAATACGATTATAGTAACAGTTTTTGTTGTCTCTATATCACTTTTTTTAGGAACTTTAGGTGCATATGCTTTATCTAGATCTACTGAAAGATATGCATTTTGGATTCTAATTGCAGCATTAATTTTTAGAGCGATGCCACATATTACTCTAGTCTCAGGATATCTTTTTCCTTTTTTTGAATTACAAATTTGGGGAATCTTACCAACCACAATTGTAGTGTTAGTTGCGATCAATCAACCTTTTACATTATGGCTTCTCTATTCTTTTTTTAAAACTGTTCCAAAAGAATTAGATGAAAGTGCGTTAATAGATGGTTGCTCATATTTTCAAGCATTTAGATATATAATCATGCCAGTGATGTGGCCTGGAGTAATTACAGCTGGTTTGTTTAGTCTTATGTTGGCTTACAACGACTTTACAGTCACTGCATTATTATTAAATCAAGAAAACCACACCATGGTTCCAAAAATACAAAGCTATCTTGGTACTAATCAGCATGAAGGTAATTTAATGTGGGCAGTTTCAGCAGTTGTATCTGCAACTGCACCATTGTTTATGTTAGTCATGTTTTTTCAAAGACAAGTAATAAGTGGCTTAACCACTGGAGCTGTTAAAGGATAATGGCAATCAAAGCCATATTATTTGGTTCTATTGGCACGATAGTAGAAACATCAAATATTCAAAGAAATTGCTTTAATTCAGCTTTTAAAAATTCAGGATTAAAATGGTATTGGAGTAAAAAATTATATCAATCGATGTTAAAAAAATCTGGAGGCGAAAAAAGAGTTAAAAAGTTTAGTCTAGAGAAAAAAACTTTAGTTAATGCAAAAAAAATTAGAAATTTAAAAACTTTAATTTTTAATAATTTTTTAAAAAAGAATAAATTAAAGCCACGTGCTGGAGTAATTAATGTAATCAAATATTGTAAAAAAAATAAAATTAAGATTTGCTTTGTAACCTCTACTACAAAAAATAATATTGATGCAGTATTTATATCCTTAAATAAATATTTAAAAAAAAGTGATTTTGATTACATCGGACACAACAAAATTATAAAAAACTTTAATAATAAAACTGATATTTACTTACATTGTCTGAAAAAATTAAAACTTTCAAATAAAGATTGTTTAGCAATTGAAGATACAGAAATTAGTTTTAAATATGCCAAAAAAGCTAAATTAAGATGTGTTGCCTTCCCGGGCGATTATCACCGCTCCGGGAAGTACAAGGATTCATTTATAAAAGTTAAACGTCTTAACTCAAAAATATTTGCTGATTTATAGTTGGTCTATTAAACCTGGTGCTAATTTCTTAGACTTTGATGAAAATCTTAACTTCTTAATAGCATCTAGGTTAGATTTATCGTCTCCAACGACCACAAAACCAATCATTCCCATATTTTTGTGTGGTGTACACCAGTAAGCATAAATTCCTTGGACCTCGAACTTGTATTCAACATCCTTATTAAACTTTGATTTAAACTTACCAACGCCCTCTGGCACACCCTTTTTTATGAATTCAACGTTATGTCCTTTATCTGTTGCCTTCCAAAGAACTGTATCTCCAGGGTTAACTCTTACTATTTTAGGCTCAAAAACATTTGATTCTTTATCAAGCCTATTAAGCATTTCCACTGTTACATCCGCACCTAAAGCTATATTCGTAAAAAATATACTGATTAATATTATAAATGAACTTGTTAATTTATTATATTTAGTCATGCCGGTGATATATTCTTTTAAAGTAAATAAACAATAACTATATGGTGTAACAAGTTGACACGTCTTTAATTAGTTTTATTTGACAATCTATCAGCTCTTAGAATAGTGAAAATTATTATTATTAAAAATGGGATACATAATATGTTCATTATTTTCCAACTTGTAAAACTAAGAACAATACCTGCAGTTAAACTTGCGGTAGCTTGAATTGAAAAGACTATAAAATCATTAAATCCCTGTGCTCTAAATCTTTCCTCTTCCTTATAATTTAAAACTAATAAACTTGTCCCAGATATGAATAAAAAATTCCATCCAAGGCCTAAGAAAACTAATGAAAAAAGATAGTTGATAACTATTTGATCGAAGTAACTGAGTATAATTGTAAATATAAAAAATAAAACACCAAAATACATAATTTTACTATGCCCATATTTTTTAATTAAATTCCCAGTAATCAATGCTGGCAAAAACATGCTAATGATATGTAATTGAATTACAAAACTTGTATTATTTAAAGACATATTATCATGAATATGCATACTAATAGGAGTAGCTGTCATTAAAAACGACATTACTGCATAAGCAAAAGATGACGATACAAGAGCTTGCAAAAATCTAGGCTGAGATATCAATTCTAAAATTGTTCTACCCTTTAATGTTTTTTTATTATTTGTAACTTTATTTTCCCTATAAAAAATTAAAAAAATAATAGATGATAAAGTTAATAAAGATAAACAGAGATAAGAACCAACATATAATCCCTCTGAAATAATATCTTTTCCTAAATTTGCTAAGTTTGGACCCAGTAAAGCTGACAAAATTCCCGCAAAAAGTAACAAGGAAATAGCCTTTGGTGCAAGTTCTTTATCAACGCTCTCAGCTGCAGCAAAACGATACTGATGGGCAAAAGCCATTCCAAATCCGAGACAAAAACAAGAAAATGAATAAAGAATAAAATTTTGTTTCAACACAGAATATGCTGCCAATAATGCAAATAATGACGTTGTTATTGATGAAAGTATAAACCCTTTTTTTCTTCCGGTAATACTCATTATTTTAGAAGCAGCTATAATAAATATAGCAGTACCAACAATTGATAATGACATTGGTAATGTTGAAAGAGACTTAATTGGACTGATACTGGTTCCAATAATTCCACTTAAAAAAACAGTCACAGGTGCAACAGAAAATGCAAATGCGTTGCTTGCAAATAGCAACCATACATTTTTGTTCATTAAGATATTATACTCTTTTCTTACCTTGAACTACTCTGTCCAATATTAAAGCAACAAATAATATTGCAACACCAGCTAAAATTCCTTGTCCAACATTTGCATATTGAAGTGCCTCTAGCACGTCTTGGCCTAAACCTTTTGCTCCTATAAGTGAGGCTACAACAACCATTGCTAAACTTAACATCACAGTTTGATTTACACCAGCAAGTATTGATGGAGTTGCAAGCGGTAAATCTACTTTTCTAAGTAGATACCATTTAGATGCTCCATAAGCAATTGCTGCCTCTCTAATAGTTTCAGGTACTCCTCTTAATCCCAATACTGTAAGTCTTACGACAGGTGTTCCTCCAAAAATCATTGTAATAATTACAGCTGCAACCTTACCTGTGCCAAAAAACGCGATGACAGGAATCATAAATACAAAAGCAGGCATTGTTTGCATGAAGTCCATAATTGGTCTTATCATCGAATAAAATCTTTGACGCCTTGCACAATAAATACCTAAAGGTATTCCAATAATAATACTTAGAATTGCAGCTGTTCCCAGTAAGGCAAGTGTAGTCATTGCTTTAACCCAAAATCCCAAAAAACCCATGTAAGCTAAAAATCCTGCTGAGTATATTGCAGTTCTTATGCCTGCTGATAAAGCAGTTAAAACTACAATGGTAGTTATGATCACAATCCAAGGTGTTTTGACAAATAAAAGTTCTAAAAAATCAAGAACAGATCTAATTCCAATTGTTATTGCGGTAAATACTGCATCTCCTTTTATCACTGCGTAATCAAAAATTGTTTCAACCCATTTAATAGAGGTGAGTCTTATTTCTGGATGTGTAGGAAAATCATTCATTATTGAGAAGAAACCTGGAAAGCTATAATGAATTACTGAAAAAAACATAATAATTATAGTAAAACCAATACTTAAAAAATAATTTTTTGTTTTCATTCCAGGATTAATCGATTTATTTGATAACCATTCAGAGTATCTTTTTTCTAAAACTGTATTTGCTAATATCCCTTGAATAAATTTTACAAAAATTAATAATGCAAATCCTGAAATAGCAATCCATATAGCTGAAGCTTCGATTTGTTGAACATCAACAACATATTCCTTCATTGCGTCTTCGAGTGATTTAATTGCCCTCTCGTAGACTTCGACTTTATCTGGATTATTTTCTTTTGCAGCCTCTAATTGTTTGTATCTAAAATCAATAGTTGATTGAATTTTATCGATTTTTTCTAGGGCATCTTTAGTAATGTTTCCAAATAGGCCTCTAATTATTTGAACAACAGCAAATGTTTCAATTATTAAAAATGCTAACGCATAATTCCAAATATTTCTTAATCCAAACCACATTGGTCCAAATAAGGCAGCAAATAAATTAAAAGAGAAAGAATAAGAAGGTTTGCTTCCAATTTTTTTAAATTCATCAATGTAATAATTAGGATTAGAAATCACAAAATTTTTAATTAATTCGGATCTAGATAAATTTTTAATTTCTTTACTCACTATCATTCCCCTCAACAACTGCTTTCAGCAAATCTGATTGTGTAATTATACCAACTTCTAGGTTGTCATTATTTGTGACTATTATTGGTTTATCCTCTGTTACTGAAGTTTCAATGAGTTTGCTTAATATATCGTTCTCATTAACTCTTTCATTATTTCTTAAATTATCTCCAAAAGTTTTCTTATATTCTTCGATAGATTGCATAATTGTTTTAGCTTGAACGACTTTTAGTCTTGAAATTCCTTTAACAAAATCTGCAACATATTCATCAGACGGATTTACTACAATTTCCTCTGGTGTTCCAATTTGTACTACCTCTCCATCTCTCATTATAGCTATTCTGTGTCCTACTCTTACTGCCTCATCTAAATCGTGAGTTATAAATACGGTTGTTTTTTTCATTTGCTTTGAAAGTTTTATAAATTCACTTTGAAGTTGTCGTCTAATTAAAGGGTCTAGAGCACTGAAAGGTTCATCCATTAAAAGAAATTCTGGATCCGCTGCTAATGCTCTAGCAAGACCTACTCTTTGCTGCATTCCTCCAGATAATTCATGAGCATATTTATTTCCCCATCCTTGTAATTCGACAATATTTAAAATGTTATTTGCAGCATCTAACCTATCATTTTTGCTAACACCTCTAATTTCTAAAGGCATTGCTATATTGTCTAAAACTGATCTGTGTGGCATCAGTGCAAAATTTTGAAAAACCATACCAATTTTTTTGTTTCTTAATTCTTGAAGGTTTTCCTTATCAAATTGCATTACATCCTGATTATTTATTAATATTTTTCCAGATGTTGGCTCTAATAATCTATTTATATGTCTTACAAGTGTTGATTTCCCACTTCCAGATAAACCCATTACACAAAATATTTCACCCTTTTTGACATCAAATGAAACATTCGAAACACCAATTACAGAATTATATTTTTCTAGCGCTTCTTGTTTTGAAATTTTTTTATTTTGGATTGCATCTAATGCGTCTTGTGATGTATTGCCAAATATTTTCCAGACATTTTGAATTTGTATAGCTGCTTCCATGAAAATATTTTAACTTAAAATAAGTAAAAATGATACCTGGCAACCAACGGTCGCCAGGTAATTTAATTTTTATTACTAAATTATAAACCTAACCAGCCGTCAACTGTTGATTTATTTTTTGACATCCAATCTCTAGCAACTTCTCCTGGATCTCTTTTTTGCACAGAAACTTCGTATGCCATCCAAGAAACATCATCTGCTGTTATTTGGAAATTTTTGAAAAATTCTACAATTGCTGGAGATTTGCTCTCAAGAGATGTGCCCCATCCAATTTGTATTTGTTTCAAAGCATCCTTTGAAGCAACATATGATTTTTGATACCAGTCAGCGTCTGCTTTTGGTTGGATCATTTTATATTTTGCAGGATCATATGCTGGTTCCTCAAGCATAACTACGTCTGCCATTCCCCAAATTGCATGTGGTTTGTAACAATAAAACGCATAACCCTCACCTTTTTTAATAGAGTCAAGAACTCTAGCATTTTTCACTGCTTCTGCAGCTCTGATAGGTTCAATTCCAGCATCATATAATTTATAGTCTCTTAACTTAACTTGGTTAACATTAGCTGAAGCCCATCCATCTGCACCAATCCAAAATTCACCTTTACCATTTCCATCGCTATCCATTGCTTTGACAACTTCAGGTCTACCTAAATCTTCTATTGCAGTGATATTCATTTTTTTTGCAAATTGTTGAGACACACAATATCCTTGGTTACCTTCGTAAGGATTTTTACTTAATTTTAGAGTTCCTTTTGGTACTAAATCATTTGTGTATGCTTCTTGGTTTGGAAGCCATATATCAGGATGAACTTCAATCTCACCTTTACTTCTATCAATTGCTCCATAGATAGCAGTATTATTTCCTGGTACTAATTCAGCTTCACCACCCATTTTATCTATAACAACTGCCGCAAGTAAATTTGCTATTGCCGTAGCACCAGTCCAACCT
>CABZXV010000005.1 GCA_902529785.1 uncultured Pelagibacteraceae bacterium
AATTAGGGGGAGTTGGGCCTCTTCTGAAACCTCCTCCGTTTCCACTACTTCCACCACTTCCACCACTTCCAGGTGGTGTGCCCCACGGGCTTTGATTTTTATAAATTGTCATTACGACATTCTATATAGTGTCTTTATGCTCAAAAACAAGGTAAGTGTATTTTTATGAACGATAAAAAAGTAGGTCTTAGTGACACAATGAAGGCAAAAACAGAGCCAAAAACCTTCAAAAGAAACCCTATTCCAGGTACTAAATTTACAATTGCTATTTCAAGCGCTAAGGGTGGCGTCGGAAAATCAACATTTGCAACAAATTTAGCTTTAGCTTTAAAAAAAGTTGGTTGCAAAGTTGGCATCTTGGATGCTGATATTTATGGCCCATCTTTACCAAAATTATTTTCAATCAATGAAAAACCTGAAAGCGACGGCCAAATTTTAAAACCAATTATAAAATATGATATCCAATGTATGTCCATTGGTTTCCTAACTGATGAACAAACACCAATGATATGGAGGGGGCCTATGGTAACTAGTGCCATTAAAACTTTCACTCAAAAAGTTGGATGGAAAGATTTAGATTTTATAATTGTGGATATGCCTCCTGGCACAGGTGATACTCAATTAACTTTTGCACAAGAAATTAATGTTGATGGTGCAATTATTATATCAACACCACAAGAGATAGCTCTACAAGATGTTAAAAGAGGAATAAGAATGTTTGATAAATTAAAAGTAAATATCATTGGTTTAGTTGATAATATGAGTCATTTCATTGGAGATGATGGTAAAAAATATATAATTTTCGGTGAGAATGGTGTTGAAAGAACAGCCAATGAATTTGAAAAAAAATTTTTAGGTCAAATTCCTATTAACGCAGATGTAGGAAAGTATGGGGATATGGGTATTCCTATTGTTGAAAAAGATCCAGATCACGAAATAACAAAAGTTTATTTAGAATTTGCTAAAAAAATTAAACAATCTTATCTTTAATTTCAAAAGCTTCCATTAATTCATTCCATTCTCTTTTTGAAAGTCCAGAATTATCTATATTAACATCTTCACCTTTTAATAACTTTTGAATAATAATTTTACCTTTAGCTGAAACTTCAGTACCACCTACTCTATAATCCATAAAAGCATCATAAGTAATTGGAACCCATCTCTTTAATGTATCTAACATAATATCTGCATAAACTCTTATTTCGTATTGCGCATGATGATCTGCACGTAACCTTAGAAAATTCATTAAGTTAAGTAAGTCTGTCTTCCAATACCACTGCGTATATGTATTAAGAGTTAAGTTCATTCTCGCTAACTCCCTGGCCAGCCCTTTTTTATTTTCATCTATTTTAGTTCCATCATATTTTTGATTTAGCATAGTCTCATAGTTATGATATGTTCTTTCTGCATCATTTTTTAAAAGTTCTAAAACTTCTTTTGCTTGTTCTCCTTCAATAACATCCCCTCGACCTTGTCTGTTGGCTATTGATTGTGCAGCTAAATTTTCTGGATCAGGTAAATAAAATTCTTTATCTAAAATTGAATATCTTGCCGAGTATTCATTTACATTTGCTGTACGATGTCTAATCCATTGTCTAGCTATAAATATTGGTAATTTGACATGATATTTAATCTCACACATTTCAAATGGAGTGCTATGCCAGTGACGCATCAGGTACTTAATTAATCCACTATCTGTTGAAACTTGTTTAGTCCCCTTACCATATGAAACTCTTGCAGACTGAACAATTGAGCTATCATCCCCCATATAATCAATAACTCTTATAAAGCCGTGATCTAAAGCTGGCAAAGCCTCATATAAAATATTTTCTAATTCAGGAGCGGTAACTCTTTTGGTCTTGTTATCTTGAGATTGTTGTTCTTTTATATCGTTTATTTGATCTTTTGTAAGTTTCATGAATAAATTATTGAATCTCTATTATTTGGTTTTATATTAATAGTGTTGGTTTTCCAACTATGACGATAAACGAATTTCGTAATAACCATTACGGACGTGGGGGCAGTACCCACCACCTCCACCAATTACAACTTAAGGGGGTGAATTAGGATCGACGGGTGTCTAAAAGTTGTTCTTTCGTTCGGTATTGTTCCGCCGCAATGGGCTAATTTATAAATGCTAACGAAAGTTATGCACTTGCAGCTTAATTAGTTTACTAATTAAGTTACGGGGTTTGGGGCACCTGGCAACAGAACGCCCCTTTTTTAATATTCAGAGCCAATTAATGGTGCGGCCAGAGAGAATCGAACTCTCATGAGCTAAGCTCACACGGCCCTCAACCGTGCCTGTCTACCAATTTCAGCATGGCCGCAAATAATGCGTCAGATTAAATGAATGACAATTCTATTTCAAGTTGATAAGTTTTTATTATGGAATTCACAACTGAAGTAAAAATAGCAACAGATCCTATATATCAGAAGGTCTCAAAATCCATTCCAGAAATAGAATGGGCATTACATGCTCCATACATTTATAAAATAAATAAATTAAAAAAAGAAAAAAATGCTGTAATTCTTGCACATAATTATCAGACACCAGAAATATATCACGGTATCTCTGATTTCTCAGCTGACTCATTGGCTTTAGCAATTGAGGCCTCAAAAACTGAGGCGGATATTATCGTTATGTGTGGAGTACATTTCATGGCAGAAACTGCAAAACTAATGAGCCCAAACAAAAAAGTTTTACTACCTGACATGAAGGCTGGTTGCTCTTTATCCTCATCAATAACAGGAGAAGATGTAAAAAATTTAAAAAAACATTATCCAGGAGTTCCAGTAGTCTCATATGTTAATACTTCTGCAGATGTCAAGGCTGAAACTGACGTTTGTTGTACATCTGCAAATGCTGTTAAAATTGTGAATTCTTTAGGTGTAAAAAAAGTTATTTTCTTACCTGATGACTATTTAGCAAAATATGTTGCTTCTCAAACAAATGTGGAAATTATTTCTTGGAAGGGTACTTGTGAAGTTCATGAACAGTTCAATGATGAAGAGATAAATGAAATTAGAAAAAATAACCCAGGTATCAAAATTATTGCACATCCCGAATGTCCGCCAGATGTAATACAGGCAAGTGATTTTGCTGGCTCAACAAGTGGAATGATTAAATATGTAAAGGATAACCAACCTGAAAAAGTTATGATGGTTACAGAATGCTCAATGAGTGACAATGTTCAAATTGATAATCCTAATGTAGAATTTATTAGACCATGCAATTTATGTCCTCACATGAAAAGAATTACACTACCAAAAATTCTTGATTGCCTAGAAAAGGAAAGTAACGAATTAATTATGGACAATGATACAATTGAGAAAGCTAGGAAATCAGTAGAAAGAATGGCTGAAATAGGCAGATAAATTCTGTGCCCAAAATTCAATTAAGCAAAAATTTTATCCGATCAACCTGTAAGCTTGCTCTTAATGAAGACCTTTACCCTTCAGGAGACATAACAACAAATTTATTAAATAATAATTCAATTTTAAAAGTTAAACTAATAAGTAATCAAAAAGGAATTATTGGAGGTCTAGAATTTGCTAAAGAAACTTTTAATTTATTAGACAAAAAAATTAAATTTTATATAAAAAAAAAGGAAGGATCAAAAGTTACAAAAGGTTCTGTAATTGCTGTAATTGAAGGAAAAATTAAGAATATATTAATTGGAGAAAGAGTGGCTCTAAATTTTCTCTCACATATTTCGGGGATTGCAACTAAGACCAATAAATTCGTTAAAAAAGTAGGCAAGAAAACAAAAATTTGTTGTACTAGAAAAACAATTCCAAATTTAAGGGTTATTCAAAAGTATGCTGTAAAACTAGGAGGTGGAACTAACCATAGATTTAATTTAAGTGATGAGTTTTTAATAAAAGATAATCATCTGGCCTCATCAAAGAAATTTGAAGAGATAGTTAAAAAAGCAATTAATACTCGAAAGGGAAGAAAAATCACTGTTGAGGTTGACACTTTAAAACAATTTAAAAGAATTAATGGACTAAATTTTAATACAGTTCTATTTGATAATATGAGCCCAAAAAATCTAAAAGTAGCTGTTAGACATGCAAAAGGAAAATATGTGACTGAAGCCTCTGGAGGAGTAAATTTAAAAAACATAAAAAATTTAGCCTCAACAAAAGTTGATAGAATATCAGTAGGTGAATTAACGCATAGTATCCAAGCTTTGGATTTAAAATTAGAGATTTAATTTTTTTTTATTTGAGCTTGAGCTGCTGCTAATCTTGCAACTGGAACTCTGTAAGGTGAGCAAGACACGTAATCTAATCCAGTTTTTGCACAAAATTCTATACTTTTAGGATCTCCCCCATGCTCACCACAAATTCCAAGTTTAATTTTTTTGTTTTGTTTTCTGCCTTTATCAGTTGCAATTTTTATTAAGTCCCCAACTCCATCATCAATTGATACAAAAGGATCAATATCAAAAATTTTGTTCTCTATATAATCATTAAGGAATTTACCACTATCATCTCTACTAATTCCAAATGTAGTTTGAGTTAAATCATTTGTTCCAAAACTAAAAAATTCGGCGTGTTTTGCGATATCTTTTGCCTTTATTGCAGCTCTTGGTAATTCAATCATTGTTCCAACTAAAAATTCAATTTTAATTTTATTCTCATCTTGAACTTTTTTTGCTACCCTAACGACTAAATCTTTCATAATTTTTATTTCTGCTTCTGTTGAAACTAAAGGAATCATAATTTCAGGCATGGTTGATTGAATTTTTTGTTTTTTACATTCCACTAAAGCCTCAAAAATTGCAGTACACTGCATCTCATAAATTTCGGGGAATGAAATTGCTAATCTACAACCTCTGTGACCTAGCATGGGATTTTGTTCATGAAGTTCTGAAATTCTAACCTCAAGTTCTTTAACAGGAATATTTAGTGAAACTGCAACATCATTAATTTCGCTATTACTTTTTGGCAAAAATTCATGTAGTGGTGGGTCAAGCAACCTTACTGTTACCGGTAAACCTCTCATTATTTTAAATATTTCAATAAAATCTTTTTTTTGATGCGGCAATAGCTTTTTAAGTGCATTTGATCGATCCTCAATTGTTTTTGATAATATCATTTCTCTTACTGATAAAATTCTTTCTTCATCAAAAAACATATGTTCAGTTCTACACAAACCAATACCTTCTGCACCAAATTCTCTAGCAGTTTTACTATCTAATGGCGTCTCAGAATTAGTTCTAATTTTTAATTTTCTAAAATCATCAGACCAACTCATTATTTTTGAGAAATCACCTGATATTTCTGGTTTAACTGTTTTTACCTCTCCAATAATTATTCTGCCTGAAGAACCATCGATTGTAATTAGATCTCCCTCTTTAATTACTTTATTTTTTGTTTTGAATAATTTGTTTTCATAATCAATTTCTATTTGACTAGATCCAGAAACACATGGTCGTCCCATTCCTCTAGCAACTACTGCAGCATGACTTGTCATACCTCCTCTTGATGTCAGTATTCCTTTTGCTGCATGCATGCCATGTATATCTTCTGGTGAAGTTTCTACACGAACTAATATTGTACTTTGCATCATACTATTTAGTCTTTCAGCCTCCTCGGACGTGAAAACAACTTTTCCACTTGCAGCACCGGGTGATGCAGGTAAGCCTAACCCGATTACTTCTAAGTTTGCTTTCTCATCTAAGGTTGGATGAAGCAAAGTGTCTAAAGAACTTGGTTCTATTCGCAATATTGCATCTTTTTTGGTAATCAATTTTTCTTTAACCATATCTACAGCTATTTTAACAGCAGACTTAGCTGTTCGTTTTCCAGAGCGTGTTTGAAGCATCCAAAGATTTTTATTTTCAACAGTAAACTCCACATCCTGCATATCTTTGTAATGTTTTTCTAACTTATTTAAAATATTTTTAAGCCGTTTGTATGTCTCTGGCATTGCTTCTTCCATTGACTTAAGAGTGTCTTTTGACTCAACTCTTGCTTTTTTTGTAATATGTTGTGGTGTTCTGGTTCCAGCAACTACATCCTCTCCTTGTGCATTTATTAAATATTCTCCATAAATATTTTTTGATCCATCTGATGGGTTCCTAGTAAAAACAACACCAGTTGCACAATCATTTCCCATATTTCCAAAAACCATTGATTGAACATTAACTGCTGTACCCCAATGAGACGGTATTTGATTTAATTTTCTATAGACTTTTGCTCTGTTACTTTCCCAAGATAAAAATACAGCACTTATAGCTCCCACCAGTTGTTCTTTGACATTTTGAGGAAAATCTTTTTTTGTTTTTTCTTTTACAGTGTTTTTAAAATCTTTTATTAAAGCTTCCCAGTCATACTCGTCTAATTCTGTGTCTAGTAATACTCCTTTAGTTAACTTATAGTTCTCGATTATATCCTCAAAGTGATAGGCTTCGATACCCAACACAACATTGGAATACATTTGAATAAAACGCCTATAACTATCATTTGCAAACCTTAAATTTGAAGTTTTTTTTGCAAGTGCTCTTACCGTATTATCATTTAGGCCAAGATTTAAAATTGTATCCATCATACCAGGCATAGAAACCCTAGCCCCAGATCTTACAGAAACTAGGAGCGGATTTTTTATATCTCCAAATTTTTTTCCTGAGTCTTTTTCAATAAATTTTAGCTCTTTATTTATTTCATTAAGTATTTTTTTGTTTAATTTTTTTTTATTCTTATAAAACAAATTACATACCTCAGTAGATATTGTAAAACCAGGGGGTACGGGAAGACCCATTCTTCCCATTTCAGAAAGGTTTGCACCTTTGCCACCAAGAATATTTTTTGGTAGTTTAATTTTTTTTATTTCATTTGATTTAAAGTTAAATATAATTTTTTTCATACTAGGTTTCTATTTTTGAAAAATTAAAATAGTTGTCAAAAGTTTTACACAACATATTTAATAATTCTAATCTATTTTTTTTAATAATTATATCTTCATCATTAACAATAACATTATCAAAAAAATCGTTTACTTCATTCTTAATGCTTGATAAAATTTTTAGACTTTCCTCGTAATTTTCGTCTTTTCCAATACTCAAAAAATATTTTCTTATATCATTTATTTTTTTATATAATTTTTTCTCATAATCATTTTTAAATAAGCCTGGATCTGCAAAACCAAGAGTTTCGATAGATATTTTTTCTTCAGTATTTAATATATTTGATGATCTTTTGTATATTGCAATAGTTTCAAAACCGATTTCTTTTTTAATATTTTTATTTAAACATAAAGATTTTTTGTAAGCCTTTAATAAATCATCCAATCCAAGCAAAAATGTTGAACTTTCAATTATATCTTGTCTTATTTTTTTTTCTTTTAAATAATTTTTTAATCTTTCAATTATGAAATCGCTCAATTCATTTTGTATCTTTTTGGTATCAAAATCATAGCCCTGATCTCTATAAGCTGAACAGGTGTAAACAATTAAATCTTTTAATTTGATTTTTGTTTCATTTTCAACAATTAATCTGATAAGACTTATAGCCATTCTTCTTATGGCATATGGATCTTTTGAACTAGTAGGTTTCAGATTTATTCCAAAAAAACCTACTAATGAATCTAATTTATCACTTAAAGATAAAGCAACACTGTACATTTTTTTTGGTAGTTTACTTTCCATCCCGTTAGGCAAATATTGTTCAGATATTGCAAGACAAACTTCTTTATCAAACCCTTGAAACTTTGCAAAGTGTCCACCAACAATGCCTTGGAGTTCTGGAAACTCTCCAACAAGATCGGACATTAAATCAACTTTACAAATTGATGAGGCTATTTCAATTTTATCTTTACTAATTAAAAAATCATCAGAAATTAATGATGATATCTTTCTCATTCGTTGAATTTTGTCAAAGTAGGATCCTAAACCTTTAAAATAATTTATATTTTTCAATTTATCTACTTGTTTAACTAAATTTTGAGTTTTATTTTTTTCCCAAAAAAACTCAGCATCGCTTAATCTTGCCTCAATCACTCTCTCATTTCCTAATTTAACAAATCCTTTCGTATCTTTTATATCTGAAACTAAAAAAAAATTATTTGAAAGATTATTTTTTTTATCAAAAGTTGGTAAATACTTTTGATGGCTCTGCATAGTCGTAATCAATATTTCACTAGGTACATTCAAAAATTTTTTGTCAAAATCACAAATGATTACTGCTGGTTTTTCAACTATATTTACTATTTCATCTATAAGCCTTTCATTCTGTTCGATTTTTAAATTTTTTTTATTAATTATTTCATTAATCTTATTCTGTATTATTTTTTTTCTTAAATCTTGATCAATTAAAATACCTTTTTGTTTAAAAAATTTTATATACGAATTAAAATCGTTAAAAATTTTTAAACCTTCTTCTAGTGATTTATCTATGAAAGTTTTGTTAGAGCTATTTATGTGGTTAAAAACAAAATTAAGAGGTTTTTTATTAAATATTGCTAAAATGGATTTAAGAGGTCTTCCCCAGTAAAGATCATAATTTGCCCATTTCATAGATTTATTCCAAGTTATCTTTGCTAAGATTTCACTTAAATTTTTTTCTAATAAATCTGAAACTTTTATTTTTGTTGATTCTTTTTTAAAAAAGTAAAATTCACCTTTCTCAGTATTTTTTTTAAAAATTTTTTCTAATGTTGTATTGTTTGATCTAATAAATCCCTCTAAAGCTTTTTCCGGAGCATTAACATTTGGACCTCTTATTTCCTCTGAGTTGAGTTTAATTTCATTAGGGATTTTATCAATATGGAGAACTAGTCTATTTGGTGTTGAATAAACATTGAAATTTTCATTAAATTTAATTTGGTTATCAATAAAAAAATTTTTAATATTTTTTTTTAACTCATTCCTTGCATTTATCTGAAGCTTTGCAGGAATTTCCTCACTAAATAGCTCTAGAAATAATTCTGACATTAACTTTGGCTTTCAATCCAAACTTTCCCAATTGATTT
This sequence comes from uncultured Pelagibacteraceae bacterium, assembly GCA_902529785.1. Classification (GTDB taxonomy): domain Bacteria; phylum Pseudomonadota; class Alphaproteobacteria; order Pelagibacterales; family Pelagibacteraceae; genus Pelagibacter. Next base: position 8,981 of record CABZXV010000005.1, read on the forward strand.
AGTAAGTTCCCTTATTCTTGTAATATATTCAGCCCTTTGTGCTACACTAATCACTCCTCTAGCATCTAGAATATTAAACACATGGCTACATTTTAAACATTGATCGTATGCTGGGAGTGAAATTTTTTTTTCGACTAGTAATTTTGACTCCTCTTCAAGCATATCAAATATTTTAAATAAATTATCAGTGTTGGCATATTCAAAATTATATGCTGAAAATTCTTTCTCTGACTTATGAAAAACGTCTTTGTAAGTTATTCCTTCATCATTCCAAATTAAGTCAAAAACACTTTTTTTGTTTTGAATAAACATACACAATCTCTCTAATCCATATGTAATTTCGACAGATACAGGTTTACATTCAACTCCAGCCATTTGTTGGAAGTAGGTAAATTGCGTTACTTCCATACCGTCACACCAAACTTCCCATCCAAGGCCTGCTGCTCCAAGAGTAGGACTTTCCCAGTCATCTTCAACAAATCTTATATCGTGTTCCTCATAATTAATACCTATTGATGACAGGCTATTTAAATACATCTTTTTTATTTCTTTTGGCGAGGGTTTAATTAATACTTGGAACTGATAGTAATGTTGTAATCTATTGGGGTTGTCACCATATCTTCCGTCAGTCGGTCTACGTGATGGTTGAACATATGCAGTTTTCCATGGTTTTGGACCAAGTGATCTTAGAGTGGTTGCTGGATGAAATGTTCCAGCTCCTACCTCAAGATCGTACGGTTGTAATATTACACAACCTTTTTTTGACCAGTACTTTTGTAAATTAAAGATTGTGTCTTGAAAAGATAAAGTTTTTTTTTTTGTTTTATAGACCATACCTTTGCCAGATTGATCTTTCTTCTAATAAACTGATTACTTTATCAGTATAATTTTCTGAGGATGATAATTTTTTTGACAACCACCCTTTACTTTTTTCAAATTTCTTAATCTCAATTTGATCTCCATATTTTTCTCTTAATATTTGTTCTGCATTACCCAAACCATCTATTAAACCTAATTCTTTAGCTTTTTTTCCAGCCCAAAACTCACCTGAAAAAAGTTCAATACCAGAGTTTTTGTTTAGTTTTTCTTTTCTACTCTCCTCAACGACATCAATAAAGTCCTGATGAATTTCTAATTGAATATTTTTTAACCGATTTATATCCTCTTCTTTTTCATCAAGAAAAGGGTCTAAAGTACTTTTATTCTTTCCTGCTGTATATACTCTTCTTTGAACTCCAATTTTTTCTATTAAGTTTTTAAATCCGAATGATGCAGAAATAACGCCAATTGATCCTATTATCGAACTTGAGTTTGCATATATCTCATCACCAGCACAAGCGATTAGGTATCCACCGGAGGCAGCCACATCTTCAGCAAAGACAATCACTTTTTTTTTTGTTTTTTTTGATTGTTCCTTAATAAGTTTATATATCAGATGTGATTGAACTGGAGATCCTCCTGGTGAGTTTATTGTAATTGCTACTACTAATGCTTTTTTTAGTGAGAAAGCTTTTTTAATTATTTCTTCCTGGCTTGAATAATCTATTCCTTGTCTAAATTTTCCAGCATTTCCTATAACGCCAGATAGTTTAAGATGGCTAATAACTTTTTTTTTTTTAAAAAATGAAAACATTAAAATTTTTATAAATTTTTTAAATATATTATAAACCCTAGTTATAATTAAAGAATAAGGTGCGTCAATTGATAAGTATATTAATAATTTGTATATAATAGTTTTAAAACATGGGAACTGTAATACAGCTTAAAAAACAAATTAATAATTCTTATACTGACTTAAAAAACTCGGTTGAAGATAAGTTGATTCTAGTTGAAGAAAAAATTAATTCCAGATTAGCAAGTAAAGTTGAGCTAGTTCAAAAGATGACAAAATATCATTTAAACACTGGCGGTAAAAGACTTAGAGCTCTATTAACATTGCAATGCTCAAAAATTTGTGGATACGAGAAAGGGTTAAGAGATGTTAATCTGGCTGCATGTGTTGAATTAATCCATGCAGCAACTTTAATGCACGATGATGTAATTGATAACTCTAAAATTAGAAGAGGAAAAAAGACCTTAAATAAGATCTGGGGAAATCACTCATCAATTTTAGTAGGCGATTATCTATTAAGCAAATGTTTTGAAATGATGGTTGAGGATGGAAATTTAGAATTACTTAAACTTTTGGCTAACACATCATCAGAAATTGCTCAAGGTGAAGTTCTGCAATTGCAACACAATAAAGAAATAGACATGTTAGAAGAGACATATCTTAATATTATTTCCTCAAAGACTGCATCACTATTTGCAGCTGCTACTAAAGTTGGCGCAATCATTTCAGAAAAAGATTTAAAATTTAAAAATGCTTTAGAATTTTATGGAAAAAACCTAGGTCTCACATTTCAAATTGCAGATGACACATTAGATTATAATTCCGAATTAAAATTATTTGGAAAAAACATTGGTAATGATTTTTATGAGGGAAAAGTAACTTTGCCAATAATTCTACTTTATCAAAAATTAGATGATGTTGAAAAAGAAAAATTAAAATCTTTATTTGAAAAACAAATTCGTGAAAAGAAAGATTTAGAATATGTTTTAAATCTAATAAAAAAATATAACATAATTAAAGAGTGTTATAAAAAAGCTGAGCATTATATAAATTTAGCTTCTAATTCTTTAAGTGTATTTGAGGAGTCTGATGAAAAAAATGTGCTTAAAAATTTAACATCTTTTAGTATAGAGAGAAATTTCTAAGGACTTAGTAATACTTTTTTCCAACTTTTTGTTTTTTTAATGTATTTCAATCTTTCATGAATTCGATTTTGACCATCAAGCCAGAATTCTATTTCTTTAGGTTTTATTCTCCAGCCTGACCAGTACTCTGGTCGTGGTACTTTTTTTTGATTTGAAAATTTTTTTTTAAATTCTTTTATAGATTTATATAAATCGTCTCTTTTTTTTAAAATTCTGCTCTGCTGTGACGCCCAAGCGCCAATTCTACTTCCATATGCTCTTGATTTATAATAATCATCAGCTTCTTTTTTTGAAACTTTAGATGCAATACCAATTACCCTAATTTGTCTTTGTAGGCTTTTCCAATGAAAACACATCGAAATTTTTGAAGAATTTTTAATGGCTTTACTTTTATCACTTTTTAAATTTGTATAAAAAACGAAACCATTTTTATCAAAATCTTTAAGAAGAACCATTCTGACTGTTGGAAATCCTTTTTTATTAACAGTGCCTACAGCAAATGCATTTGGGTCATTAATTTCAGTTTTTTTTGCTTTATTGAACCATTCTTCAAAAAGTTTTATTGGGTTATTATGATCTTTAAAGCAAAGATTTAATCCAAGTGAGTTTTTTTCGTTCATAATTTTAAAAAAATAATTTATACAGTAAGATAATGTCATTTAATACTTTTGGAAAGTTATTTAGATTTACTACTTGGGGAGAGTCTCATGGTCCTGCAATTGGGTGTGTTGTGGACGGATGCCCGCCAAATGTTCCAATAAAGGAAAGTGATATTCAAAAAGAACTTAATAAACGAAAACCAGGTCAATCTAAATTCACAACACAAAGAAAAGAGGATGACAAAATTAATATTTTATCAGGTGTTTTTGAGGGAAAAACTACTGGAACTCCGATATCTTTGATAATTTATAACAAAGACATGAGATCTAGAGATTACGAGACAATAAAGAATAAATTTCGACCAGGACATGCAGATTACACTTATTTTAAAAAGTATGGAATTAGGGATTATAGGGGAGGTGGAAGACAATCAGCCCGTGAGACTGCAGCAAGAGTTGCAGCAGGGGCAATTGCAAAAGTAGTTTTGAAAAATAAGATTGGTACTAAATATCAAGCAGTCGGTGCAGTTATACAATTAGGAATTTTAGGGTGTGATATAAACAAATGGAAAGACAAAACTATATCCACAAATCCATTTTTTTGTCCTGACAAATCTGTAATTAAGCTTTGGGAAAAATATTTACTCGGCATAAGAAAAGCTGGTTCATCTTGTGGAGCAATAATTGAGATAAGAGCAAGAGGAGTACCCCTAGGACTTGGAGCGCCAATATATTCCAAATTAGATATGGATTTAGCAGCTGCAATGATGAGCATCAATGCTGTAAAGGGGGTAAATATTGGATCAGGAATGGATTCGGCTATGCTAACTGGGGAAGAAAACTCTGATGAGATTTTACAAAGAAAAGGTAAAACTAGTTTTAAATCAAACAATGCTGGTGGAATTTTGGGTGGAATTTCAACAGGTCAAGAGATAAAAATTTCATTTGCTGTTAAACCAACTTCATCGATTTTATCATCTAGAAAAACGATTGATAAGTTCGGTAAAAATACAACAATATCTGTTAAAGGAAGACATGACCCGTGTGTAGGAATTAGAGCAGTACCAATAGGAGAAGCTATGATGAATTGTGTAATTCTTGACCACTATTTAATGAACACTGCTCAAAATAAAATTTAATTAGATTTTTTTATTAAAACTTTTGAATTTAATGTATCTAAAATCTTATTTTCTATTCCAATTGAATCAAGATTTGCAAATTTATACATTAACTCTGGTTTATCATGATCTATAAATCTATCAGGCAATATCATTGATCTAAATTTTAAATTGCTATCTAGAAGATTTTTTTCACTAAGAAATTGGCTAACATGAGATCCAAATCCACCAATAGATCCCTCCTCTATTGTGATTAAAACTTCATGCTCTGTTGCAATTTGCCAGATTAAATTTTCATCTAAAGGTTTTGCAAATCTTGCATCAATTATAGAAATATTAATTCCTTTTTTAGATAAATTTTCAGATGCTAAAATACACTCATGAAGTCTTGAACCAAAATTTAAAATTGCAACTTTTTTTCCAGTTTTAATAATTTTTCCTTTACCCAACTCAATTTTTTCATTTATTTCTGGTAATTCAATCCCTAAACCATTTCCTCTTGGATATCTAAAAGCTGAAGGTCTATCATTAATATCTATTGAGGTATTGATCATTCTTACAAGTTCGGCTTCATCGCTAGCCGCCATTACTACAAAATTTGGCAGTGTTGATAAGTATGTTATATCAAAAGAGCCTGCATGTGTTGGTCCATCAGCGCCAACTAATCCAGCTCTATCAATCGCAAATCTTACTGGCAATGATTGAATTGCAACATCATGAACAACTTGATCATATGCTCTTTGAAGAAAAGTTGAGTATATTGCTGCATATGGTTTAAATCCCTCTGTAGCCATTCCAGCAGCAAAGGTTACTGCGTGCTGTTCTGCTATCCCAACATCAAACATTCTGTTGGGAAATTTTTTTCCAAATAAATCCATACCTGTTCCTGATGGCATTGCTGCTGTTATACCAACAACTTTACTGTCCTTTTCAGCATGCTTGATTAAAGTGTTAGCAAATACTTTTGTATATGATGGTGCATTAGATGAAGACTTTATCTGTTCTCCTGTTTTTACATTAAATTTTGAAACTCCATGGAATTTATCCTCTGATTTTTCTGCGAATTTATAACCTTTTCCTTTTTTAGTTTTTACATGAACTAAAATTGGACCATCATAATTAATTTCTTTTGCATTTTTAAATACAGAAACCATTGTATCAATATCATGTCCATCTATTGGCCCAATGTAATAAAATCCCATGGAATTAAATAAAGTACCACCAGTAACTGCGGATCTTAAAAAATCCTCTGCTTTTCCTGCTTTGTTTTTAAATCTTTTTGAGAAGGCAGATATGATTAATTTTAATGTTTCTCTAAAACTAAAATAAATCTTACCAGACAGAATTTTTGCAAGATACTTTCTCATTGCTCCAACAGGTTTTGCAATTGACATGTCATTATCGTTTAAAACGACTATCATTTTTGTCTTACTTTCTCCTGCATTGTTCATTGCCTCATATGCCATACCAGCACTTATCGCTCCATCACCTATGACCGCAATTACATTATCAGATTTATTTGACAATTTATTAGCAACAGCCATTCCTAATGCTGAAGATATAGAAGTTGAACTATGAGCAGCGCCGAAAGGATCATACTCGCTTTCTGATCTTTTTGTAAAACCAGACAATCCCTTCCCTTTTCTTAGTGTTCTAATTTTATTTTTTCTACCAGTTAATATTTTATGAGGATAAGTTTGGTGCCCAACATCCCAAATTAATTTATCATGTGGAGTATTAAATATATAATGCAAAACCACAGTGAGCTCTACAACTCCAAGACCAGCTCCTAGGTGTCCACCAGTTTCTGAAACAACGTCAATTAATTCTTGTCTTACCTCGTCAGCCAAAACTTTTATCTCAGATTGAGATAATTTTCTGATATCACTTGGAAAATTGACATTGTTTAAAAATTTGTAATTATTGCTCATTTTGTTCTACTTAAAATATAATTTATGGTTTCTTTTAGATCTCTACTTTTTTTTCCAAATTTATTTAAACTTTTGAATATATTTAATTTCAGGTTATTTGCATATTTAATAGTATTTTTAGTACCTAGTAAACTTATTAAAGTAGCTTTTCCCATTTTTAAATCTTTTCTAGTTTTTTTTCCAACGCTTGATGTTTTTCCCTTTAAATCTATTAAATCATCAGCAATTTGGAACAGTAAGCCTATTTGATTGCCAATTTTGTTAAACTTGTCTGCATATTTTATTTTACCTGACATAATAATTGGTGCCACACAACAAAAACTAAAAAGCTTACCAGTTTTCTTAATTTGCATATCAATAATTTGTCTTTTATTTTTTTTTATTTTCTCATAACTTAAATCTAGAAATTGACCCCCAGCTATACCTGCATGACCAGAACTCTCTGATAGTAAGTTTATTAATTTTATTTTCTTCTTTTCACTTAAATTTAAGTTTTTCTGACTTAAAATTTGGAAAGCTATTGTAAGTAAAGAATTACCAGCGAGTATTGCTGTCGACTCACTAAATTTTTTATGGGTTGTCAACTTACCTCTCCTTAAATTATCATTATCCATACAGGGTAAATCATCGTGAATGAGTGAGTAAGCATGAATGCATTCTACTGCAGCAGCTACTTGCAAGATAGTTTTTTTATCTAGATCAAATATTAAACCAACATCAAACAATATTTTTGATCTTACCTTTTTTCCTCCAGGAAGAAGCCCATACAACATTGGCTTAATTAAATCTGTTTTTTTTTCTTTTGAAAAATATCTATAGAGATAATTATTAGTTTTTTTAACAATTCTATTTAGTTTTTTTTCCATCTTTCTTTGATTTTATCTCTTTAATTTTAAAATATGTTTTTTTTGATATTTCTGTAAAATTTTTTTGAAATTTTTTTTCTATAAGTTTATTTATTTTAATCAAATTTGCATAGTCCTCTGATTTGTTTTCTAAATTTATTTCATTTTCCAAATTTTTAATAATTTTATCAGCTAAATCCGTAAGCTCATTTAAAGATTTTGATGTAATATCATCTAGCAAATTTTTTTCATTCATATATTAGTTGGTAATATTATATGAAAATTGACGATTCAAATATCAAAAAAACAATAAAATATTTGAATAATGATGAATGTGTGGCAATCCCCACCGAAACTGTATATGGGTTGGCTGCAAATGCCTACTCAAAAAAGGCTGTATCAAAAATATTTAAATTAAAAAAAAGGCCTAGTAGTAATCCTTTAATTGTTCACTATCATAATATCAATCAATTAAAAAAGGATTGTGAAATAAATAGTGTTTTCAGGAGGCTTTACAAAAAATTTTGCCCAGGAGCAATTTCGTTTGTTTTGAAACTTAAAAAGACGAGTAAAATTTCAAAAATAGTAACAAATAACTCAAATTTGGTAGCAGTAAGATTTCCAAGTCATCATTTGACAAGAAAATTGTTAAAAAAAATTGATTATCCACTCGCAGCTCCGAGTGCAAATATTTCGTCAAGTATTAGTCCAGTTTCAAAACAAGACGTAATTGATGAATTTGGGAATAAAGTTAAATTTGTCTTGGAAGGAGGCTCTTCAAAGGTAGGTTTGGAGTCTACTATAATAAATCTTGTCGGTAAACCTTATATTCTTAGATTGGGAGGTATAGACAGTAAAACAATTTATAAATTTATCAGATCATCAAAAAATAACCAAAAAAGAAAAGTAAATGTAAAAATGCCAGGTAGCAGTAAATTGCATTATTCTCCTGGTATCCCTATGAGACTAAATGCCAAAAAAAATAATAATGGAGAAGCTTTTATTTTGATAAAAAAAAGGAAAAAAAAAAATAAAAATTATTTTTATTTAAGTAAAACTGAAAATTTAAAAGAAGCAGCAAAAAATTTATACAAAACGTTAAGAAAAATAAAAAAAAATGGATATAAACAAATTGCAGTTGAAAAAATACCAAATATTAAAATTGGTGAGGCAATTAACGATCGACTTTTGAGAGCATCAAAGAAATGAAAAATTTAATTGAAGTTAAAGATATAAAAAAAAATTATGGAAAAAAAGAAGCCGTGAAAGGTATTTCCTTTAATGTTCAGGAAAATGAAATTCTCGGTTTACTTGGACCAAATGGCTCAGGTAAAACTACAACTATTGGAATGTTACTTGGTTTGCTAAAACCCACAAGCGGACAAATATTTATTAATAATCTTAAACTTGAAAATCATAGAATAGAAATACTTGAAATGATTAATTTTATATCTCCATATATTGAATTACCAAAAAAGCTTACTGTAAAGCAAAATCTATATGTTTATTCTAAACTTTATAAAGTTAAAAATATTGAGAAAAGGATTGAATATCTTTCAGAAAAACTGAGAATAGAAGATTTACTAGATAGTATTACAGGTGAATTATCTTCAGGTCAAAAAAATAGGGTAAGTTTAGCAAAAGCATTAATTAATGAACCAAAAGTGCTTTTGCTTGATGAGCCAACCGCATCTTTAGACCCAGAGGTGGGTGATTTTGTTAGAACTTTTTTAGAGGAATACAAAAGAGAAAAAAAAATCTCAATACTTTTGGCTTCTCATAATATGAGTGAGGTCACAAGATTATGTAAGTCAGTGCTAATGATGAAAAATGGAGAGATTATAGACCAAGGTAAACCTGATGATTTAATTACTAAACACGGAAGAACAAATTTAGAAGAAGTCTTCTTAAAACTTTCAAGGAGTAAAAGTGAGTTTTACTAGAATATACGGTTTATTTTTAAGACATTTTTATCTTATAACTAGATCATTTCCTAGAGTCTTAGATTTAGTTTACTGGCCCACTATCCAAATTACCCTATGGGGGTTCATCTCAAATTTTTTTGCTACACACACAACTTATTACAACAATGCGGTTGGTGTGATTTTGACTTGTGCAATACTTTACGATTTTTTGTTCAGAACAAGTATTGGTTTTAATATGCTTTTTTTGGAGGAGATTTGGAGTAGAAATTTTACTAATCTTTTTATAACACCTATGAAAATCGGAGAAATTTTAACTTCACTTGTTATAACAGCTTTAATAAGATCCTTAATTGGTTTAGTTCCAGCTGTCTTGCTAACTTCCCCTTTATTTGGAATTTCAATTTTAGAATTAGGAATATTTTTATTTTTTCTATTTCTGAGTCTTTATATTTTTGGGATTACGCTAGGAATATTAGTTTCTTCAGGATTACTTAGATTTGGCCCATCATTTGAGAATATAGCATGGTCGACTATGTTTTTACTTGCACCATTTGGATGTATTTATTACCCAATAGAAACTCTTCCAGAAGTATTTCAAAAAATAGCTTATATTTTACCGTTAGTATATATATTTGAGGAAGCTAGAAATATCTTGATTAATCAAACTGTAGATGTTGAAAATATTTATAATGCTTTTATTTGGAATGCTTTATATTTCACACTTTCGATAATTTTATTTTATTATTCATTTAACGCTGCAAAAAATAGGGGTACATTAATTAACATGGGAGAATAATGGTGCGCCCGCAAGGAGTCGAACCCTGAACCTCCAGAGCCGAAATCTGGCGCTCTATCCAGTTGAGCTACAAGCGCATATTGTATAATTATAATTACATGAAAAATAATATAAATATAAAAGTTAAAAATAAAGAAAATAATTTAAGAATAGATATATTATTATCAAATCAGAGGAATAAATTAAGTAGATCAAGAGTAAAAGGATTAATTTTACAAAATAATTTAAAAATAAATAATATAATTGTTACCGACCCGTCCCGAAAAGTAAAAATAAATGATGAAATATTTTTTGAAATTGTAGAACCAAAAAAAGAGTCACTTGCACCATTTAAATATCCTCTTGAAATAATTTATGAGGATAAAGATCTACTTGTGATAAACAAATTGGCTGGAATTTCAATGCATCCTGGGCCTGGCAATTATGATAATACAATTGTTAATGCGTTAATTAATTATAATGCTAATAATCTTTCGAGTATTGGGAATGAATTAAGACCAGGTATTGTTCATAGGATAGATAAAGATACATCTGGTTTAATTGTAATTGCTAAAAACAACTTATCTCATGAGAATTTATCTAATCAATTTTCTAAGCATACTATTACCAGAATATATCAAGCTTTAGTTTGGGGTAAAGTAAGGCCCCGAACAGGAAAAATTGAAACATTTATCACAAGAAGCTCAAGAAATAGGCAAATGATGGAGGTCTCATTAAAGAAAGGTAAAAATGCTATAACGAACTACAAAACTTTAGAAATATTTGAAAATGATAATGTACCAACATTAAGTCTTATAGAATGTAAATTAGAAACTGGTAGAACTCATCAAATAAGAGTTCACTTGTCTAGCAAAGGTAATAATATTCTAGGTGATAAAAAATATAAAAAAAAGTTTAAAAAAATTACTAATATAAATCCTGAACTCGAGAAGTACCTAAATGCTCTTAATAGACAATTTTTACACGCTAAAACACTTGGGTTTTATCATCCAAAAGATAATCAATGGCTAGAATTTTCGTCAAAATTACCTGATGATTTGGAAAAAATTTTAAAAAAACTAAGAAAAATCAAGCAATAAAAGTATTGTAAAATTTTTATTATTTATTAAATAAATACTTCGTATGACTAATAATACCTATAATTTGCCTGCACTTTCTAATGAAGGTGGACTAGCTGCATACCTTTCACAGATTAAAAAATTTCCAATGCTTGCAGCTGAGGAAGAGTACATGCTAGCTAAAAATTGGAAATCAACTGGCAATATAAAATCTGCAGAAAAGTTGGTAACTAGTCATCTTAGATTGGTTGCAAAAATAGCAATGGGATACAAAGGTTATGGTTTACCTCTTAATGAGATGATATCTGAGGGAAATGTAGGATTAATGCAAGCAGTAAAGAAATTTGAGCCAGAAAAAGGTTTTAGACTTGCCACTTATGCAATGTGGTGGATTAAAGCTTCAATACAAGAATATATATTAAGATCATGGAGTTTAGTTAAAATAGGTACAACAACTGCTCAAAAAAAATTATTTTTCAACTTAAAGAAAATTAAAAATCAAATAGCACCAAGATCAGAGGGCGATCTTAAAAAAGAACATGTTGAAGATATTGCAAAAAGACTATCCGTAAGTGAAGATGAGGTCGTTTCAATGAATAGAAGGCTTTCTGGTAAAGAACAATCTTTAAATGCTCCCATAGGCGAGGATGGTGATGAATGGCAAGATTGGGTTGTAGATAATGAAATGGATCATGAATTAAAAATTGCTCAAAGTGATGAAATGGAGCAGAGAAAAGACCTGCTTCAAGACTCAATAAAAATATTAAATGATAGAGAAAAAAAAATCCTCTACTCAAGAAGGCTAACTGATGAACCAACAACTTTAGATGAACTAAGTAAAAAATATAAAATTAGCAGAGAAAGAGTTAGACAAATAGAAAATAAAGCTTTTGAAAAGCTGCAGAGACATATGCTGAACTCTGCTAAATCAAAAAATCTATTACCCGCTAACTAAATGGATCTATTAAAAGAATAGTATCTTCTCTTTCAGGACTTGTTGAAATACTTGATATTTTTGTCTCAATAAATTCTTCAATTGCTTTTATATAAGTCTTTGCATTATTAGGCAAATCCTCAAATTTTTTAATTCCCCGAGTCTCAGATCTCCAGCCTTTGAATTTTTTATAAACTGGTTTAACATTAAGTTGATCCTCTACAGCAGCCGGAAAATAATCTATTTCTTTTCCATTAAGCTCATAAGCTACACAAAAATTTATTTCATCAAGCTCATCTAAAACATCTAATTTGGTTAAAGCTATTCCATCAATACCTGAAATTTTTATTGTTTGTCTTACTAAAACTCCATCAAACCAACCACATCTTCTTTTTCTGCTAGTTACTGTTCCAAATTCATGTCCCTTTTCTCCTAAATGATTACCAATATCATCTGCAAGTTCTGTTGGGAAAGGACCTTCTCCTACTCTTGTTGTATATGCTTTTGTTATGCCTAAAACAAAATTTATAGAATTTGGGCCACATCCAGATCCAGTAGCTGCAGAAGCGGCAACTGTATTTGATGAAGTAACGTATGGATAAGTTCCATGATCAACATCAAGCAATATTCCTTGGGCGCCCTCAAACAAAATTTTTTTATTTTCTGATTTAAATTGATCTATTTTTTTCCAGACGGGTGCAGAATATTTTAAAATATCAGGTGCTATTTTAACTAATTCTTCAATTAGTTTTTTTTTTTCATATGTAGGTTTGCCTAGCCCTCTACGTATTGCATTATGATGTTCAAGAACTCCAGTTAGTCTCTTTTCAAGATTTTTTTTTGATGCTAGGTCCATTACTCTTATAGATCTTCTTCCTACTTTATCTTCATATGCTGGGCCAATTCCTCGTCTTGTAGTTCCAATTTTAGAATTGCCAGCAGAATCTTCTCTAATTTCATCCATCTCCCTATGATATGGTAAAATTAACGTAGCAGACTCAGATAATATCAAATTACTATCATTTATTTTTACACCTTTAGATTTAGCTTCTTTAATTTCATCCAGCAAAGCCCATGGATCTACTACAACTCCATTACCTATAATAGAAATTTTATTTTTTCTAACAATACCAGATGGAAGCAATCTTAATTTATAAGTAACGCCATCTATGACCAAGGTATGACCCGCATTATGACCTCCTTGAAATCTAACAACTACATCAGCTTCACTTGATAACCAATCAACTATCTTCCCTTTTCCTTCATCTCCCCATTGGGAACCGACAACAACTACATTTTTCATCTAAATTTTTTTTCTATTATAAAACTATTTAAATGGTTTATTGGTCCATTTCCTTTTCCAAAGTTTGGTCTTGTCTTAATAGCATTGTTTACATATCTAATGCCTAACTCACAAGATTTCTTTAATGTTTTTCCACATCCATAATATGTTGCAATTGCACTTGATAATGTGCATCCAGTCCCATGAGTATTTTTTGTTCTAATTTTTTTATTAATAAATATTGCAATTTCTTTCTTGTTTACAAAAATATCTTTCAAATTTTTAGAACCTAAATGACCTCCTTTTATTAAAACATTTTTAACACCTAAATCTAAAAATTTATAAGCAGCATCTTTCATATCAAGCATAGATCTAATCTTCATTGCAGTTAGTATTTCTGCTTCAGGAATATTTGGTGTGATTAAATCTACCTGATTAATTAGTTTTTCTTTCAAATCTAAAACTGCTTTATCATCAATAAGCTTGGCTCCACCTTTAGCAACCATAACAGGGTCTAAAATGATTTTTTTCAATTTTAATTTTTTTATTGATTGTAAGACTGAAAATATGACTCTCGAGGAATGTAACATTCCAATCTTTACTGAGTCTGGTTTAATATCTTTCGAAGTAAATTCAATCTGTTTAGAAATCTCTTTAATTGGTATTGGCATTATTGATTTAACACCCTTAGTATTTTGAGCCGTCACAGCTGTTATTGCTGTCATTGCATAAGAACCAAGTGATGTAACAGATTTTATATCTGCTTGAATACCAGCTCCACCAGAAGAGTCTGAGCCTGCTATAATTAATATTTTTGAATTTATTTTCAATTTATCGAATAGATTTTTTTATTATATTAATACACAATTTATTTAAGCTTGAATCCTCTGACTCACACATAATTCTTATTTTTGGTTCTGTGCCAGATTTTCTGACTAATATTCTGCCTTTGTTTTTTATAATTTTATTAGCTTTTGAAATCGCCTTTCTACATTTAGGACTATTAATAACAGATTTATCTTTAACTTCTACATTTTCTAATATTTGAGGAGTAGGATTAAATTTATTAAAAAGTTCACTTGCTTTTTTTCTTTTTCTAAGAGAAAAAAGGATTTCGAGTGCAACCAACAATCCATCTCCTGTTGTAGCAAACTTTCCAAGAATTATGTGACCTGATTGTTCCCCTCCTAAATTAAACTTATTTTTTTTCATTTTTTCTTTAACATATCTATCTCCTACATCTGATCTAAAAAATTTAATTCTATTTTTTTTAAAAAATTTCTCTAAACCATAATTAGACATTAATGTACCAATTACTCCACCTTTTAAAATTTTTTTCCTTTTCCATCTCTCTGCTAACATTGCAAGGATTCTATCCCCGTCAATAATTCTTCCCTTTTCATCACAGACAATAATTCTGTCTGCATCACCATCTAGTGCGATACCTATATGAGCTTTTGTTTTTCTTGTCATTTGACAAATTTTTTTTGGATAAGTAGAACCAGATTTTTGATTTATATTTAATCCATTTGGAGAAGTACCAAATTTAAATACTTTGGCACCTAATGATTTAAAAAGTAAAGGACCAGCTTTATAACTTGCGCCGTTAGCACAATCTAAAACAATTTTGATACCTTTTAAACTAAATGAAGAGGGAAAATTTTGTTTTAAAATTTTTATGTAATTCTCATTAGCGTTTTCTAGTCTTTTAACTCTTCCTAATTGAATTGGTTTTGAAAGATTATTAGCAATCTTAGAGTCAATTAATTTTTCAATTTTTTTTTCAATTTTGTCAGATAATTTAAGTCCGTCTGGTCCAAAAAGCTTTAAACCATTATCATAATACTGATTATGAGAGGCAGTAATCATTATTCCCATATTTGCTCTCATTGTTTTTGTCAACATCGCTAAACCATTTGTTGGAAGTGGTCCTAGAGTATAAATATGCATACCAGCTGATGCTAACCCAGAAACTAGGGCTGGTTCAAGTGTATAACCTGATAACCTAGTGTCCTTTGCAATAATTGCAGTTTGTTTGCTTTTTTTTAAATTTTTAAAATATGTTCCTGCTGCTAACCCAAATTTAAAAAACATTTCACCATTTATTTTAGAGCCATTAACCCTTCCTCTTATTCCATCTGTTCCAAAATATTTTTTAACCATTTTTAATTTTGTAACTTTTTAAATACTTTAAATGCTTGATTGATTTCTTTAACATCATGGACTCTAAAAATTTGTACACCCTGTAAATATGATTGAATACAGGATGATATTGTCCCCCCCAGTCTTTCCGTAGTATCATTTTCTTTTGAAATATCCTTAATAAATCTTTTTCTAGATAATCCAACCATTATAGGAAGACCTAATGAATGGAAAATAGAAATATTCTTTAAAAGAGTAATATTATGTTTCAAATTTTTTCCAAATCCAATACCTGGATCTAATATAATATTATTATGTTTAATACCTTGTTTTCTTATGTATTTTAACTTTTTTTCAAAGAAATCATAAATATCAAGCAATACATTTTTATATGTTGGTTTGATTTGCATATTTTTAGGTATTCCTTTCATATGATGTACTACAAATGGTTTTTTTGTTTTTTTTAAAAAATTTACAGTTTCAGAGTCATAATTTAGTCCAGATACATCATTAATTAGATCAACTCTTATTTGAGAGGCTTTTTTCATAACAAAACTTTTTCTTGTGTCCAAAGAAACAAGGCATTTTTTATTTTTAAGAGTTTTTAAAATTGAATGAATTCTACCCCACTCTTCAATGGAATTAATATCTTTTGCACCAGGTCTTGTGGACTCTCCTCCAATATCAACTATTTTTGCACCATTAGATAATAATTTGTTTATATGTTTGATAGCTAAATTTTTATTATTATATTTACCTCCATCAGAAAAACTATCTGGTGTTAAATTGACTATACCCATCAAAATCGGTGTATCATTAAAACTTAATTGCTTAAAACTTATCTTTTGTTTTATATTTTTTAAATCTTTGTTGATTTTTATTTTTAAATTTTTTGGGAGTTTATTTATATCTTTAATATCAATTAATTTACGATTTCTTCTACTTATAATTTCTATCTTATCAAAAGAAATTAAATTATTTCCATTTAAAGGAATAGAAAATTTTTTTTTTATATATTTCTGAGATGCTGATCCAAAATAAAAATTACACGCTCTAGTGTAATATTTATTCATTAATACTTAGTGCACTATCTTTGGTTTTAAACCCATGGAACCAAGTGCTGAACTTTGATCGTCATTTTCAACTTTTAGATCTTCTTTATTCTTTGGATAAATATTTTTGTTTACCAAATCTTCAATTTCTACACCTGTTAAGGTTTCGTATGTGAGTAGAGCTTTTGCTAATTTGTGAAGATCATCAATCTTTTCAGTTAATACTTTTCTTGCTCTATCATAACCCATATCTACAAATTTTCTTATTTCACTATCAACTTTTCTTGCAGTTTCCTCTGACATATTTTGTTGTCTAGCAACCGATCTTCCTAAAAATACTTCCTCTTCATTTTCCCCGTAAGCAACCGGGCCCATTTCTTTGCTTAAACCAGCTCTCATTACCATTGCTCTCGCCCTTTTTGTTGCCTGCTCAATATCACTAGCAGCTCCTGTTGTTACTTTATCGTCACCGAAGATTAATTCCTCTGCAACTCTACCTCCCATAGCAATAGCCATTTGAGCATGGAGTTGTTCTCTCGTTTGTGAAACTTCATCTCTTTCTGGTAATTGCATCACCATTCCTAATGCTCTACCTCTTGGTATAATAGTTGCTTTATGTATTGGATACGCAGCTTTCTCATTTATGGTTACAATTGCATGCCCAGCCTCATGGTAGGCAGTTAATCTTTTCTCTTCCTCTGACATTACCATTGATCTTCTTTCAGATCCCATCATGACTTTATCTTTTGCTTCTTCAAATTCTTGATAAGTTACAATTCTTTTGTTTTTTCTTGCTGCAAGTAAGGCTGCTTCATTAACAAGATTTGCTAAATCTGCTCCTGAAAAACCTGGAGTTCCTCTCGCTACTGTACGTAAATTTACATCTGGTGCCATTGATATTTTTTTTGCGTGTACTTTTAGAATTTTTTCTCTTCCTATTAAGTCTGGATTTGAGACTACAACTTGTCTATCAAATCTTCCTGGTCTTAAAAGTGCTGGGTCTAGTACATCTGGTCTATTAGTTGCCGCAATGATAATTACACCTTCGTTCGTATCAAAACCATCCATTTCAACCAATAGCTGGTTGAGCGTTTGTTCTCTCTCATCATTTCCACCTCCAAGACCTGCGCCTCTACTTCTTCCAACTGCGTCTATCTCATCGATAAATATAATACATGGAGAATGTTTCTTACCTTGTTCAAACATATCTCTTACTCTCGAAGCACCAACTCCAACAAACATCTCGACAAAATCTGAACCTGAGATTGTAAAAAATGGTACTCCAGCTTCACCTGCTATCGCTCTAGCAAGCAAAGTTTTTCCAGTACCAGGTGGTCCTACTAAAAGACATCCACGAGGTATTTTTCCACCAAGTCTACTAAATTTTTTCGGGTCTTTTAAAAATTCTACAACTTCTTCAACTTCCTCTTTTGCCTCTTCAACTCCAGCAACATCATTAAAGGTAACTTTGCCCTTAATTTCATTCATCATTTTAGCTTTAGATTTTCCAAAGCCCATTGCCCCGCCTTTTCCTCCTTGCATTTGTCTCATAAAGAAAATCCACACAGCAATTAGTAATAACATCGGAAACCATGATAAAAGAATTCCAAACAACGATGGCATTTTTTCCTCAATTGGACTTGCTGAAATACTAACACCTTTATTACTTAATTTTTGTATTAAATTTGGATCATCAGGTGCATAAGTATTAAATACTTCGCCATTTGACATCACACCTTTAATATTTTTTCCTTGGATTTCGACTTGTACAACTCGACCATTATCAACCTGGGTTAGGAACTCTGAAAATATTATTGTATTCTTTTGGTTTACAGCTCCTTGAGGATTTTTAAACATGTTATAAAGACCAATAGTTAGAACAACTATTACACCCCACATTGCTAAATTTCTAAAATTCATATTCATAAATTAAGAATTATTATCAATTTAACAAGTGCCATTTTGTGCCAATTTTCAGATATTTCCTATTTTTCTGGTGAAATAATGACTGTTTTTGATAATTTTGTAATTATACATCCTGAAAGTGTCTTTTTAAGTTGTTTATTATTAACTTTTAAATAATTGAGCAAATTATCAATTTTGGTACCTCTAGAATAAGTATTTTTTTTTCCTACCATTTGAATAATTTCTGTAAATGATCTGAAAACAACTTCATTTGGTTGTTTAAAAAATTCTTCATTAAGAAAAATTGATTTAGTTATTTTTGAGTATCTAGAGTTATTATTGATATTCTTATTTACATAAAAATCTATTGCGTGATTAGATTTATTCAAATTTTTCAAAGAAATTTTAAATTTGGTAAATGATAGACCTTCTTGTTCTAATTTTGAAATTAATTTTCTTACTTTTACTCTTAAAAATTTTTCATCCTGGTTAGAGGGGTCTTCAATACTGAAATTAAAAGTATTTTTTGTAATATAGATTAAATCTTTTTTAGACACATCAATCAGAGGCCTAAGAATATAAATTTTATCATCATATTTAACTTTAGATTTAAGTTTTCCAAATGAAACTAAACCTTTCAAACCTGAGCCTCTCAACAATCTGATAAAAAAATTCTCTAATAAATCATTTTGATGATGTGCTGTTAAAACGAAATCAATTTTCTTACTTAAGCTTTTTTTAGATATTAGGCTGTATCTATTGTCTCTAGCAAAAGACTGTAAATTTGATTTTTTTCTTACTTTTGAAAAAGTAAGTATATCGCTATTAATATCAAATTTTTTGAGTTTATTTCTTACGTAATTAGCTTCGAAAGAAGAATTTTTTCTAATCTTATGATCTACAATAAAGAAATAAGCTTTTTTCTTTTTTTCTAATGAATAACATTTTGCTAAAAATGATAGTGCCAAACTATCTGTTCCTCCAGAAACAGAGACACCAATAACTCCAGAAAAATTTTCTGACAATTTTTTTTTAAAATTTGAATAGATATTATTAATTTTTGGGTCTTTTAATTTTTTTGTATAAAAATTATGAATTTTCTTTTTTGCACTCAAATTCTTTTTCTTCATAATATTTTGCTTTTTGAAGCACAGATTGAGTTGCATCAGGATACTGTTTTTTTACCCCAGCAATCATCAAACATCCTTGATCTTTTTCGCCCATCTGAACTAATGATACGCCAAGTTTTAACAAATTTTCAGGAGCTATTTTACTTTTTGGATATTTTTGATAGCCTTCCAAATATGCTGTAGCAGCATCAGTATACATTTGTCTAATTCTATAAGTTTCTGCATACCAATATTGTGCATTACCAGATAATTCATTATCAGGATTTGTTAAAACGAATTCTCTAAATGCTTTTTCAGCATTTTCGTAATCTCCAACTTTCAGAAAATTTCTAGCAAATTGATATTGATCATTCGGATTAGTATCTGGCAATATTTTTTCTTCTGCATTAAATACCTCTGAAATTATTTCTTCTGTTTGCTCAACCGTTTCTATTACCTGTTTCTTATCACCGGTTGTCATATCTTTGTAAGATAGTTCCCCGAGTGATTGGGGTTCCGACGATCCAGGTAATATTTTTTTGTTATTTATTTCATTATTTTTTAATTTTTGTTCTTTTTCAGGAAGAGAGGTAATAACGTTATTATTTTTATTACTAATTGAATTCTGTTCAATTTGCTCAAATCTTAACTGGTTATCTTCTTGCACTTTAGAAAGCTTGTTAGATAACTTATCTAATTTAAAATTAATTTCCTCAAATTTGTTTGTTAATTCTTGAAATTGAATTTCTATTTCACTTAGTTTCAACAAGTGTTTCGTTAAGGCTTGCTCCGACTCTTTTGTTGATGCTTTTAATGTCGTACTTGTATTTGAAGTTTCAGAAAATGATTGAGAATATACTGCCCTTTCTAGTGTTCTTAGATCTTTTTGAATATTTTCTAAAATTTCGCCTACCTCTTGATCTTGAGAATATGAAATATTTATCAAAAAAACTAAAAGTGAAAGAAAGCTAATTAAAATTAACTTAATTAATGATTTCATAAAAACATTTGTAATTATAATAATGGCAAAAAGAAGACCCTAACTTTTAGAGTTAGGGTCTAATAAATTTTAGTATTAATTAGCTTTTACTGTTACAGATCTTCTGTTTTTCGACCATGAAAGTGGGTTAGATCCGGAGTCTACAGGTCTTTCTTTTCCATAACTTAAAACTTTTATTCGATCAGAAGAAACACCATAAGTCATTAAATAGTCTTTGGCAGCATTTGCTCGTCTTTCTCCAAGTGCTAGGTTATATTCTCTAGTTCCTCTTTCATCTGCGTGGCCTTCAACTACAACAGTCACATCTGAGTTTTGTCTTAACCAAGCTGCTTGCTTTCTAAGGGTTTCCCTAGAAGCCGTCGTTAGTATTGTCTCATTTGTTGCAAAGAATACTCTGTCAGGGACACCGCTTGCAAGCTCACCTACAGTATCTGAGCCTATATAAACATCTCCCTGCATTAACGCATCTAATTTTTCAATTGGATCTGCCTTTTGAGTCTCTTCTACTTTAGCAGTTGATGACTCTGTTGGTGTTGTTTTTACAGACTTCTTAGTTGCGCATGCAGTTATAATTAGACCAAACATAACAACTAGAAATGCATTTTTTAAAATTTTGCTTAGATTCATTTTTGCTCCTTAAATAGAATATTATGAACTTAATCATGTAATTAGATGTTTTGTCCAGAAAAATCAACCTAATTTAAAAAAATCCTATATTTTCTTTAATTTCCTAATAAAGAGGACCATGATGGGTCAGAGGCATCAGTCTCTGTTTTTACCAACCTCTCGTTGTATCCAGTCAAATCAATTGACCACAATTTTGCTGAGAATCCTTGCCCTTTATCGTCAGTCTTTGTTTCTCTATAAAAAATGATTATTCTACCATTTGGAGACCATGATGGTGCCTCTTGATAGAAATTTTCGGTTAGTAACCTTTCTCCAGTTCCATCAGTTCTCATTACACCAATAAAAAATTTTCCTTTATGTAATTTTGTAAAAGCTATTAAATCTCCTCTCGGTGACCAAACCGGTGTACCATAAATACCCTTTCCAAATGATATTCTTTTTACTTTTGTACCATCACTTTTCATAACATATATTTGTTGATAACCACTTCTGTCAGAATTAAATGCAATATATTTCCCATCAGGTGAATAAGAAGGTGAGGTATCTATAGAAGGGTGATCAGTTAGTTTTTCTTGTATGTTTGTCTCTAAGTTTCTAACCCAAATTTCTGAATTACCATCTTTAGCTAAACTCATTATAATTTTTTTTCCATCCGGAGAGAATCTGGGTGCAAATGTCATTCCGGGAAAATCACCAACCACCTCTTGTTTGCCTGTTTCTATATTTAACAAATAAACTCTGGGCATATTTCTAAAATAAGAGAGATAAGTTACCATTTGATTAGTTGGATTAAATCTTGGAGTTAATACTAATTCATTCCCTAAAGTTAAATATTTTGTATTAAACCCATCTTGATCCATTATAGCTAGTTTTTTTATCCTTTGCGTTTTAGGCCCCTCCTCTGCAACATATATTATTCTTGTATCAAAATAACCACTTTCTCCAGTTAAACGTTCGTATACTTTATCAGAAATTTTATGACCAACTCTTCTCCAGTTAGTTGGAACAGTTGTTAATGAAAAACCGTCAACCATCTTGGCTCCCAATACATCCCATAGCTTAAATTCAATTCTAATATAATCTTTATCATTTATAATTTTAGAAGTAACTTTGCCAGTTATTAAAACTTGAGAATTAATTAATTTCCAATCTTCAAATCTTGGTTTTAAGTGAGCTATATCTGGTTTCTGTAAGAATGATTCTTTATCGAGAGTATTAAATAATCCAGTTTTTCGTAAGTTATTTTCAATTACCTTCGAAATCTCTAAACCTAAGTTATCTATGTTTAAGTTTGTTTTTATTTTTTCATTAGTTATATTGTCTGAAAAAAATGGTGAGACTGATACAGGTAAAGGATCAAGATTACCTCGCGTAATATCGATTTCTACAAATGAATGTGAGACCAATGGTTTAAAAAAAAAACAAAAAATTAATATAAAGAAATATTTATTTTTCATCCACCCATCATTTCTTTAGGATCGAACCTAAGTATCATAGTTTTCCATTTTTCATAACTTGTGCTAGGAAGGTTTTTTATTGGATTACATTTTCTGATTGCTCGTATAACACTTTGAGCTATTTGATAAAAGACTACTTGGCCTGGTGTATTCATTCTTGCATGATCCATCATTTCAAAATTTTTGATAACTCCATCTTTTTCTAAATTTAATTTTACTGTTACTAACAAGTCGTCACTAAAAGGTAATCCTGTTGGTACTGACCAGCAAGTATAAATTTGATGTCTTACAGCATATTCAGTTGTAACACTTAATTTAGACAATTTCATAGACTCATCCTCTGATTGGGTGATACCATCTGCTTTTTTCTTAACTTCTCCTATATTTTCATATTGTTTTGCAATTAATCCTTTTATTTTATCTACATCAATATCTTTTTTCTCATATTCAGAATCTTGTTTGACTTTTTTATCTTTTAAAGGTTTTTTAATTTTAGCAAATTCTTTAATTACTTCTTCATTTTCAATTATCTTTTCAATTTTTTTTCTTTTTTCTTTTTCAACAATTATTTTTTTTATTTCTTTTGCGGGTTGCTGTTCAGTCTCTTGTTTGCTCTCTACTTTTTCTATTTTCTTATCAGGCAAGGGAATTGCCTCGGAATTTTCTGACTTTAGTTTTTCTTTCTGTTTTTCTGGGACTGGCACCTTCTTCGATTTTGATAGGTCAATTTCGTCTTTTTGATTATCTAGTTTCACTTGTTTTTTTTTTTCTTTTTTGACCTCCTTAGGAGGGGCTTGTTCAGAGAGAAGTCTTTTATTATCACTTTTTGCTTTTTCAATAATTTTTGCTGCTTTTGGAGCATATGGAATATTTGTTTTTTCAGAAATTTGTATAAGCTCTACAGATAAAACAGGTTGAAGTTCTAAAGGCTTTTTTGCAACAAAAGGAAGAGCAAATATAGTGGCAAAAAATATTGTTCCATGAAACATAACAGAAAATAACATTCCAAAAGAAAAGTTATTAACTCCGATATAAAAATCACTCAATGAAATTTTTTTCAACAATCTTATCTCTCTTTATATGGCTCAGATATTAAGGCAACTTTAGTGAAACCTGATCCAGAAAGTTTACCCATTACTTCTAATACTCTTCCATAATTAATTGTTTTATCACCTCTCACATAAATTCTAGTATCAGTTCTATTCTTGGAAACTGCTAAAATTTTTTTTATTAAATTATCAAATTCAATTTTTGTTTCTTGAATAAAAACCTCGCCTTTAGAATTAATGGTTAATGTAAGTGGTTCACTTTCTTCTGGCAATGTGTCGGCTGATGTTTCTGGTAAATCAACTTGAACACCAACAGTAAGTAAAGGTGCTGTTACCATAAAAATAATTAATAGAACCAACATTACATCCACAAATGGAGTTACATTAATTTCACTCATTGGTTCTCTTTCCGAGCGCTTTAAGTTAATTGCCATGTTAAATTATTGAAATAAATCTTTTAGAAAAATTTTCTAATTTTTGGTAGTATTTTTTCGAGTCATTTCCAAATTTATTGTAAGCGATCACTGCTGGTATAGCTGCCAACAAACCTAAAGCAGTTGCAAATAATGCTTCGGCAATTCCTGGAGCAACAATAGCAAGACTCGTATTTCTTGATATTGCAATTGATTGAAAAGAATTCATAATTCCCCAAACTGTACCAAACAATCCAATAAATGGGGCTGTTGATCCAACTGTTGCTAGAAAAGTAAATTTGTTATTTACAATATTCATTTGCTTTTCAAGATTTACTTCTAAGATATTTTCAAGTCTTTGACTAATATTAGTCTTAGACCTTGACTTCATCACTGCTTGCATAGAGTCTTTGAATAATTGAGCCATAGGATTATTTAAAGATGCAGGCAGACTATTATAAAATGTCTCGGCAGATTTGGACTTCCAAAATCTTTCTTCAAAATCCTCTGACTCTTTATTAATCCTTCTAAACATGAAAATTTTATCAAAAATTATAGCCCACGAATAAATTGAACATGCTATCAGAATAATTATTACTGATTTGACTATTAAATCTGCTCTTAAAAATAAGCTTAAAATTGAAAAGTCTGTGTTACTTGCTATTCCCACAGCTTGAGAAGTTATATCTGCATCCATTTTACTGATTTCACACTAAAATGTGTCATGAATTTGTCTATTAAAATTAACTTTATTTATTTTTCTATTGTATTTAAATGATAATTTGCAATTAATATTGCATCTGCTTTATTTGAGTCTTTTTTTTTAGACAACATTGGCGAAAATTTAGGAAACATTTCAATTGCTTTTACTCTACTCGAATCCTTCTGAGAGTTTATTAAATCGAAGTGTTTTTTCCATTTTGCAGGTCTCACAAAGTAAATTGGAAGTTGCATTGCTGCACACACACCTTTTATGACTCCAAATGATTGGCCAAAATTAAACATGCTAGTTACACCCTGCCCAGGCATTGCAGAAACTTGTTCAACTACAACGTTAACATTCTCAGATTTGTACTTTTCAATCCTTAAAGATATTTCGTTAAATATTTGACTACCATTAATTTGCCTCTTATTTTTGTTCCCAGATGCCATAGTAGGCATATCTATAACATCTATTATTTTACCATCTTTAAAAAAACATATTGCACCTGATATACCTGGATCTATTCCTATTATAAGCATAAAATTTTATAATATAGCATTTATGAAAACATTTTGCACATCGTCATCTTCTTCTAAAATTTCTAAAAACTTCTCCATTTTTTCTTTATCTTCTTGACTTAATTTAATTTTATTTAATGGGATCCATTCAATTTCTGTTGATATAAAATTAGAAATTTCTTTTTCCATAATATTTTTAACATCATATATTTCATCCTTATTTGTATGTATTTCATAATAATCATCATGAAAAATACAATCGTTAGCGCCAGCATAAGTTGCTAATTCAAAAATCTTTTCTTCATTAATTTCATTTTTATTTACTTTAATTATTCCCTGTTGAAGAAAATTATGCGATGCAGAACCTTGTGTACCAAGTCCCCCTCCATGTTTTTGAAATATCGTTCTAATATTGGATGCAGTTCTATTTTTATTATCTGTTAATGTAATAACTACTATTGCAGTTTTTGCAGGTCCAAAACCCTCATACCTGATATTTTCAAAATTTGAATCCGAAGCTATCGATGATTTGTCAATAGCCCGTTCGATATTATCTTTAGGCATATTTGCTGATCTTGCTGCTTGGATTGCTGATCTTAATCTAGAATTCATGTCTGGATTTTTATCTCCAAGTTTAGCAGCAACTGTTATTTCTCTTGACAATTTTGAGAAAATTGCAGCTCTTTGTTTGTCTGCTTTTCCTTTTTTGTGTTTAATGCCTGCCCAATGGGAATGTCCTGCCATGATTTAATTATCTCTTTGAAGTTGACCACCAAATATAAACTGAGTGATATTTAAAGCCAATCCATTTTTTGGGTTAGCTTCAATAACTGCACCACAAAGCGAAGCCTCTCCTTCAGCAGGAAAATGTTTTACGGAATCTCTTTTAAAAAATCTATTAATTGAGTTTTCTGTATTCATTCCAATTACTGAGTTATAATCACCACACATTCCTGCATCAGTTAGATATGCAGTTCCATTATTTAACAATCTTCCATCATTTGTCGGCACGTGTGTATGAGTTCCTACAACAAATGTAGCATTACCATCAAATAAATGGCCGATAGCCATTTTTTCACTAGTAATCTCACCATGAAAATCAACTATCAGAAAATCATATTTATCTTTTAATTTATTTTCATCCAGAAAATTTTTACTTTTTATAAAGACATCATCAGATTTTTTCATGAATACGTTTCCCATTAAGTTTAATACAGCGACTTTGAAGCCACCAATAGAGTCATATATTCCAAATCCATTTCCTGGAACATCACCTGACAAATTAGATGGCCTCAATAACCTGTTTTGTTTTTTTATATAATCGAGTATTTCTTTTTGATCCCAAACATGATTTCCAGTAGTAATAACATCAACTCCACAACTAAGTAGTTCATCAACAATATTCTCGGTAATTCCTACTCCTTCTTTTGCAGCGTTTTCACCATTTGCAACAACAAAGCTTATTTTTCTTGTTTTTATAATATATGGTAAAAATTTTTTTACTGCATCACAACCACTATTACCAACAATATCTCCTAAAAATAAAATATTCATTTTATAATTCCTTTGTTTGTTAAAATAAAATCTAGCTTTTGATCAAATTTATTTATTGGAAAAGTTTCAATTTCTTGAAATGAAAAAGCAAAACCAATTGTTAAAATTTTTTTAAATTTTTGAATCTTGCCTATATACCTATCATAATATCCCCCACCATAACCTAATCTAAATTTTTTCCTATCAAATCCTACGAGGGGAACAATCAAAACGTCTGGAATAACTTTATTCTTCTTATATGGCTCAGGTATACCTTGCTTACTAATTTTAAGAATATCGTTAGAGGACCATTCATAGAAGTCCATTTTGCTATTTTTTTTTGTTTTAGGTAAGGATATCTTAAAATTTTTTTTTTCTAACTTATTTAAAATACTTAAGCATTCAATTTCAGAATTAATTGGATAGTAACCACCAATAATTTTATTTTTTTTTAAATTTAATTTATTTAAAATTTTTTTTAGAAGGCTAAAATCTATGCCCTCTTCTAGATAATTTATTCTTCTTAAATTTATCAACGTTTTTCTTAAGATTTCTTTAGACACTATAATTATTGGGTCTTAGTATCAGGATCGTTTCTTTTAATAAAATTCTCTAATTCAAGGGTAGTTCTATCAACTAAACTTTCATAATTATTTTGGCTAGCTTTGATTTCATTCTCTAAATCATTCTGATTTTTGCTAAATTCTGAAATTTCTTTTTCTTTATTATTTTTATAGTTATAGACTAATGATCTAAGCTCTTTAAATTTCTCTGTAATTTCTTTAATTTCTTTTTTTTGCATATCAATTTTTTTTTTTGTCTCATAATATTCATCTAGTACTGAAATTGATGTTATGAGTAAAAGCTTATTTTCTCCAATATTTCCCAGTGAATTTTTTAGAGTATTAAATTTTTCATTTAAATAGAAAGCTAATTCCTCTAAATGTTCCTCCTGACCATCATCACAAGATAACAAAAATTCTTTTCCATTAAATTTAATGTTCACATTTGCCATTTATCGATTTCTTCCATTAAATTATCTGTTTCTTGATTTAATTCATCTATTTTTTCAGAAAATTGATCCTCTTTCTTTTTTTCTTCTTTTTCTCTTTTCTTAAAATCATCAAATTTCTGTTTTAAAATCTTATTTTCTTGTTGAAGAAGATAGTATCTATCCTCTATTTCTTTTTTTTCAATTTCTAATTGATTTTTTTGATTTGTTAGATTTTCCAACTCTAAAATTTTATCTGGCTTAATAGTTTCAAGATTTTTTAATCTATCCAAAGTTTCTAGTAATTTTTTTTCTTTTTCACTAATTGAATTCATATATATATCTATAATAATAAATTGATTCACCTAAGTCTACAAAGGATAAATTTTTGAGAAAATTAAATAAAACCTTATCTAATACAATACGCGCTCTTTCAATGGACGCGGTGCAAAAAGCTAATTCTGGTCATCCAGGTATGCCTATGGGTATGGCAGATGTTTCTACAATCCTTTTTAAATATTTTCTAAAGTTCAATCCAAAAAACCCTAGTTGGATAAACAGAGATAGGTTCGTCTTATCTGCAGGGCACGGCTCAATGTTACTTTACTCTTTGCTTTATTTAACTGGTTACAAAAGTGTTAATTTAAAAGACATAAAAAATTTTAGACAATTAAATTCTATTTGTGCGGGTCATCCTGAGTACGTAAAAAACTCTGGTATCGAGACTACAACAGGTCCCTTGGGTCAGGGAATCTCTAACGCAGTTGGATTTGCATTAGCAGAAGAGATTTTGAAAAAAAAATTAGGGAAAAACATCATTAACCACAAAACTTATGTAATAGCCGGTGATGGATGTTTAATGGAAGGTATTAGTCACGAAGCAATGAGTTTAGCAGGACATTTAAAGCTTAAAAACCTCATAATGTTGTTTGATAATAATTCAATCTCTATTGACGGACCAACAAGTTTAGCAGTTTCAGATA
This sequence comes from uncultured Pelagibacteraceae bacterium, assembly GCA_902529785.1. Taxonomy (GTDB): domain Bacteria; phylum Pseudomonadota; class Alphaproteobacteria; order Pelagibacterales; family Pelagibacteraceae; genus Pelagibacter. Next base: position 37,708 of record CABZXV010000005.1, read on the forward strand.
ATTTTAGGAAAAGATTTGAGAGTTATGGATGGAGTTATATTGAAATTAATGGACATAAAGAACTTGAGATATTTAAAGCATTAAAAAAAGTTCAAAAAGCAAAAAAACCAACAGTGATTTCTTGCAAAACTAGAATTGGTTATGGTTCTCCAAATAAATCTGGAAAAGCATCTTCGCACGGTAGTCCTCTTGGTATTGATGAGATTGCATTAGCAAAAAAAGAATTAAATTGGAATTATAAACCCTTTCAAATACCAAAAAACATATTAAACAAATGGAGAACCATTGGCAGAAGAGGAGAAAAAAAAGAAGATAAATGGCATAAAATTTATAAAAAAAACAAAGTCAAAATAAATTTTTCTTTAAAAAATAATTTTAAAGACTCTTTAAACAATGAAAAAAAAAATGCAGTAAAAGAGCATAAAAGTCTTGCCTCAAGAAAATCATCTGAGGCCATAATTAGTTCTCTTTTTAAAAATAATAATACAATTATAGGTGGATCAGCAGATCTTGCAGGATCAAATAATACAAAAACAAAAAATAATAAAATTATAAAACCAGGAAATTTTGAAGGTAATTATATTCATTATGGTGTAAGGGAGCATGCGATGTGTGGAATTATGAATGGTTTGGCTCTGCATAGTAAATTAATTCCATACGGAGGAACTTTTTTAATTTTCTCTGATTATTGCAAACCATCAATAAGATTGGCCGCTATGATGAAACAACAAGTTATATATGTAATGACGCATGACTCAATCGGACTTGGAGAAGATGGACCAACACATCAACCGATTGAACAATTGACTGGTTTAAGAGCAATTCCTAATCTCAATATTTTTAGACCAGCAGATAGATTAGAAACTATTGAATGTTGGGAATATGCATTAAAAAGTTCAAAAACACCTAGTGTCTTATCTTTAACCAGGCAGAACCTTAATTCCATTAGAAAAAAATATACAAAAAATAATAAATGTTCTTTAGGAGCATATGAAGTTTTAAGGACCAATAAAAAAATTAGTTTGACGATTTTGGCAAGTGGTTCCGAGGTAAACTTGGCCATAGAAACAAGCCATAAATTAGCCAAAGAAAACATATATTCTAAAGTGATATCGGTACCATGCATGGAGCTATTTGATAAACAGTCAAAAAAATATAAAAATAAAGTTCTTCAAGAAACTAAATATAAGATCTCGATAGAAGCAGGATCAGGTGACTGTTGGAGAAAATATGTTGGTGATTTAGGAACAACTTTTGGTATTGATGATTTTGGGAAAAGTGCTCCTTATAAAGAAATTTTTAAATATTTTGGATTGATTGATAATAATATCGCATATAAATCAAAAAAGTTAATTAAGAAATAAAGATGACAATTAAAGTGGGAATAAATGGAATGGGTAGAATTGGAAGAATGGTTTTTAGATCAATCATTGAGACTCAGAATAAAAAATTAAAGATAAATCATATAAACAACAGATCAAACTTAGAAACCACTTGTCAATTAATAAAGTATGATTCTATTCATGGAAAATTTAATGTAGATGTAACGTTTGATGAAAATAACTTAATATTAAATCAAAGAAAAATTTCATTTTCCCAAAAGTCTTCTATCGAAGATATTGATTGGAAAAAATACGATGTTGATTATGTATTTGAATGCACTGGAAAATTTAATTCAAGAGAAAAACTTGAATATCACATTAAAAATGGAGCAAAAAAAGTAATTGTTTCGGCACCATGTAAAAATGCTGATAAAACAATAGTATTTGGGGTTAATCAAAATATTTTATCAAAAGATGATAAAATAATATCTGCTGCATCATGTACTACTAATTGCTTAGCTCCTGTAGTTAATGTGCTTAATAATAATTTTGATATTGAAAAAGGTTTTATGACTACTATTCATGCATTTACAAGTGACCAAAGAATTTTGGATAATTCTCACAAAGATATGAGAAGAGCTAGGTCTGCAAGTCAATCAATAATTCCTACATCAACAGGAGCATCAAAATCAATAGGTGAAATAATTCCAAGTCTTAAAGGTAAATTAGAAGGGATAGCAATGAGAGTACCAACACCTAATGTGTCTATAGTGGAGTTGGTTTTTTGTACAAAAAAAGAAATTAGTATCAAAAAAATTAATAATGCCTTTGAAAAATCTGCTAAAAATGAGTTGAAGAAAATTTTAGAAATCACACACGAAAAGTTAGTTTCAATTGATTTTAATCATCATTCAGCATCTGCGATCGTTGATGCTTCTTTGACAAATGTAGTTGGGACAAATATGGGCAAAATATCTGCTTGGTATGACAATGAGTGGGGGTTTTCTAATAGAATGTGTGATTTAGCTATAAACTTACACAAAATCTCTTAATGAGAAGTATCGTAGAGGAAAAAAATTTAATTAACAAGGTAATTTTACTGAGATTAGATCTTAATGTTCCGTTGGTTCAGGGTAAAATAACTGACACAACAAGAATTGATAAAATTATACCCACTTTAAATTTTTTAATTGGGGAAAAAACTAAAATTGTGATTTTGTCTCATATAGGTAGACCAAAAGGAAAAATTGTGAATGAATTATCTTTGATGCCGATAAGTGAAGACTTACAAAAAAAACTTAAAGTCAATGTAAAATTAATTAAAAAAAATATTAATGAAATTAAAAATAAACAATTCTTTAATGATTTTGATGAACAAATTTTAATATTAGAAAATATAAGATTTTATGCTGAGGAAGAAAAAAATGATATCAAATTTGCCAGTCATATTGCTAGTCTAGGTGATATTTATGTTAATGATGCTTTCTCTTGTTCCCACCGAAAACATGCTTCAATTCACCAAATTTCAAAATTCCTTCCTGCTTATTCAGGATTACAACTTGATTTAGAAGTTAATGCTCTCAATAAAATTACTTCGGAAATCACAAAGCCAATTACTTGCATAATTGGAGGGTCTAAAATTTCTACTAAAATTAATATTATTGAAAATTTAATACCAAAACTAAACAATATTATTATAGTGGGAGGTATGGCTAATAATTTTATTGAATATTTTGGAAATAACATTGGAAATTCAATAAAAGAAAAAAATTGTAATCAAATAGTTGAAAAAATAATTTCACTTACGAAAAAAAAAAATTGCAACTTAGTTTACCCCATAGATGTTTTAGTTTCAGAAAATATAAATGGATCTTCTAAAAATAAAGAATTAAATCAAATTGCTTCTAATGAAATGATTTTAGATATAGGGCCGAAGACTGTTAGTAAAATAACAGATATTATTGACAGCAGTAAAACTATATTGTGGAATGGACCTGCTGGATATTTTGAAAATCCAAATTTTGCTAATGGAAGTATTAAAATAGCAAAAAAGATTTCCGAAAATAATAAAGCAAATAAAATTTTTTCAGTTATAGGTGGGGGTGATACAGTTTCATTATTAAACAGCCTGAATTTAATTAACAATTTCAATTTTGTTTCAACTGCAGGTGGAGCATTTCTAGAATATCTTGAAGGTGAAAAGCTTCCTGGTATAACCGCTTTAAATTAATATGTCTGAACTCAATCAAATCGCAAATAAAATAATTTCTAATGGCAAGGGTATTCTTGCGGCTGATGAAAGCAATGGAACTATGACAAAAAGGCTTACAGCAGTAAATGTTGAATCCACCCCAGAAAATAGACTTAAATTTAGGGAAATATTGTTTTCATCTGAATCTATGAAAGAGCACATAGGTGGTGTAATTCTTTATGACGAAACAATCAATCAAACCACAAGTTTTGAAAACTCAATACCTGATTTGATTGCTTCTTCTGGTGCACTGCCAGGAATTAAAGTTGATACTGGTGCAAAAAATTTAGCAAACTCAAAAGTAGAAAAAATTACCGAAGGTTTAGACGGACTAAGAGAAAGATTAAAAAAATATTACGAACTTGGCGCAAGATTTACAAAGTGGAGAGCTGTTTATTCTATAAATGATAAATATCCATCAAACCTTGCAATTCATACAAATGCACATGCACTTGCGAGATATGCTGCACTGGCTCAGGAAAATAAAATGGTTCCAATAGTAGAGCCCGAAGTATTAATGGATGGTGATCATTCAGCAGATGAATGCTTAAATAAAACATCTGAGGTTATCCAAAGATGTTTTGAAGAATTAATATTACATAAAGTTGATCTTTCTGGGATTATTTTAAAACCTAATATGATATTAGATGGAAATAAATCAAAAATAAAAATTTCTAATGAAGAGGTTGCACAAAAAACTCTGGAATGTTTAAAAAAGTCAGTTCCAAGTGAAGTACCGGGCATTGCTTTCTTGTCAGGGGGTCAATCAGAAATTGAGGCTACAGAAAATTTGGATTTAATTAATAAACATAACAATACTAAATTTATAATGACTTATTCATATGGTAGAGCTCTACAACAAAGTGCACTTAAGGAGTGGTCAAAAAATACAAAAGACAAAGTGTTAACTCAAAATACTTTTAATCATAGAGCTAAAATGTGCTCTCTAGCCACTAAAGGGAAATGGTCGAAAGAACTTGAAAATAAATAAAAAAAAATTTATTTACCTTATCTCTCCAAATAAAATTAGCAAAAATTTTTATGAAAATCTCAGATTAGTATTAGACACAAACAAAGTGAGTTTTTTCCAAATGAGACTAAAAAAATATTCATTTGATCAAAAAATTATTATCGGCAGAAAAATAAAAAAAATATGTAAAACTAAAAGAGTAAAATTTATTGTAAATGATGATCCTTTGTTAGCCAGAAGACTTGGTGCTGATGGTTGTCATCTTGGTCAAAAAGATATGAAAATTGAAAAAGCACGTAGTATAATTGGAAATAAGATAATTGGCATTACTTGTCATAACTCTTTAAGGCTTGCAAAAAATGCAATTAATTCAAAAGTAAATTACTTAGCTTTTGGAGCTTTTTATCAATCAAAAACCAAAAAAACCAAATATCAAGCAAATGTCAAAATTTTAAATGAAGTTGATAAAATAACTAATATTCCAAAAGTAGCAATTGGTGGAATCAATTCGAGCAATTACAAAAATCTATTATTGAATAAAGCTAATTTTTTAGCTATTTCAAGCTACATTTGGAAAAATAAAAAATATAAACCAAATCAAGCAATTGGAATATTGAAATGAAAATAAATGCTGGAGAAATTAGAGTTGGAATGCTTTTAGAATATAAAAATGATTTATGGCAAGTTTTAAAAACCCAGCATGTGAAGCCAGGAAAAGGTGGTGCTTTTGCTCAAGTAGAAATGAAAAGTGTTGGAAAAAATACTAAATTAAATGAGAGATTTAGATCAAGTGAGACTGTTGAAAAAGCTTCACTTGAAGAGAAAAATTATAATTATCTTTATTCTGACGAAAATAATTATTTTTTTATGGACCCTAAATCTTTTGAGCAAATTGAAATTAATAAAGACACTATTGGAGAAAAAGGTAAATTATTAACCGAAAACTTAGATGTAACTGTCAGTTTTTATAATGATAATGCAATTTCAGTAGAACTTCCAAATCAAATAAATTGTAAAATTATTTCAACCGATGCAGCTTTAAAAGGTCAGACAGTATCATCATCTTACAAGCCTGCAATCTTAGATAATGGAGTCAAAATACAAGTGCCGCCATTTATAGAGTCTGAAGATGAAATAATTTTAGATACTAGAACACTCGAATATGTAAAAAAGATTTAAATAATGAATTCTATATCTCCTAATTTAAATGTTATGATCAAAGCTTGTGAAAAAGCATCAAAGGTAATAATAAGAGATTTTGGCGAAGTTGAAAATTTACAAGTAGCAAAAAAAGGTCCAAGAGATTTTGTAACCAAAACTGATAAAAGAGTAGAGGAGATACTTATAGATGAGTTAATGAAAGCAAAAAAAAGTTATTCTTTTTTAAGCGAAGAAAGTGGAAAAATTGAGAATAAAGATAAAAATAACATTTGGATAATTGATCCAATTGATGGAACAACAAATTTTTTACATGGAATACCTCATTTTGCTATTTCAGTTGCACTTAAGATCGATGGTGAAATAAAATCAGCATTAATATTTGATCCTATAAAAAACGAAATTTTTTTTGCAGATAAAGGAAATGGAGCATATTTTAATAATCATAGAATTCGGGTATCTAAAAAAAGTAATTTAGAAGATTGTTTATTTTCGTCCGATCAGAATGGACTGAAAAATATATTTCCTGTTTTAAACATGAGAAATACAGGCTGTGCAGCTCTGGACTTGGCTTATGTGGGATCTGGTAGATTAGACGGTTTTTTTCAGAATAAAATTAATTTGTGGGATGTGGCTGCTGGAGTACTCATAGTTCAAGAAGCTGGTGGAGCTACGAATGATATTAAAAAGTTTAGTGAAAACTCCATAGATATAAGGGCAGCAAGTAATAATATTTATTCAAAAATGATGGAAAAACTAGATAACTTTTAATTGTTTTTATCTAACTTTTTGTTATAAGACCGCCTATGAAAAAAAACTTACATCCAGATTATCATACAATTCAAGTTGAAATGACCGATGGTAGTCGTTTTGAAACAAGATCAACTTGGGGCTCAGAAGGAGAGACTCTAAAACTTGAGATTGATCCTATATCTCATTCTGCCTGGACGGGTGGAAAACAAAAAATTCTAGATAAAGGTCGTGTAAGTAAATTTAATAAAAAATTCCAAAATTTTAGATCAGAAAACAAATAATGAGTAATGCACCATTAATGCCTATGGCCACAGCTGTATGGCTAGTAGAAAACACATCGTTGACTTTTAAACAAATTGCAGATTTCTGTAAACTTCATGAAGTTGAGGTTCAGGGTATAGCAGATGGCGATGTAGCTAAAGGGATTGTTGGATATAATCCAATTATAGCTCGTCAACTCACTTTAGATGAAATAAATCTTTCGTCAAACGACCCAGATAGACCTTTGACACTAAAAGAGAATGAGATAGGCATTAAAAGTGAAGAAAAAAAATCAAAAAAATATATTCCTCTATCTAAAAGACAAGATAAGCCGGACTCAGCCTTATGGCTAATTAAGCAGCATTCTATTCTTAAAGATTCTCAAATTGCAAAATTAGTAGGTATTACTAAAAATTCTGCAACTGCTATAAGAAATAAAAGTTATTGGAACTTTAATAATTTGAATGCGAAGGATCCTGTCGCTATGGGTCTATTTACACAAAAAGAATTAGTTGATGCCCTTGATAAAGCAGATAGAAGAATAAAAAGAGAAAAAAAGGAAAAAGAAAAGTTACAAAATTTAAAATAAACTATGAAAAGTAAATTAAATAGACAAACAAAAAATAAAGTGCTAGTCAATACACTTTTAGGAGGTAGTTATTAAAATAGAAGTAAAAGATAATAATATAGAGCAAGCTTTAAGAGTTTTAAAAAGAAAACTACAAAGAGATGGTTTCTTCAAAATAATTAAATTAAAAAATACATATGAAAAACCATCAGAGAAGAAAAAAAGAATTCTTCAAGAAAATATAAAAAGAGTTAAAAAACTTAATAAATTAAAAAATAGAATTTAAATATCGCGGGGTGGAGCAGCCTGGTAGCTCGCAAGGCTCATAACCTTGAGGTCGGCGGTTCAAATCCGTCCCCCGCAACCAATTTAATCAAGTTGAAAACTATCCTTATAATCAGTTTTAAGTTCAGCTGATTGTTTTGACTTATCTAAAAAACAGTTTCCAATAACTAAAAAATCCAATTTTGTTCCCATAAAACATTTAAAAGCATCATTGGGAGTATTTACAATAGGTTCCCCTCTTACATTAAATGAAGTATTAATTAAAACAGGACAATCAGTAATTTCATTAAATCTTTTTATTAATTTATAATAAAGCTCATTTGTGTTTTTATGCACTGTTTGGACTCTGGCAGAATAATCAACATGAGTTACTGCAGGTATTTCAGATCTTTTGATATTTAATTTTTCAATACCAAATAACTTGTGTTGTTCCTTTGTCATTTTAATTTTTTTTTGATTTTTTATATTAGCTACAATAAGCATATATGGGCTATCCACATCTAATTCAAACCATTCACCTACTTTTTCTCTTAATACAGACGGGGCAAAAGGTCTAAAACTCTCTCTGTATTTTACTTTTAAGTTTAAACTTTTTTGCATCGTCTCTGACCTAGGGTCACCCAAAATAGATCTGCAGCCTAATGCTCTTGGACCAAATTCCATCCTACCCTGGAACCATCCTATCGCTTTTCCTTCAGACAAATATTTAGCAGTTTCAGTGATTATTTCATCCTTTGATAGTACGTTAAATTTTGCATTTAACTTTTTTAAGTCTCTCTCTATCTCTTCTTGAGAATATTCAGGTCCTAAATATGAGCCTTGCATATCATCATTAATAGATACTTTTCTCTCACTTTTTTCCTCAGTATACCAAAAAGCTAACGCAGCACCTAAAGATCCTCCAGCATCTCCTGCCGCTGGCTGAACCCAGATATTTTTAAAAATTTTCTTCTCTAATAACTTTCCATTAGCTACACAGTTCAATGCAACACCGCCAGCTAAGCACAAATTGTCTAACTTATATTCCTCTTTTATAGAACTAACTAATTTTAACATTATATCCTCTGTAACCTTTTGAATTGAAGCAGCAATGTCCATATGAAACTGGGAAATTTTTTCTGTTTCTGGTTTTCTTGGTTTTTGCCCAAATAAAACTTCAAATTTTTTATTTGTCATTGTCAGTCCTGTGGCATAACTAAAATAACTTTGATCTAATCTAAAAGATCCATCATCTTTTATATCGACTATCTTTAATATCTTATCAACAAATTTTGGTTCACCATAAGGTGCTAGCCCCATTAATTTATATTCACCACTGTTTACTTTAAATCCAGTGAAATACGTAAAAGCAGAATAGAGTAGACCTAAAGAGTGGGGAAAATGAATTTCTTTTTTAATTTCTAATTCATTTCCTTTGCCTATTGCAACGGTTGTTGTTGCCCATTCCCCCACACCATCTGCAGTTAATATAACCGCTTCTTCAAATGGCGATGGGAAGAAAGCACTAGCTGCATGACTCAAATGATGATCTGAAAAATAAATTTTATTTTGATCAGTAAAATTCTGATCATGTTGTTTTAATTTATTAAAAAGTAAGTTCTTTTGAAATAGTTTTTCTTTAATCCATACGGGCATAGCTTTACTAAAAGAGATAAAGCCTTTAGGGGCAAAAGCCACATAGGTTTCTAGAAGTCTTTCAAATTTAAGAAAAGGTTTTTCAAAAAAGATAATTTTCTCAACATCACTTAACTTAATTCCTGAATATTCTAACACAAAATTTATTGAATTAATTGGATAACTATAATCATGTTTTACTCTTGTAAATCTTTCTTCTTGAGCTGCAGCTATAATCTTGCCATCTGCCAAGATACATGCAGCACTATCATGATAAAAAGCTGATATTCCTAGGATATATCTCACTTAAAAAATTGTGTAAATGAAAGGAGCTACCGCTGAACCTTGGCTTAAAACTATTAAACCTCCAAATATTACCAAAACAATTATGATTGGTAAAAGCCAGTACTTTTTTCTTTCTTTTAAAAATTCCAAAAACTCTTTTATAAAACTCATTTAATATTGGTTTTTCATTTTACTTTTTGGACCACTCTTATTAATCCAATAAGATTTTCTATTATTAAATTTAAGGTTCAGCAAGTCTTTTCTAAAAAATTTCATTATTAGTCCTGTTGGGGTGACTACTAGAAAGAATATAATACCCATAATTATTGGAGATAATATTGTTCCAAGAAATAATCCAAATTTAAACCAAATTATATTAAGTGGTTTAAGTATTTTAGAGTTAAACAGACCAAGAATTAAAAATATTATACTTAATCCAAGAGACCATAGTCTAATTGAGTTATCATTTAGCAATGGGTAAATTGATATAATTAAGAAAACAATAAAAAATACAATTCCAAAACTTCTGTTTGAGCTAATTTTTATATCACTTTTTGACATATTAAATTTTAAATTTAGATTTTTTGCTATCTTTAAGGAAACCTTTAACTGTGTCGGTTGTTAGTTTTAAATAAGATTTTCCAAAGTTTTCTATTTTTTCAATAATTTCAGGAGGAGCAGTAATTATATGACAATTTAAACTTCTAGCTTGAATATAATTGTATGGCTCCCTTGTGCTCGCCCAAAGAATTTCGACATTTTTATAATTTTTTGCCAAAATTATACTTTTTTTAAATATTTTTAGTGGATCTTTGCCAGTATCAGCCATTCTACCTGCAAAAATAGAAATAATAACTTTTGTCTTTTTATTAATACAATTTAGTATTTGTCTAGTTTGTCTATGTGTATAAACGGCAGTAATATTTAATTTTATTTTTTTGGAATTTAAGTTTTTTATTACTCTACCCATAAACTTACCTTTAGAGTTTAAAACTGGAACCTTTACATAAACATTTGTACCCCATTTACTAATTTTATCACCTTGCAAAATCATATTTTTTTCATCATCTGCAAAAACTTCACATGAAACTGGTTTGTTTGTCGCTTTAAGAATTTGAAGGCTGTAAATTTTGTAATCTTTAGCTCCAGCTTTTCTCATTAGGCTTGGGTTCGTAGTAAAACCTTTAACTATTTTCTTCTTATTGAATTTTTTAATTAAACTTTTATCAGCAATATCACAAAAGATTTTAGTCAATTTACAAACTTTTTACTATTTCCTCTGTCATTTTTTTTGCATCTGCAAATAACATTAAAGTGTTATCTCTATAA